>JAZREL010000038.1:0-7266 GCA_045660785.1 Eubacteriales bacterium | reverse complement strand
CTTGTTATGTGATTTGCCTTGGTGGTTGCAATAAGCTTGTCAATTACCTGCTCAAGCGGCTCAACTCTTTTTGCAATCGCAAGGTCGTTAGCAATAAATGCTTCGGATGTAATTTGAAGAATTTCCTTTATCGCGCATGTGATAACGGCAATTTCTTCCTTCGCTTCGTCTGAGAAAACTATGTTCTTTGTCTTTAATTCCTCTGAAACGTCGTTTATATTAACCGCGTGGTCGCTAAGACGCTCGAAGTTACCGATAGTGTGAAGAAGTCTTGAGTTCAAATTACTGTCAGCACGTGAGAGTGAGTGAGAAGCAATTTGAACAAGGTAAGTACCAATGTGGTCCTCGTACTTGTCAATCAAGCCCTCCTTGTCAATAATCTCCTGTGCAACCTTTTTGTCATAGCAGTAAAGTGAATCAATTGCAAGGTTGAGTGCATCTCTTGAAAGAACGCACATTTCATCCGTTAAGTTGCCACATTCGGAAAGGGCAATAGCGGGTGATTGTGAAATAAGAATCGGGTCGATGTAAGCAACCGTGGTCTTTTCTTCCTTGTCCTTGACAAGTAAATAAGCAATCTTTTCAAAAAGCTTTGAGCAAGGAAGCAGGATAAACGTTGTTACAATGTTAAATAGAGTATGGAAAATAGCAATAGTCCATACAGTAACGCCCTTAGCGTACCAAAGCTCATCTAACGGAGTTAATGACGTGATTAAGAATGGAATGAAGCAAAGTGCAACGGCAAACATCTTTATAACAAGGTGAGTTACCGCAACGCGCTTCGCGTTTCTGTTTGCGCCTAAGCTTGAAATAACCGCGGTTACACAAGTACCGATGTTAAATCCAAGTATAATAGGAATGGCAACCTTGAAAGGAATATCCGTTCCCGAAAGGGAAGCTGCGCCTACAAGAACCTGCAAAACACCGACAGATGCAGATGAGGACTGAATTACGGTTGTGAAAAGTGTAGCAAGTATAAGGCCAATCCAGACGCCAATCCAAGGAGTTTGGAAGAAATTGATTACGTTTAATAAAAGGTCGTTATATTTTGGGTCCTCCAAGAAGTCAACGGCCATTGACATAAGCTCCATACCCTGCATAAGAATAGCAAAGCCGAGACAGAGAGTACCGATATCCTTGTTTATTCTCTTTTTCTTGCTAAAGAACATTATAAGGATAATGCCGACAACTGCAATAATGGGAGCAAAGAATGATGGCTTAAGAAGCTTTAATACCTCAATCCATTTTTCGCCAACGCCTAAAGCGTCTGCGTTAAGGAACTGCAAGCCGGTAATCCATGGGGTGATGGTTGTACCAATGTTTGTACCCATAAGCATACCTATTGTCTGTGGAAGCGTCATAATGCCCGAGCCAACAAGACCGACAATCATTACCGTCGTTGCGGATGATGACTGAATAACAGCGGTAACGCCCGCACCGAGCGCCATACCCTTAAATTTGTTGGAGGATGCTTTTTTAAGTATAACCTCAAGCTTACCGCCGGCCATTTTTTCAAGTCCGTTTGTCATCATGCTCATTCCGTAAAGGAACATTGCAAGACCGCCAAGCATTGTGGCTATTCGAATTAAAATTTCAACAACACTCATTTTTTGTTTCCTTTCTTGGTTGGATAAATTCCAAATTTCTCCGATTATATTATAACACGAAAAAAAATAAAAGCAAGGGAAAATTTGCTGAGTTTGCAAAAATTGTCGAAAATAACAAAACCACCCCGCTAAAGAAAAAGCAGAGTGGTAAATTGTTTATAATAAAATTTAACGTCAAGCGCTTACAAATTTTATAAGAAGCGTGTGAGGAACTGTCTTTCCAAGCAATCTTGAAAATTTATAAAGTGCTCTTGGTGTGTAGACGGGTCTGCCGCGCTTTGCCGCCTTAATGCCGTTTTTTGCTACCTTTTGAGGGTTACAGTAGGGAAGCTTGTCAATTAGGTTGGTTTTTTCGCCTTCCACACCTGCAACGGCAAAAAATTCAGTTGCCATAGGGCCTGGACAAACGGCGGTTACGTTAATTTTTCTTTTTCTCAGCTCGTGGCGAAGCGCACGGCTAAAGCTCAAAACGTAAGCTTTCGTTGCGGAATATGCAGCCATATTCGGAATAGGCGCAAAAGCAACTATTGATGAGGTGTTTATAATTTTTGCACCCGCACTCATAAACTCAAGTGCGAAATATGTGATTTTGGTGAGCGCCTTTACGTTTAGGTCAATCATATTCGTTTGCTTGTTAAGGTCAATTTCGTCAACCTTGCCGTATGCACCGAAGCCCGCATTGTTGAAAAGAAACCTGATATTCGGCTTTTCTTCCTTTAAGATATTAAGAAGCTTTTCGTGGCTCTCATCAAGCGTTAAATCAAGTGGGATAACTCTTGATTTGATTTTTCCGTATTTTTGGCAAATTTCGTTAAGCGCGCCCTCGCGTCTTGCGATAACCCATATCTCGTCAAGCTCTTCGTTTTGTATTTCCTTGTAGTACTCGGTGCCAAGACCGCTTGAAGCACCGGTGATAATAGCAATATTCATTAGCTACCTCTTAGAAATATAGCTTATTCAAGAAGGTGCAGGCACAGTCGCTCCAAATTCCTATATCCTTGTGGTCGTAAGCAAGACCAAGGCCGTGGCAGCCAACGGGGAAAATGTGAAGCTCAAAATAAACTCCGTTTTGGCTGAGCGCGTTTGCAAGCTCAAGAGAATTTCTTACAGGAACTAAGTTGTCAGTTGCCGTGTGCCAAATAAAAGCAGGGGGAGTATCTTTGTTTACGTTCTTTTCGTTTGAGAAAAGGTCGATAAGCTCCTTGTTTTGCCATTCGCTTGACAAAAGATTTTGACGTGAGCCAATATGTGTAAATTCATCCTGGAAGGTTACAACGGCATAGCAGGGGATAAATGCATCGGGGCGCGCACTGAGATTGTCGATGTCATCTGTTTTTTCGTAAGCAGGGTAATCGTAAAGTGTCGCTGCCGAGCAAACCAAATGCCCACCCGCGGAGAAGCCGCATACAGCAACCTTTTCAAATCCAAGTGAACGTATGGTTCTTATTGCGCGCTGAATATCGGAAAGAGGAGCAAATTTATGGCAGGGCGCAACGTTATAGTCAAGTACAAATGCGTTTATATCGTGTCTGTTAAACATATCCGCAATAACACCTTTTTCGTGGTCTGCCTTTCCACCGTAGCCGCCACCGGGACAAACCAAAACGGCAGTTTTCTTATCATTTATAATTTTAGGGGTGATTGACGGCTCAAAGCCGTTATTTGTAAATTCGATATAAGGTGGCTTTTGCCAAAGCATAATTTTTTCCATATTTACCTCTTGTTGTTAATAAAACTTAGCATCAATGCGATTTTGAAGCTGAAAATATTATATCATTATTTCTTTTCTGTGTCAACAAAATTGCTAGTTAAAAAATTCACATTTTTTGAAAAAAGGTATTGACAAAGCCGATATTGTGTGATATTATATGTAGGCACTAAATGATGCCCTTGTAGCTCAGACGGTAGAGCACTTGACTTTTAATCAAGGTGTCCGGAGTTCGAATCTCCGCAAGAGCACCATAGAAACCCTTGCTTGCATTTTTGCAGGCAAGGTTCTTTTCTTTATAAAACCCCATTTGTTTTATGAAATTAGAAAAATTTTGGCAATTTGCACAAAAAACGAAACGCATATGGCGGAAAAACAATATCGAAATTGTTGCATTTCGACAAATTGTTAAATATTAAATAATTGTGTTTATGCAACTTGACAAAATATGTATTTTATGATATATTATTTATATAGAAAATTATATCTAAAAGGATAGTTTCGTATGAAACAATCAAGGAGGGACAAATGAAAAAAATTCTTTCATTGACTTTGGTTGCTTTAATGGTTGTATCTATGTTGATTTTGTGCAGCTGCGGTGGCAATGGTGGCACCGACACTTCAACAAATTCAGGCAATGATACACAAACAAGCACCAATACAGACACAAATTCGTCAAACAACAATCAAGAAACGTTGCCTGACGATGCAAACGACAACACATCGTTTGATAACGTCGTAGAATTCTAATTTACAAAGGGGAAAAGTATGAAAAAATTAGCATCACTTTTATTAGCGGTACTGATGTTGCTTCCTGCATTTGCTTGCTTTGCTTTTGCCGGCGGAAACGACAATGCAAATGTTGAGCCGATCGCAACTGAAGAGCAGGGTACAAATATTGCACCGCAGGCAACCTTGGAATCTTATTCTATCCAAGCAACGGGCGAGCATAAGTACGTTGATATGTCACTTACAACCGATAAGGTTAACTTTAATAAGCTTATCGACGGTGACAGACAAACAGGTTCATATACAAATAGAACAAACAACTACGTTTTCGAGTTGACATATGACAAGCCGTATTATTTTACTGATATCGTTATCAATCTTAACGGTTCAGGAAAACAACCAAACGGCGCAGCTGTTAACGAAAGCTACAGCGTTGACCAAATTGTAGTTTATATCTATAAGGCAGGCGACCTTGTTCACACCGAAACAGTTTCAACAAACGGCATGACAGAGGTTGTTGTAAGTGCAAACGTTGCTGCTGATAAGATTGAAATTTACCGTGACCAATCTGCGTTCTCAACCTCAAGCCGTGGTAACGACTTCTTTAGAGAAATCGAAACTTATATGGTCGAAAAGGAATTTTGCGACGTTGTTAAGTCTAACATCGCATCCGAGGCGTTCATTTACGGTACAGGTACAAACGAAGGTGACTACTGTGACAACTGGTGGGCTTGGGCTCCTGAGGCACTTGTTGACGGTAGAGTTGACCGCGGTACACGTTCACCTAAGGGCTGGAACTACTCAATCGTTTTGGAATTTACAAAGGACTACTTGATTTCTGAGCTTAATCTCGTTGTAAACGGTAAGGGTGAGCTTGCTAACTCAGGTTCTGTAAATGAAGTTTTGATGAACGTTTCACAAATCAGAGTTCGCCTTTTCAATATGGAGGGCGACCAGGTTTATGACTCAAAGGATATTCCGATTGACTCAACAAGCGTAACACTTGACCCATTCGTTGAAGCATCAAAGGTTAAGATTGAAATTGCCAACGGTAAGGGCGACGGTAGTGAATTCCTTTGGGAGATTGAAACCTTTGTTGAAGAGGGTGACCACATTTTTGACAAGTCAGGTGAAAACAACCCAACGTGTAACTATCCCGGACACATCGAATATTCATGTGATTGCGGTAAGGTAATTAAGAAATCCGTTCCTGCAACCGGCTTCCACCAATATGACGAGGGCGTTGTTACAACTCCCGCGACAGAAACCGAAAACGGTGTTCTTACAAAGAACTGCTATGCTTGCGGCACTGCAAAGGAATTTGACATTCCTGCAACTGCTCACAATTGGGATGGCGGTGTTAAAACTGAACCTGACTGTGAAAACGAGGGCTCGACTCTTTATTCCTGCACAGGATGCGATATTCCAAACTGTGATGCTACATACGTTACAGATATTATCGAGGCATTCGGTCACGACTGGGATGACGGCGTTGTTACAAGAAAGGCATCAACTGTTCGTTTCGGCGAAAAGAAGCTTACTTGTATGAGAGACGGCTGTGACGAAATTATGTACAAGCAAACAAGAAAGCTCTTGTATACTGACAGCATTGCTGATTTTGAGTTCGTAAACGGTAAGTACGAAATCATTGTTGACTACAATGAAAACGACTCACTTTACGACTCTGCACCAACTGCTCAATATCCATTGCCAGGAAAGGATTCCTACAATGCAATCGTTGATAACGATCCTTTATCATTCTGGCACGGTCCATCCGGCTCAACATATACAATCGTTTTAGACCGTGAATACGTATTCACAAAAGCTATTATGTACGCTTGCGGTAACAACACAACGTATAAGGTTGAGTGGATTAACGCAAACGATGAGGTAACTGCAACATATACAACAAACTGGAACACTGTAAGCAACGGTGTTGATAAATCCGACCCAATGAGCGTTGATATGTCAAGCTCATTGACCAGTGGCGCAGCTGCAAAGCAAATTCGTATTACACCTACCGGTGCTAAATGGGCAAACGGTTGGGCAATGTCCTTCCACGGCCTTGACTTGGTTGCTCACGAATGTCAAATTGACGAGAGCGATTACATTCTCTCAGGCAATGGCTACGTTAAGCCAACCTGCAATACTGACGGCTCTTGCATTGCAAAATGCCCTGTATGTGCAAATGAAATGACTGTTAAGCTTCCTAAGGAAGAGTACGGTCACAATGTTTCAAATGTAATTCCTGACGTTGAAGCAACATGCTCAACAGACGGATACGGTCACGGTTCATGCTCTGATTGCGGACAAACAATTGAAAACGTTAAGATTCCTGCGCTCGGCACACACGTTTACGATACTGAGCTTGTATTTATGAACGCTAAGTGCGGCTCCGTAGGTATCAGACAAATCGTATGTAAGGGCTGTGGCAGAGTTGGTTCACAATACCCAATCGCTGCTACAAACAACCATACAAACCACTGGGCAGAGGATTACAGTGCAACTTACACAGCAGAGGGTAAGGAAATTTACGTTTGCTCCGGTTGCGGTATTCCTGCTGACGAAAACGGCGTAACTGAAAAGGAAATTGCAAAGAAGGTTCTTTCAAAAGAATTCCTCTCATTTATTGGTTATTCAGTAAGAACAACTGGTTATGCAGGCATCCGTCTTACATATAAGATTGATATGGAAATGCTCGCTGAAATTGAGTACGAGTGTGACGTAAGAATTATCACATACGTTACTAACAAGGACGGCGAAACAAAGAGCGTTGAATCATACGGTAAGTATAGCCACGACCGTTACTCTGAGGATGGTGAATTCTCAGTTGTAATCAAGCCATCAACATATTATGATGAATATGAAGTAAAGACAGTTGTAAGACTTATGAACTTCAGAGGCGTTGAGTACGTTGACTTTGATCTTGGCGCACTTGCTACTGATACAAACGGTAAGATCAGCTTGTGTGAGGTTGCAGAAAACGTTCTTGCAACATCAAGCAATCTTGGCAACAACGAAAAAGCTTTCTATGAAAGCATCGTTGCAGGCAAATAATTAAAATAAAAGGCACTTCGTAAGTGAAGTGAACCCCATTTAGTTCACAAAAAATAAAAAAGGGTATAGTTATGAACAGGAAGAGGAAATCACCTTTTCCTGTTTTTTAATCTTGTGGTGTTGTAAAAAACTAACCAATCTTCAACAAGTTGTAGATATTCTTCA
>JAZREL010000037.1:0-11725 GCA_045660785.1 Eubacteriales bacterium | reverse complement strand
ATAAAATGTACTTCTATTTACCCCGGCTTTTTCACAAATTTCTTTCACGGTAATGAAGTCATATTCCTTCTTTTCTAATAACAGAAGTAAAGCTTCAACCATTAATGAAGACGTAATTGAATTTCTTGATTTATACATATTGGTTCTCCAATGATTCATTAAATGTAACTAAGATTTTTAAATTAAATATTCAATTAACCTTAGCTAAGCATATTTTAACAAAAAAATGAGAGAAAATCAACAACACAAATAAAAAAAGTGTTGATTACGAGAAGCAAAAGAAAGCAAGATGCCGATAAAAGATAAATGATCAAATTCCAATTTGTCGAGTAGTTAATAGAGCAAAATAACACACCTTTTTCAAATTTTTTTCTTCTTGTAACACATTTGTAACGCGGGGTGTGTTAGAATGGTGTCAGAAAAAACAAAACGTGCTTTTTAGCGTCAGGCTTAAAGCTTACGTGATAAGTAAGGAAGCTTCTGTAAGCGCAAGCAAATAAAATCCATATCATACCAAAAAGATGAACTGAACCCAAGCTCAGTTGGACTTTTTCTTTTTCATTTAGAAAAGAGGTTGCGCCTTTATTGCTTATTGTCTGTCCACAAATCCTCATTTGTGCCATCATCATTCGGCGAATCGCTGTCTTCGGGATTGTTTTCGTCGGGACATTCGGGAGTGTTGTCGGGGTTATGCTCTCCGCCTTCGCCGCCGTTGCTTCCGTTGGCATTTTCCGTATTGGCTTCTGTGTCAATATTTTCCCCAGGACTAACGTTTGTTTCGGTGTCGGTATCTGCGTAACCGCCACAGGACGTAAGTCCCATAACGATAATCAGGATTAAAGATAATATGAGCTTTTTCATCTTTAATTCAGCCAAAATCTTACGTTGAAAATTGCGGACTTGCTATTTTCATCATCAACGCCCTCAAGAGCGTCATAGGTGATTGATGTTTCCCTTGATGACATAATTTCGTCGTCGTTTTGAAGGATTTGTATTTCTATTTCAGGAGATACATATTTATTCATTTTCTGCCTCCACAACTAATAAATTATCAATGCAATTCCAATATTGCTGCGCTACCTGCTCATCCGTTAAAGCGGTATTATAAATTCTCGCCTCGTAAAGCTCGTAATTTGCATAAGAGCTTAAGCATTCACCGCCGTATTGCGGATTGTGGCCAATGCCCAATACCGTATCATCGCCGTTGCCAAATCTATATTCGCCACTACCGTAATCAGCCTCGCATAGAAGCATACCGTTTAAGTAAAGCTTCATCATATTTGTTTCACTATTATAGCTACCAACAATATGCAAAAGCTTGCCCGCCTCAATAACAGGACCTGATCCGTTCAGATTTGCTACCGCAGAATAATTGCTGCCGCCTGAATTGCTGTTTGGTCGAGTTGAGCCGATTTGCAAGTTGATTTGACCACCTGCTTGTTTTCTTAAATAAAGTGTTACACCGCCGCTGTTACATGAGGTAATAAGTCCTACGGTATTACCCGGAAGCTTATCAAGCTTTAAGAAAATTTCAAAGGTTGTTGAGCCCATTACGAAATTTTTCATTTGTTCCTCGGTTGTTACGTCGTTTAACTTAACACTCATATAGTATTCGCCATTATCGCCGCCTGTGTATGCAGTTGCGGTTTTGTCAACACCGTTATGTGTTACTGTTGTTTCTTTGATAGCGCCATTTACAACGTTGATTGTAGAATTGCCTGCTTTATCGGTTATAACACCGTTTGACATATCTAAATCAAAGTATGCATTTGGCACTTCAACTGTGCTTTCAGGTCTATCTGCTTCAGTTTTAACAATCGGCTTCGGCACTCTTTCGCCATCGTAAAGCTTGCCGTCATATGGGAGATAAATCTCTGCTGTTTGATATCCTGAAACAAAGATTTGCTTGATGTTTTCATTATTATTTATATAGGCATTTGCAGTATCATTTATATCATCTCTGTACCAAACGATTGGAGCAGGATAAAAAACATATGTTACATCTGCATACATATACATTTGTCTGATTGTACTTGTGCTGTTTATGCCGTGGTGTGCAACCTGTACGAAATCACTCTTTAGTGCATCTTTGAAGATATTATTAAGTCTTCTTGCTCCGGTATCTGACACATCACCTACAAAGAGCATTTTTTGTCCTTCAATTTCAACTGTAAATATAGTAGAGGAGGAATTGAAGTCATAATTTGCTACTGTGCTTGGATATAAGTCCTCAAAGGTTTGAAGAATTTCTATTTCAGCATTTGCATAGTAGAATTTATATCCGCTATGAAGCTTAACTATTTCTGTTTCTTCCAAATACGTTGCTATAACATTCTTAAAGTTAGTATATCTTTGCCTTGAGTCATCAAGCATCATGCTTTGACCTGCTCTGATATCATCATCTGACGGGAAGTTATAAAGAAGCTGGTTGATTTTTACCACATCATGATATTTTTCAACAAAGAGATTAAACGTGCCGATATGGTCGCCGTGACAATGTGTGAAAATCCAGCCCGCGATTACGATATCGTTATCGCCTGCAAGGTTTTTAAGTACGTTATAAAGCTTATCTGCCTCAAGGTTGTCCTCATAGCACCAGCCGCCGTCGATAATAAAGAATGTACCGTCTGCTAAATGGATAACATAGGACATGCCCTCCAGAACCGATACATTTTCAGCAAGCTGAATTTGTGTAATCGAGGAAGTATTTTTCTTTTCATAGCTTGGTGCTGTTATATTATCAGGTAGCGAGGTTACCGTTTCGCTCGATAAAGTGACTTCATTTGTTGATGGGAAATATGAAATGTGGATTAATGCGTTATCCTTCCTGTAGGTATAGAAGAAATTACCGTTAATTTGATTTTCCATAACAAGAGCATAGCCGTTTGCTACAAGCTCGTTTTGATAGCCCTTAATCTCATCGCTGTATGTATTGTTAATTTCAAATACAACCGTATCTCCACTGCTGATATGCGATGTAAACGTAGCGTTTGCATGACCGTAGTTTGTAATACCGTCAATTACAATTTCGTTGCCGTATACCTTTTTGCTAACGATATAATTGAGCTTGTCAAGCATTTGTTCGTTATCCTTATAATCGCCGTCTGCTATTGTTGCCTCGGCAACACGAAGGATGCTTACCGCATTTAAATCAGTGCCCTGAACATTTGAAGCAAGTCTTTCGGATGTTACTGTATTTTCATAATAAACATATGTGTTACCGTTTTTATCTGTAATAGATAAGTAGCCGATAATAACAAACTGCATATTGTATGATTGCTTTGTATCAGGGAAGCCCGTTAATGCAAATCTAAAGGAATGATAGTCCTCACCCTTTGCCGTATCTACATAATAATATAGCTTTTCGCCATTTTTCATGGCAGGGGCAACTGCAACCTTGCCTGTTGATTTTGCTTCCTCGGAAAGGAGGTCACCTTTTAACGAAGCTACAATGTCAGCTGTTGATACAATTGTGCCGTATTCAATGTTAGACTTATCAATACCTGCAAAGCGGCAAAGCGTTTCGTAGCCCTTGGAGTCCATATGGAATTCTCCGCGGATACCCGAGCCACTTCCTAAATAGATTGCAACTCCCGCTGATTTAAGAAGTGACGTATCTATTGTCACAGTGCCATTTTTAATTGCTACAGCTACATCATCAGTAAATGATATACAGCTTATTAAATCGTGGCCATTATCTGTTTTACCGATAAATGATGCTTCCACAGACGGTGATGCAACCGACGTTACCTCGCCTGCATTGAAGCAATTTTTAATTATTCCTGTTTGAGCATAGCCGATAATACCGCCACAGTTGGCTCCCTCACCGTAGAGAGTTCCCCCGTTGTAGCAGTTTTCAACTGTCATATGGGTAAGTCGCGTGTTCCAAGTGCAACCAACAATGCCGCCCAGGTCAACACCGTTGTTAATTGCTTTACCGCTAATTGAACCATAGTTAGCACAATTAGAAACAGTAGCTGAATCGAAAACAACTCCGGCAATACCTGCAACGTTCTTTCTTCCGTAAACCGTAGCGTAGTTTACACAGTTTTCAATTCTACCGCTGCTATAAAGCTTGCCGACAACGCCCGCAACCTTGTTCGAGCCGCTAACCGAACCGTAAACGGTAAGGTTTTTAACGGTGCCCGTTACCAAGCCGAACAATGCGTCAAGAGTGTCTCCACTTTTATTCGTTGGCGCATCGATATATACGGTTACTTTATGACCGTTTCCGTCGAAAACGCCCGTAAACGCGCCCTCAACTATTGCGCCCGTGTTTGAAGAAACAGAAATATCCGCATCCAATTTGTAGTGAGCAGAAAGATTATCCTTAATAGAAATAAAATCTTCTGCCGTTTCAACTACATAAGGATCGATCTCTGTGCCCGAGCCCGACATAGCGCAAACAGAAAGCGCAAGCAAGCACACGACTACAAAAGCCGTAGAAAAAAACAATAAAATTTTTCTTTTCATATCTTCCTCCTTGATTTTATTTATACTTTATATTATAATGTGAATGAGCGATAGTGTCAATTATTATCATTTTATTTGAGTGAATCGCTCATTTTATGAATGATAGCTTGTAAATATTTGCTCATTTTTAACATTACGGAGGTCAAAATGTCACTCAAGGACAGAGAAAACGGTATTCTTGAATTTTTAAGACAAACCCGCGAGGCGTCAATTGACGAGCTTTGCGATAAGTTTTTCGTAAGCGTGGCTACAATGCGCAGAGATCTCAAAGCGTTGGCTGAAAGCGGTAAGATTATAAGGACTCACGGTGGTGCGTTTTTAAGCACCTCTCCCGGAGAGAGCATTCCGCAGGAGCTTCGCGAAAGAGAGTTTGTGGAGGAAAAGGATGTTATTGCAAAAAAATGTCTTGAGCTTATAAAGGACGGTGACTCCGTTATGATAGACGGCTCGTCAACCTGCTTGCAGCTTATGAAAATTTTAGATGCAAAAAAGTCGATAGTGGTTATCACAAATAGCACAAAAGCACCCTTTGTTTCTCAAAAAACGGGAGTAAAAACCTTTGTTTCAGGGGGAGAGGTGTCTAAAAACTCATTTAGCTACGTTGGCTCCGTGGCGGAGGAAAGCATACGAAAATTCAATGCGGATATCTGCTTTTTCTCCGTTTGCTCAATATCGCCTGACGGAGTTCTTTCAAACAATTCCACGTCTGAAACTCAGCTCGGCAGGGTTATGCTCGAGCAAGCCAAAAAATCAGTTTTGCTATTAAATTCCCAAAAGACCGAAGAGTCAAAAAAGCTGAATACACTATGCACTCTTAAGGATATTGATTTTATCGTTTCGGAAAAGGATATATCAAATAAATTTCCCGAATACAAGGAGAAATTTATATGCTGATTTTCAAAGCATATTGATAAAATCCATACGCCGTATTCACTTTTACTATGTAAAATCATCCAAATCGCGGCGGTTTTTCTGTCATTTTTATTTTAGTATGATATAATGAAAAGGAACAGTGGAGGTTATTATGCAATTTTTAGGTATATCGAAAGAGTTTTCGCTCTATGGTGAGGAGCAATACGACACAATTGGTGCTTTTTGGGACGAAACGGCGGAAAAATACGGACTTGAAAATCTCCACGGCTTAGGCCACAAATGGGAAAACGGCAAGATATTTTACGCCATCGGCTTAAAAAACGGCGTAATTGACGGCGCGAATTTTTCCTTAAGCTTGCCCGAGTGCGGCTGGACAACGGTTGAGGGAAAAACAGACGAATTGAAGCAAATTTATAACGAAATTTACAAAAATGGCAGGCTAAAATACGAAATTGAGGAATTTTTCGAGGACGGAAGCTGTCAAATAAGATATTTAAGGTAGGTTAATATGGAAATTAAAAATTGGAAAATGGATATTGGGGAGCACAAGGGTCTTGAATGTATTTCTCCCTGCGATATGTACAGCGTGCTTGAAAATCACGGAATAATTCCCGACCCGTACTACGGCACAAACGAGAAGGAGCTTTTGAGCTACTCTAAAATGGACTGCGTCTTTTACAGCGATTTTTGCTTAAATCAAGACGAGCTTAACCGTGATAAAATAGAGCTTTGCTTTTTCGGGCTTGACACTATTTGCGATATTTATTTCAACGGCTCTCTTCTCGATAGCGTAATAAATATGCACCGTATGTACGAATACGACGTAAAATCGCTTGCAAGGGGCGAAAACCAAATTAGACTTGAATTCAAATCCCCTGCGCTATATTACGAAGCGATGGAAAAAAGCCACCATTTATATACAAACAGCGATTCTCTGCCCGGTGCGGCGCACCTAAGAAAGGCGCTTTATATGGCGGGATGGGACTGGGCACCGACTCTGCCGAATATGGGAATATTCCGTGACGTTAAAATCAACGCATATGACGTTGACAAAATTGACGATGCTTTTATTACACAGGAGCATAAAAACGGCGAGGTTGTTCTTTCTGTTTCCGTAAGCACAAAGCACAATGCAAGCGGCTTGTCAACGGTTGCCGAGGTGGACGGACAAAGAGTCACCTTGAAAAACGGTCAAGGCAAAATCACAGTTAAAAATCCGCGTATTTGGTGGCCAAACGGATACGGTGAGCAAAATTTATACAATGTTACAATCTATTTATACAAGGATGAGGTGCTTATTGACACCGTTTGGAAAACGGTTGGCTTGCGCACTATTGAATTATGCCGTGACAAGGACGAGGGCGGCGAGGAATTTTGCTTTAAGGTGAACGGCGTTAAAATCTTTGCTATGGGTGCAAATTTCGTGCCTATTGACAGCTTGTATTCAAGATTTTCAAACGAGCGACTTGAAAAAATTATAAAGGATTGCATTTTCGCCAACTTCAACTGCATTCGCGTATGGGGCGGTGCATTCTACCCCGACGACTATTTTTACGACCTTTGCGATAAATACGGCTTGATTATTTGGCAGGACTTTATGGTTGCGTGTGCAAACGTATGGATGCGCCCTGAATTTGAAAAAGAATTTGAAGCGGAGGCAATTTACAACGTAAAAAGAATAAGACACCACGCCTCACTTGGTATTCTCTGCGGCAACAACGAAATGGAAGAAGCAATTTGCGGTTGGGAATGTGCCGACGGACACGACCCCCTCGTACGCAGTGATTACTTAAAGCTATACGAAAAGCTGCTCCCGTCAATTTGCAAGGAGTATGCACCGTTTATTCCGTACACTCCTTCAAGCCCAACGTCGGGCGGAAATTTCGATTTACCGCAGGACTTCACACGCGGTGACGTTCACTTCTGGCACGTTTGGAACGGCGGCTGTGGCTTTGAGGAATACAGAAAGCATAAATTCCGCTTCTGCTCCGAATACGGCTTTGAGAGCTTGCCATCAATAAAAACTATTGAAGCATTTTGTCCCGAAAACGAGCGAAATCTGCTTTCCTACACCGTGGAATCACACCAAAAGCATTGGCACGGAAACGAAAAGATTTTGCGCTTTATCGCAGAGCATTATCTCCTTCCGTCTGACTTAAAGCAAACGGTTTATGCTTCACAGCTAAATCAGGCAACGGCAATCAAATACGGCGTTGAGCATTTCAGGCGCAACCGCGGATATACAATGGGCTCTGTTTATTGGCAGCTTAACGACTGTTGGCCTGTTGCATCCTGGTCAAGCATTGACTATTTTGGCAGATACAAGGCGCTTCACTACTTTGCAAAACGCTTCTATGCTCCCGTGGAGATAGGTCTTTTCCTTGAAAACGGCACGGTTTCAATAAACGTTGCAAACGAAAAAATGAACGGTTTTGACGGCTACGTTATAGCGGGAATTGTTAAAAACGACCTTACCTGTGTCCAAAAAACGCGTTTTGAGGTTAAAATCGATTCGCTTTCATCCTTGGATATTGCATCAGTTATCACCGCTGATTTTGAAGGCAGCCGAGAACACGTATTTTTTGCAGAGCTGTACAGCAAGGACGGCGAGCTTATTGATATAACAAGTGAGCTTTTCTGTGAGCCAAAGCACTTTAAGTTCCTTGAACCGAAGATTGAAATTAGCGCAAAAAAGGAAGGCGACACGGTTTATCTTGAATTTACTTCAAGCTCTTATGCACGTGCAGTTGAGGTTTCCTTCAAAAATCACGATTTCAAGCTTAGCAACAACTATTTTGACCTGTTTTCAGACACTCCTCGCACCGTTTCTATAAAAACGGAATTAAGTGCAGAGGAAATTCTTGACGAAATTTCCATTATGTCGGTTTACGATATTGGCAGATAACAATCTTATTCAAATCAAAAACGAGGACCTGCGTCCTCGTTTTTTGTTGTTTATTTGTTTTTTTCTTTATATTTATTTTCCGCCTTTGCGTACATTGCTAAAATGCTTTGCATAAGCTCGGGATCCGGCTCGAAGAATTTTTTCTTGTCAAGGTGGGTTTTTAAGTACTCAATGCGGTTCTTTTTGTTGTTTGCTTTTTTGTGTGCTTTTAAGTAAGCTTGGCATTCCTCGTCGAATTTCTTTTGATATTCCCAAGCCGCGTCGGAAAAATAAAGGCGGTTGTGTCCCTTGTTTTCGTAAAGGACAAAGCTAACGCGCTCATCCCCTTCAAATTCCTTTAAGTATTTATCGTAGCCGTATTCCTTTGGAACAACCTTGTCATCCTTGCTATGTACTATCATAATCAAGGCGTCGGTCTTTTTGATGCCGTCAATTGTTGAGAGCTTGGTTGTTTTCTTGCCGAATTTTATGTCCTCGTAAATTTCAACGTAGGTCATAAGTCCGTCTGCAAAGGTGCCAAAGAGCTTACCGCTGTAATTGTGCATTAGGTCCTCACTCTCGTTGAAGCCCGCAACCATAACCGCCGCACTTACATCAGGGTGCAAATTAAGCACGTTGCCAACTGAAAAAGCGCCCCAGGAGTGGCCGAAAAGCATAATAGGCAAGCTTTTATATTCCTCAATTTCCTTCAGATGGTTGAGTGCCGCATCAAGCGAAATTACGCCCTGCGGAAGCCCCTTTATCGTTCTGCCCTCGCTATTATCGTTACCGTGAACGTCGTAGGTGAAAACGTGGTAGCCGTTTGAGGCAAAAAAGTCAACGAACGGCATATAGCTGTTGTGTCCGCCGTGCCCAAGGCCGTGGGAAACAACGACAACTCCCTTTTTTTCCTCTCCTGTGTCCTTTGAATATTTATAGCCCGCAATTTTGGTTTTCTTCTTTTCAAAAAAGTCGCTTCGCTCCACCTTAAGCCCCTCGTAGTCGCTCAGGTGAAATTCAAGATACTTTTTCGTTTTGTGGCGTCTTGCATAAATGCCCTCGTAAATAAGCACCGTGGAAAGTGGCATAAGCTCCGGTGGAATACCGAGGAGCAAGCAAATGCCCGAAAGAAGCGCCGCCTTGGTTATTCTCTTCTTTTTTCTTTTCTTTACGTTCTTTTCGTCAGTTGATTTCATAGTCATTCTCCTCTTTTTGAAAGATGCTTATAACTCAATTCTAACATACATTCTATTAAAAAACAACGATTTTGTGAAGAATTTTCAAGAGCTTTGAGACGAAAAATCGACACTTCCCCCACTCGTTTTTAATTTTTCTCAAAAAAAAGAGAGCCAGCGGCTCTCTTTTAGATATATTATTTTTTATCTGCGCCCGTTTTACTCTTTTTACCGAAAAGATAGAATTTTTTCTCTGTTCCCGTTAGCAAGCGCTTGATGTTCTCCCAATGGCGAATGACCATTAGTAAAACGGACAGGAAGTAAGTTACCACTATCGCAATTTCAATACCGCGGAATGCACCGTTTGACGCTTCTATAATCTCGAAAACGAGCAAAATGATAGGACAAACGATAAGTGAAATTGATGCAAGTGACATATAGTTGAGTGTGAACAAAAGCACCATGAAAATGCCAAGACCGATAAGACCGATTTTCCAGTCGATAAACCAAACGAGTGACATTGAAACAAGGAAGCCCTTGCCGCCCTTGAATTTATACCAGGCGGGGAATGAGTGGCCGATGATACAGAAAAATCCTGTATATGCCGCGCCAAACTTGAAAAGGTCGTCTTGTCTGTCCGTTAAGGTTGAGAACTGACGGAAAAGAACCGCAAAAATTGCAATTACAATCGCGCCCTTGAGTAAATCAAAGAGCAAAACCCACCAAGCCCATTTGTGACCGAAGTTTCTTTTGAAGTTGGTAAAGCCCGCGTTTCCGCTGCCGCACGTTCTTATGTCCTTTTTATAAACAAGCTTTGAAATCAGTATCGCAGGGTTGATGCCGCAAACAAGATAACCGCAAACGGCAGCCGCGATGAATAACAAAATGTCCATATTTCTCCTTATTCAGCTATGATAATATAGCTATATACGTGTTGACCGCCCTCGATAACGAAGGTTTCAGTCCTTGGGTATTTTGAATTAACGTATGCTTCAAGCTCTGCTGCCTCCTCATCGGTTGAATCCTCACCGCGAATGATAATGCAAATTTCGTGGCTTGAAAGCTCAATTTTGTCAGCCGCGCCCTTTGCCGCCTCTAAGCGGTTTTCGGAGCAGGAAAGAATATTCTTTCCAACGAAGCCAATATAGTCGTCCGTCTTTACGTTAACACCGTCAAACTCCGCATCGCGCACGCATTTTGAAACCTCGGCGGTAATAACGCCCTGCATTGATTCCTCACAGCTGAGTGCGATTTCTTCAAGGTCACCGCTTTCGGAGTCAAGCATTGAAAGCGCCGCGTAGCCGTCACCTATGGTCTTACTGTTAACAACGCGCACCTCGGCTTTTTTGTAAAGAGATGCTGCTTGCTTAGCCGCCAAAATGATGTTTGAGTTGTTTGGGAAAACAAGAATCTTCTTTGCATGTGCCTCGTCAAACGCGCGAAGGAAATCCTCGGTTGATGGGTTCATGCTTTGTCCGCCGTCAACTATAACGTCAACGCTCATATCCTTAAATGCTTCCTTAATTCCAACTCCGTTTGCCACGGCAACAACCGCAAGCTCACTAAGGTCGCGCTCTACGTGTGTTTCAATTGCGTCGTCGTCATTTTCGCTTGGAAGCTCGGTGTTATTATGCTGAAGGGACATATTTTCAATTTTGATTTTTAAGAATTCACCGTACTGCTGACAGAATGAAAGCACCTTGTCAGGAGTCATTGTATGAACGTGAATTTTAACTATTGAGCCGTTTTTAACCGCAACAATTGAGTCGCCTATCGTTTCAAGATATGAAATTATAGTGATAACCTCAAACGCGTCAATATTGCATTTTGCATTTTGCAAGCGCAAAAGAAGCTCCGTGCAGTAGCCGAATTCCAAAACGCTGTTTTCGTCAAACGCGTCAAGGTCAAGCTCACCGCTTTCCTCGCGTGCGGTCCTTTTGTGCTCGAAGCTCTCGCCGTCAAGCGCGCGCTTCATACCCTTGATAATGTAGATAAGGCCTGCTCCACCCGAGTCAACAACGCCTGCCTTTTTAAGCACAGGAAGGAGGTCGGGGGTGTGAATGAGGGATTCCTCAGCGGCTTTGATAAAGCGGTCGAGAAATTCAACGGGAGTTTTCGCGCCCGCCTCGGCCGCAACCTGAGTTGCCTCTCTCATTACCGTTAAAATCGTACCCTCGGTTGGCTTAAATACCGATTTATATGCGGATTCAACACCGCTTTTGAATGCAACAACAAGCGCGTCAACGTCTGCCTCGCGCACGCCCTCAAGTCCCTTTGCAATTCCTGCAAAGAACTGTGAAAGGATAACGCCCGAGTTTCC
>JAZREL010000036.1:0-101701 GCA_045660785.1 Eubacteriales bacterium | reverse complement strand
TGCAGGATTGTCAAATTCCTTTGAAATGCATGGGCAGTTCTTTGCAAGTGCTGTAAATCTTGAGTTAGGATGAGCAGCGGAGGTGTTAACCTTATCCTTCTTGTCATACTTTGTCTTATCCCACTTTTCGCCCTTCCAGTTAATGCAGTTGTCGGGAGCATTGTCATTAAGACCTTCCCACCATACTGTATTGTCGTCAAGAACATGACCAACGTTTGTAAAGATTGTATCTCTCATTGTTGTTGCAAGAGCATTTGGATTTGACTTGTCGTTAGTACCTGGAGCAACGCCGAAGAAGCCGTTTTCAGGGTTAATAGCCCAGAGGCGGCCATCCTTACCAACACGGAGCCAAGCGATATCGTCGCCTACGCACCATACCTTGTAGCCCTTTTCTGTGTATGTCTTAGGTGGAATAAGCATAGCGAGGTTTGTCTTACCGCAAGCAGATGGGAATGCAGCAGAGATATACTTTGTTTCGCCGTTTGGATATTCAACGCCAAGAATAAGCATATGCTCAGCCATCCAGCCCTCTTTACGTCCGAGGTAGGAAGCAATTCTAAGTGCGAAGCACTTCTTACCAAGCAAAACGTTTCCGCCGTAACCGGAGTTAACTGACCAAATTGTGTTATCCTCAGGGAAGTGGCAGATATATCTGTCTTCTTCTACAATGTTGCATCTTGCGTGAAGACCCTTAATAAAGCCCTCACCGTTGCCCATTGCTTCAGCAACGTGCTTACCTGCTCTTGTCATGATGAGCATGTTAAGAACAACGTAGATTGAGTCTGTAAGCTCGATACCGTACTTAGCGAAGTCTGAGCCAACTTGACCCATTGCATAAGGGATAACGTACATTGTACGGCCCTTGTATGAGTTCTTGTAAAGCTTTGAAAGCTTTTCGTAGCATTCCTTAGGATCCATCCAGTTGTTGATGTTACCTGCATCCTCTTTTGTTCTTGTGCAGATAAATGTTCTGCCCTCAACACGTGCTACGTCGTTGATAGCTGTTCTGTGGAGATAGCAGTTAGGAAGGATTTCCTCGTTTAATTTTTCAAGCTCGCCAATTGAGCATGCCTCATCGCGAAGCGCTTGTGTTTGCTCCTCGCTACCGTCAATCCAAACAATCTTGTCTGGGTTAACCATTTCAGCCATTTCCTCAATCCAGTCAAGGATAAGCTTAGAATCGGTGAGTGCTTGATTTTCAAATTTAAGCATAATCTATACCTCTTTCATAAAATTAACTGTTTTTAGGTTAACGTAAGAAAAGCCCCAAAGTTAACCATTGTAATTATACCACAAGGTGTTTACAATTTGCAATATAAAAATATAAATATTTTTAGAAAAAATAAACTTTTTTCACTTATTTTAGTATGTCAACAATTCTTTGGCTTAAAACGTCCTTTTCGCGTGGGTGAATATCGATGTTGTCGCACACGTCACGGCAAATCACGGTGTTAACAAGCGGAATTTCATCCTGCGCGCGAAGCTGCTCCTCTTGAATTTTTGACCAAGCGTAACCCGCACGGTCAAGATGGTCAGCAAGCTGAACAATTATAAAGCGCATATTTTCATTTTTAAATTCACGGCGCAAAGAGGAAATAAGTGCACGCAAAAATTTAACGTAAATGTTCGCCTCGTCAACGCTTGCATTGCTCTCGCCCTGGTACCAAAGCACCGTATTAAAAGCAAATGGTATAATCTTTTCCATCATATGCTCCCAAAGAACTCCGTCATCGTTCCAAATAGGGAACCACTCGTGGTCTGCAAAGCGGTTTTCTATTTTAAATTCAGGAACTAAAGCATCCACTCTCGGCATCCAGCTTTGAATAACGGAAGCACCCTGATAGCACGCGACAAGACCGATTTTTCTCTCCTTGCTTGCAATACCCTGTGCCACATAGTAGCCGATTGCGCTAAAATACGGCGCATTTTCAAGTGATAGCGGCACCCAACCGTCACGGCTTGCAAAGGGCTCGCCCCCCTCCATACGGTCAACGGTATAAAGGCGCACGTTGTCATTTCCCTTGTAATTTTCCTTTGGCTCACTTGATTCCCATAGCTTAAATTGCATATTAGATTGACCGCCAAGCAAAATTACGTCACCGAAATATACGTTTTTAAGCGTTGAAAATATTCCGTCAAGCTCGACTGTTATATCGTAAGGACCTCCATATTCAAACGGGTCGAATTCTATAAGCCACTGACCGTTTGATGTTGCTTCCTTTCGTACGCCGTCAAGTGTAATAGCCGCCACCCCTTCACCATCACCGAAAAAACGCACGGGTGCGCCTGCCTGAAGGATCATATTGCTTCCAAAAATAGAGTTTAGTCGTACCATAATTGCCTCCCAAGAAAATTTCTATCACTATTTTATCATAAAGGGTTTGAAATTCCAACAGAAAATGGTAAAATATAAATGAAATTCTCAAAACGGAGATGTCTTATGGAAATTGAAAGAAAATTTTTAGTTAAAGAGCTTCCAAGTCTTGACGGCATAAAATCAAGCGAAATTAAGCAGGGCTACGTCAGCACCTTGCCCGAAATAAGAGTGCGAAAGCTTGACGACAAATATTATCGCACCGAAAAGGACGAGGGCACAGTTGTGCGAAACGAGCGCGAATGGGAAATAAGCAAGGACGAGGGCGAGGAGCTTTTTTCAAAAATCCAAACCAATATTATCGAAAAAACAAGATACTATCTCCCATACGGAAATTATACGGTTGAGCTTGATATTTACAAGGGCGTCTTTGCAGGTCTTGTCGTTGCCGAAATTGAGTTTTCAACGCTTGACGAAGCAAACAGCTTTACCCCGCCTGTGTGGTTCGGCGAGGATATCAGCGAGAAAAAAGAGTACAGAAACAAGATTTTAGCACAAAAAAATCTATAACCCTTGACAAAAAGTGTCGGTTTTGATAAAATTATCAATATATTATTAATATTATACGAACTTATACGAGGTATAAAATGAAAATTTATGACGAGTTAGTTGCCCGCGGCCTTATCGCACAGGTAACAAATGAAGAAGAAATCAGAGAAATGATTGATAACGGTAAGGCCGTTTTCTATATTGGCTTTGACCCAACGGCTGACAGCTTGCACGTTGGTCACTTTATGGCACTTTGCTTAATGAAGCGCCTTCAAATGGCAGGCAACCGCCCGATAGCGCTTATTGGCGGCGGTACCGCATATATCGGTGACCCCTCGGGCAGAACCGATATGCGTTCAATGATGACAAAGGAATCAATTGAGCACAACTGTGAATGCTTCAAAAAGCAAATGTCACGCTTTATCGAATTTGGCGAGGGCAAGGCAATGATGGTTAATAACGCCGATTGGCTCCTTGACCTTAACTACATCGAGTTCATCCGCGATATCGGTGCTTGCTTCTCAGTTAACAATATGCTTCGTGCAAAATGCTATGAGCAGCGTCTTGAAAAGGGACTTTCATTCCTTGAATTTAACTATATGCTTATGCAGTCCTACGACTTTTTGGAGCTCTACAACCGTTACGGCTGTAATATGCAATTCGGCGGTGATGACCAATGGTCAAATATGCTCGGCGGTACTGAGCTTATAAGAAAAAAGCTCGGCAAGGACGCACACGCAATGACAATCACACTCCTTCTTAACTCCGAGGGTAAGAAAATGGGTAAAACACAGTCAGGCGCAGTATGGCTTGACCCCGAAAAGACAACCCCATACGATTTCTACCAATATTGGAGAAACGTTGGAGATGCCGACGTATTAAAGTGTATAAGAATGCTCACGTTCCTCCCACTTGAGGAAATTGACAAAATGGATAAATGGGAAGGCAGTCAGCTCAATACCGCAAAGGAAATCCTTGCGTACGAGCTTACAAAGCTTGTTCACGGTGAAGAAGAGGCAGAGAAGGCGCAAGCTGCGGCAAAATCAATCTTTGGTGCAGGCGGCAGCGAAAATATGCCAACCGAAGCACTTAGCGAGGGCGACTTTATCGATGGCAATATCGATATTCTTTCAATCCTTGTTAAAGCAGGACTTACCCCTTCAAGAAGCGAGGCAAGACGTGCGGTTGAGCAAGGCGGCGTAACGGTTGACGGCGATAAGGTTACCGACATTAAAAAGTCATACACCAAAGATGACGTTGCAAACGGACTCGTTGTTCGCCGCGGCAAAAAGGTATTTAAAAAGGTTACACTCTGATAAACTAAAAAGTGACAAGGAGGCAAAAATGAATTATCTTTTGTTTGCGGCAGATGCAAATGACGTAGTAGCGGTTGCTTTTCTTGTATTTTCAATTTTGTTTGTAATAGCCTTGGTGCTTTATCTTGTGCTCACAAGAGTAGGCAAAAAAGAGGTTGATAGACTAAGAGAGGGCAAGTGTCCGTTTTCGGGGGAGCATCTTTCTTGCGAAACAAAAAGAGATGAAAGAAAAATTCGAAAAAAGCGCGTTGGTTACAACCCGGAATTAGTGTTCAGAATGGCTGAGGACGGCACGGTGCGTGCAAGAGTTGAAGACACCTGCTCGCATGAAGTAAATGAAATAATCGACGGCGACGTGGAAGAAATTTTCACTGAATATAACAATAGCTATTCTGTTACTTTCACCCATACGACGAATAAGAAGTACCGCAAAAATCCCGATGACGTAAATGACAAAATAGAATATACCGTTGAAAAATACACCTATAAGGTAAATGGCTACGGAAAACTCGGCGCATTAAAGCGCATTCGTTTGAAAAAAGCTTGCAGAAAAGCAAGCTTTACAACTCGCTCATTATCGTAAACACAAATAACACTCTAAATATTAAAATTCCCCACGTTCTGCGTGGGCAATTTTCTATTCTTATTTATTCCTCTACATCGTTAAAATAATCTCTGTCAAAAAATTCCGAAAGCGTTATGCCTGCACCCTCGCAAAAGCGCTTTATAGTGATGACCTTTGAGCATTGTGTTCGCCCCTTCATCAAATCATAAATTGCAGACGGGGACATCCCACCTTGCAACGAGGCATCACACACGTTGGAATTCTTTTCCTTGCAAACCTCATTGATTCTTTTAATTATTGCTTCATTCAAATTCATATTTTTTCCTCACAATCGTGGAATCCCTTAATGGATTTCCACAATTATTATATGTTTGTGAGAAAAAATTCTCTCGTGGAGTTCCACGATATTGACATTTTACGCACTTCGATGCTAAAATAAATTTGTGGAATTCCACGAAATGGAGGGCGTATGATAATTACTTTTATAGGACATAGAACGATATACAATCAAAAGGAGCTATACGAAAAAATCAAACGAGTAATAATACAAAATATACAGTCAAGTGAATATGTGTTATTTTATTGCGGTGGGCGCGGAGATTTTGACAATTTGTGTGAAGCGGTTTGTCATTCTGTGAAAAAAGACGGGGTTAACTGCGAAATAGTTTATGTCACACCGTATATAACCAAATCGGAACAAAATAAAATGAACAATGAATTTACAGCAGAAAAATTTGACTCGATTATTTACCCACCGCTTGAGCATATACCTTTAAGGCTTGCTATAAAACGCCGAAATGAATGGATGATAGAAAGGGCTGACCTTGTAATAGCATACATTGAACACGAATACGGCGGTGCTTATAATGGATTGTGCTATGCGCACAAAAAGAAAAAGAAAGTCATAAATTTAGCACAATAGTTTCCAAATAGGTTGATTTTTCCTTGATAAAATGCTAAACTAAAAATAGCGTAAAATTTTTCCAAAAAGGAGCAAAAAATGAAATACGAAAATAACTACTATAAGGACTATGACCTTGGTGCCTTACCGAAGGATTCAATTAAGGAGCTTGAGGAGTTTTCACTTGAATGTGCAAAAGAGGGCATAGTAATGCTTGAAAACAAAAACGACGTTTTGCCACTCAAAAAGGGCGAGGGCGTGTCTATATTTGGCAGAATTCAAAGAGAATATTACAAGAGTGGAACAGGCTCGGGCGGTCTTGTTAACGTAAAATACGTAACCAACATAGTTGACGAATTAAAAGCTATCGGCGGCGTAAAAATCAACGAGGAGCTTTTATCCGTTTACGAGGAATGGAAAAAGGAAAATCCCTTTGATAAGGGTCAAGGCTGGGGCGGTGAGCCGTGGTGCCAAAAGGAAATGGAAATTGACCTCGACACCGTTAAAAAAGCAAGAGAATTTGGCGAAACTGCAATAGTTGTAATTGGTCGTACCGCAGGCGAGGACAGAGATAACTCCGCCGCTGAAGGAAGCTATCTTCTTTCAAAGGGCGAGGAGGAGCTTCTTTCCAAGGTATCAAGCGTTTTTGATAAAATTGTCGTTATCTTGAACGTAGGCGCAATTATCGATATGAAATGGGTAGAGAAATATAACGTTTCATCCGTCCTTTACGTATGGCAGGGCGGTATGTGCGGCGGTACAGCTTGTGCCGAGGTGCTCCTTGGCTGCTCCCCATCAGGTAAGCTCGCTGACTCGATTGCCTACGATATCTCCGACTACTCCTCAAGCGACAACTTCGGTGGCAAGGAAAACAACCTCTATAAAGAGGACATATACGTTGGATACCGCTATTTTGAAACCTTCGCGCCCGAAAAAGCGCTTTACCCGTTTGGCTACGGTCTTTCCTATACACGCTTTGATATGAACAGCACAGCATCCTTTAAGGACGGAAAAATCGTGGTTGAAGCAACCGTTAAAAATATAGGTGAGTACGAGGGCAAGGAGGTAGTGCAAATCTACTTCGGCGCACCAAACGGAAAGCTCGGCAAGCCAAAGTGCGAGCTTGTTGCATATGCTAAAACAAAAATGCTCAAGGCGGGCGAGGCGGAAACGCTTACCCTTGAATTTTCACCAAGTGAAATGGCTTCATTTGATGACACAGGCGCAACAGGAAACAAGAGCTGCTTCGTGCTTGAAGCGGGTCAATACGTAATCTACGTTGGCAACTCCTCGCGCAATATTTTGCCCGTTTTCGTGTATATGCAAGACGAAACCGAGGTTGTTGAAAAATGCGCGCAAGCATTAAGTCCAAAAACACCGTTTGAAAGAATGAAAAACGTTGACGGCAAAATCGCATATGAAGAAGTGCCGACTATGGACTACGACCTTGTCGAAAGAATTAACGCTAATTTGCCAAAAGCAATAGAATATACGGGCGACAAGGGCATTAAGCTTGAGGATGTAAAATGCGGCAAAAACACAATGGACGAGTTTATCGCACAATTAACAAATGAAGAGCTTTTCTGCCTCGTGCGCGGAGAGGGAATGAACTCACCAAAGGTAACCGCAGGCACGGGCTGTGCGTTCGGCGGCGTTACCGAGGAGCTTATTTCTTACGGTGTGCCGATAGTTTGCGGCACAGACGGCCCATCAGGCATCAGAATGGACTCAGGAGCTAGTGCAACAAGCATGCCAAACGGCACCTGCCTTGCCTGCACCTTTAACGACGAGCTCGTTTGTGACCTTTACTCCCTTGAGGGCGTTGAGATGACCGCTTACGAAATTGACGTTATCTTGGGCCCTGGCATTAACATTCACAGAAGCCCGTTAAACGGCAGAAACTTTGAATATTTCTCCGAGGACCCTTACCTTACAGGAAAAATGGCGGCAGCGATTTCAAGGGGCTTAAATCGCGTTGGTGTTTATGCAACAATTAAGCACTTTATGGCAAACAGCCAAGAGTGGTACAGACACACAAACGACTCCGTGCTTAGCGAAAGAGCAATCCGTGAAATTTACGCGCGTCCGTTTGAAATTGCGGTAAAAGAAGGCGCAGTTAAGTCGATTATGACCGCATATAACTCCGTAAACGGCTACCACGCCGCATCAAACTATGACCTCACCAAAACAATGCTCCGCGACGATTGGGGCTACGACGGCTTCGTTATGACCGACTGGTGGGCACATGTGACACATCTTGACGGCACAACCTCAACCTCCGACTTTGCATCTATGGTTAAAGCCCAAAACGATATTTATATGGTTATGGAAACGGCAAAAAACCATAACGATAATCTCCAAGCGTCCCTTGAAAACGGCTATCTCACCCTTGGCGAGCTTCAAACCTGCGCAAAGAGAATTTGCGAGTTCGTAATGCACACCCACGCATACGAAAGATTTAAATCAAACGGCTTCAAGTATGATGCAAGCGGCCTTGAAACAGACACAATGACCCTTGAAAAGGAAGCAGGCGCCGTAGAGCTTGGCGCACCTGTAAACCTTGGTCTTACTAAGTCAGGCAAGTACGTAATCGAGCTTGAATTCACAACACCTCAAAGCGAGCTTGCACAAATTAAAATTCCAATGCTGCTAGACGGACGCGACGCCTGCACCTTCGTTGCAAAGGGTACAAACGGTAAAACAGGCATAGTTAAAGCACAAGTTTCAATTATGAATTGGTCAAAAGCAGTAGTTTTCTCATCCGAAAACGAGGTTGAAATTAAGTCAGTTAAATTCTATATTTAAGAGAACCCCAAACCTCACATTTCGGTTTGAGGGCCCAAAAAAGCGCACCACGTGTGCGCTTTTTGCTATTTTTATTACATTTGAGGCGCAGAGGCGGGTATAGAAAGTGCGAGCAAGGGAACGTCGGCGTACTTTGTACGACAGAGCCATTGCTCGCGATTAGAAAAGCACATAAAAAGAAAGCAGGCAATTTGTGCCTGCTTTCTACATTATAATAGAGTAATGAGATTTTTACTTGCTATGGGGCTTTACAAAAATCGTGCTTTTCGTTCTATGCCTGCATATGCGTCTCAAAATTAAGCTTTGTTAACTGAACCAAAGAGCTCCATCTTTTCCTTAACAGTTGCCTTGATTGCCTCAAAGCCGGGAGCGAGAAGCTTTCTTGGGTCGAAGCCCTTGCCGGAGAGGTCCTTGCCCTCTTCAACGTACTTTCTTGTTGCAGCTGCAAATGAAAGCTGGCACTCTGTGTTAACGTTAATCTTTGAAACGCCAAGTGAGATTGCCTTCTTAATCATATCCTCAGGAATACCTGTGCCGCCGTGAAGAACAAGTGGCATATCGCCTGTCTTAGCTGAGATAGCGCCGAGAACGTCAAAGTTAAGGCCTGCCCAGTTTGCAGGGTACTTACCGTGGATGTTACCGATACCTGCAGCAAGCATTGTAACGCCGAGGTCTGCAACCATCTTGCACTCGTCAGGATCTGCACATTCGCCAGCACCTACAACGCCGTCCTCTTCACCGCCGATAGAGCCAACCTCTGCCTCAAGTGAAATGCCAAGAACGTTACAAGCGTTTACAAGCTCTGTTGTCTTTGCAATGTTTTCCTCGATTGGGTAGTGTGAGCCGTCGAACATAACGGATGAGAAGCCTGCATTGATACAAGCCTTTGCACCCTCGTATGAACCGTGGTCGAGGTGAAGTGCAACAGGAACAGTAATGTTAAGGCATTTAATCATACCCTTAACCATACCAACGATTGTATCGTAGCCGCACATATATTTGCCTGCGCCCTCAGAAACACCGAGAATAACAGGTGAGTTGCACTCTTGAGCGGTGAGAAGCACTGCCTTTGTCCACTCAAGGTTGTTGATGTTGAATTGACCTACTGCGTATTTGCCTGCCTTTGCTTTTGTAAGCATTTCTTTTGCTGAAACTAACATAATTTTAATCTCCTTTATGTTATTTAAAAATTTTTCGTGTATATTTTACTACAAAATAATCATAAAATCAATATGTTTTTTAAATTACTTGAAAATAGTTATAATATAGTCGCCGTGGTATACCGTTTTGTATTCAAGTGCGGTTGTGTCCACCTTCGATATTTGCGAGGAATTTAAGCCGTGCTTTTTAATGTACGCTTCCTTGCGTGTCCAAATTTCAAAGAATTTTCTTAGCTTGTCGTCGCTTTCTTGAATTTCGTTTTGCTCGTTGGGCGTAAAATATCTCTTGGAAAAATTCGCTAAGCGCTCATTGTATGCGCTGTCAATTTTTTCGCAATCAATCCCAACGGGTGCATCACTTAAGGCAACCGCACAAAGCCCGTCTGTATGTGAAATACTAAAATGAATATCCGCGCCCTCAATATACGGCTTTCCGTTTTCGTTTCTTGAAATTTCGTAGTCGTCAATTCCGTGCCGAGAAAGCATTTTTTGAAGCAGAGAATAAGCACACGAATGCTCTGTGCTGCGTTTTTGCGCAGGCGCAGCTATAGTGCCATAGTCAATTTGCATAAATTCGTATTCAAGCATTCCCCGTCTCCCCTTGGAAAATTCATTATTTAGTAAAAAACAGAGGCAAAACGCCTCTGTTTATATGCCATTTGAATTATTGAGCGTTTTCTTCGAGATACTCAACTACATCACCAACAGTGATGAACTTATGTATGTCGTCCTCGTTGAATTCAACACCAAACTCGTCTTCGCAAACGAGAACAAGGTCAGCAAGCTCAAGAGAGTTTACGCCGAGGTCATTTGCAAGCTCGGAATTAGGAGTAACGTCATCGGGATTGAGGGATAACTCTTCAACAAGAATTTTCTTAAGTCTTTCAAACATAAAATTAAATCTCCTTAAAATTTCAAGGTTTTACACACTTTGAGTGAGCAACCTCAACTATTATATAGTTTTTGTGTTGATAAGTCAATAGTGAAAATGCACAAAAATTTTCGATAAAAATTTATCTATTGCTACAAAATCACCAAAAATCATTGACAAAGTTAATTATTTTAGCGCGCTAAAATGTAAAATCAACCGTCCTTTTTGGTTTTAATGTTGGCAAGCGGATTGTTGTCGATAGCATCCTGCATTCCTTGGTTTGAAACGTGTGTGTATATCTGCGTTGTGTTTAGCTGCTCGTGTCCTAAAATCTCCTTCAAAACGCGCACGTCAACCTTGCCCGTCTGATACATTAAGGTGGCGGCGGTGTGCCTTAATTTATGCGTTGAAAAATGCTTGTAGTCAAGCCCAGCACGCTCAAGATACTTGTAAACGAGCCATTGTACGGTCTTGTTACTGATCCTTTTGTATTGCTTGCTCACAAAAAGGGCATTCGTGGGAAGTGGCCTTTTCAGTCCGTCACCGCGCACCCCAAGATACCGCGTGAGGGCATCACGGCAGGCATCGTTAAGATAAACGATTCTTTCCTTGTTACCCTTGCCGACAACGCGAAGGGAGCGAAGCTCACGGTCGAGGTCGTTTAGATTTATGCCGACAAGCTCCGAAAGACGCATTCCGCAGTTAAGAAAGAGAGTAACAATGGCGTAGTCGCGCTCGCGTGATTTAGATTCCTTGTCGCTCTCAATCGCCTCAAGCAGTGCAATACTCTCATTCATCGATAGATGCTTTGGAAGCGCTTGCTTTTTCTTTGGCGCCTCTATGTCAACGGCAGGATTTTTTTCAAGCACGCGCACCTTTTGGCAAGCATACTTAAAAAACGCCTTTATCGCCGACAGCTTTCTTGCCTTCGCACTTGCGGAGTTTGAACGCTCGTTGCTTAAATAAACGAAAAAGTCATATATCTCGTTTGTATCGATTTTTTCAAAAAAGTCAATAGATAATGCGGAAATGTCAAGAGTGTCAAACGCTTCCGAGGGAATTTTGATCTTGTTTCTTTTTGCATAAACAAATTTTATAAACAGTCTTAAATCCGAAATATATTCCTCAACCGTTTTTTGTGAGCAGCCCTGAATTGTCTGCTTGTATGATGCAAAATCGCGCACAAGCGGTGGCATTTTTTCGCGTGGAAAGCTCATAAGTCCCCTCCGTTTCCCTAAAATAAAGCGAATAAAACATCGCACACAATCATTTTATCATAAAATTTTACGCTTTTGTATCAAAAATATAAATTTTTCAAAAGATTATTGAATTTGTCCGTTTTATACTATATAATAAAATAAATTATGAAAGGACGAGGTGTATTATGGAAGAAAACGAGAAGGGCGGCTTTGGCGCATTTTTCAAAAACAATATGGACGGTATTTCAAAGCTCTTTGTTTACCATATCGCTATGTGTATTTTCGGGCTCGTCGTTTCAATCGCACTTGAAATGCTTGCAACGCAGATAAAAGGAAGCGAGAGCGAGTGGCTCAGCGTTGCCACTTGGATAGGCGGCATATTCGGTATGCTCATTTACCTTGGACTTACCTATGTTTGTATGTGGGAAAAGGGCGCGTCCGATAAAATTAAAATCGATGGTGGGCGACAAAATAAAAATATTGCAAAGGGCGTTTTAATGTGGCTCGTTGCAAATTCAATTAACATCTTTATTCTTGTTAATATTGCAGTGCTTTCCTTTATTCCAAGCGCTGAAAACACCCACGGTTTTGTCACCTTGGCAGGCCTTTACTATAACGCGATGTATTACCCATTCTTGTGGCTGTTTTCAAAATTTGAAATTACCGCACTTTATCTCCTTGCTCTAATCCCGGGCGCACTCGTTGCATTCCTTTCGTACCTCTCGGGCGTGAAGGGACACAAATGCATCTTCCCCGAGCCAAAGGGCGAGCGCAACCGCAGAATAAGATGATATGGCTCCTTTGTGCAAAGGCACCCTCAGGGCGTACCTTGTGTTGAGCTGTCAGCTTGCTGACTGAGGGATTGTTTTAAAAAATCTGAAGGGCTTCAAAAAATCACCTCTCTGTAAAAGCAGAGAGGTGAAATTTTTATTTTGCAAGTTTTTTTCTTATGCGCTTTCTTTCAATTTTGTTTTCCAACATTGCAAACCACTTAAACGAAATCGGGTACACCGAGATAATGAAAATTACAACCAAGCCGTATCTTACCGCACGTGCAATTGTATTCTCGGGAAGCAAAGCATTAAGCGGCAGCTTTAGTCCCTCAAGCAGTCCAAGCACCAATATAAGTCCTATCGCGGCTTTGAAAATTTGTGTGTACCACTTGCCGCCCTCGTTAAATTTAACAAGATAACGCTCAATAGGGAAAGCAATTAAAACGCCAACAAGCGCACCGAAAATCAGGTAAGCATTTTCAAGTGCGGAAATATAGTTGTGCGCTTGGTCCTTACTTAAAACCGTCGGGTCAAAAATAAACTGCACGTAGATAACAAATGCGGTGGCCAAAACCGCCATAAAGCCAAGGAAAATATACATTCTCACCGTTTTTTTATAGCAAAACTCAAAAATCGGCGTAATTACAATAATTAAGAAAATTGCAAAAAAGAACGAGAAGAAAACGTCAAGCGGAGTGTGTACGCCAAGGTACATTCGCGAAAATGGAATGATAAGGCAAAGAATTAAGCAAACCGCCCGTACACATATATTTTTTGAAAAGGAAAAGATTGTGCCAAACATTCCAACCGAGTTTTGCGTGTGTCCGCTTGGAAAGGAAAAGCCGCCTGCATCGGGCACCGCCGCCTCAACCGCCCTAAAGTGTGGATTTAAGTCCCACGGGCGCAAAATGCGAAACGAGATTTTCAAAAACTGATTTACAACCATTCCAACAAAGCCAACCGACAAAAGAAGATAGCCGTTTTTCTTTGAGAAGCACCAAAAAACGACAACGGCAACCGCGATAAAAACCATTTCGCCGCCAAGCGAGGTGATAGCCAAAAACGCCTTGTCAAGCAGTGGCGTGCGCCAAGTGGCAAGCATCTCTAAAAATTTCATAAGCCCTCCTTTATGCGAAGCTTATTAGTTCTTTTTTCTGTTTTTTATAAAAAGATAAGCGGATGTAAGAAGCATAACTATTGGGAAAATAAGTGCGAAAATAAAGCCGACCTTTAAGTTGTCGCCAAATATGCTCGATGCCTGACCCGCGATAAACGGTCCTGCAAGGCAACCGAAATCCCCGGCAAGGGCAAGCATTCCAAACATAAATACCCCACCCTGCGGCTCGATTTTAGCACCGATGCTGTAAGTGCCGGGCCACATAATGCCACAGCCAACGCCGCAAACGGCACATCCGACAAGCGAAAGAATTTCAAAGCCCTCGGGCGCAAAAATTGCAAGCATATACGACAAAATACAAATTACTGAGGAAATCATAATGCCCTTTTCAAGCTTGATTTTCTCACCGAATTTGGCAAAGAAAACTCTTGTCAGTGCCATTGCAAGTGCAAAAAGACAAGGACCAAGCAAATCGCCAAGCCATTTTGAAACCCCAAGTGCCTCCTCTGCAAAGCTTGATGCCCATTGTGCCATTGCAAGCTCCGAAGCGCCTGCGCAAATCATCATAATAACAAGCAGCCAAAACGTCTTGCTCTTGGCAAGGTCACGTCCGCGCTTTTGTGTTTCTTCTGTTGTGAGCATATAAATCGGCGCATCAAGAAACATAAACAGGTCAATTGCAGGGATAATTGTCCAAAATAGCGCAACCACGCCCCAAAGCTCAATGCCGAAAACAAGGAAAAATATCGTAGAAAGAAGCACAACGCCGAATTGTCCCCAACAGTAAAACGAGTGCAAAAGACTCATCATTCCCGCCTTGTTTTTGGTTGGGCACGCTTCAACTATCGGACTGATGAGCACCTCCATAAGTCCGCCTCCAATACCGCAAAGGAACATCGAGAAGCATAGCGCCGCGTACGGAATTTTTGGAAGAGCAATAGGCAGAAAATACAAGCTGAAAAGTCCTAAAATCGCGGCAAAATCCGCCAAAATAACAAGCTTTCTGTATCCGATTTTTTCAGCAACCCTTGAAACAATCAAGTCAACGGTTAATTCAGTCACAAAATTAAATGCAATCAAAATGCTCACTTGAAAGGTGGAAATTCCAAACTCATCCTTGAAAAGCACAAAAAGAAGCGGCGGAAAATTAAGCATTATCGCCTGCGTTATATATCCTAAAAAGGAAGCACCAACGGTGCGCCTGTAACCCTTAAGCATAAAACCCTCGCAAAAAATAAAGATAGAAGCATTTTATCACAGTAAGGGCTAAAAGTCAATTGCTTTTGCCTTCTTGCCTTGATTAAAAAATATAAGCGACATAAAAATGGACAATTTGAATTTCAAATTGAAGCTAGCAAAAAAGCCGCAAATTGCGGCTTTTAATTTTGAAAATTTTTTAGTCAACGATGTTTACGCGGTATTTCTCAATCCAAAAATCAAACTGAATTAACCAAGCAAGCAGCTGCGGTGCACCCATTAGCTGCCCAAACCAAGTCCCCTTGCCAAAAAGAGCCGATTCAAGCGCTTCCTTGTCAAGATTTTCTTTAAGATAATGCGATTTTTGGTATCTTTCCCAAAACATTTTTGAAACAAGCTCCATATATTTTGGGTTGTGTGTTTTTGGGTAAGGGCTCTTCTTTCTCCAAAGGATTTTTTCGGGCAAATACCGCTTCATCGCGTTTCTAAGCAGCGATTTTTCAACTCCGCCCTCAAACTTTATCTCCCACGGCACGTTATAAACAAACTCGTAAATTCTGTGGTCTGCAAACGGCACGCGCACCTCAAGTCCACTTGCCATGCTCATTCTGTCCTTCCTTTGTAAAAGCGATGACATAAAGTAGTTAACAGAGAGGTGTGAGGCAATGCGCGACATCTTCATTTCCTTGCTGTCTGAGTCCAAAATCGGACACTCCCCGAGGGATTTTTTATAAATTGAGCTTATATATTCGTAGCCATTGTCGCTTTTTGAAATTTCGTCCTTGAAAAGCGAGGCGCGAAGTCTTGGCGTGTGAATCCACGGGAAAAAATTTGAGTAAAGCATCTCGGGACGGTAAAACCAAGGGTATCCGCCAAATATTTCATCGGAGCATTCACCGCTAAGCGACACGGTATGCTCCTTTTTTATTTCGCCGCAAAAATAGAGAAGCGATGAGTCAATATCCCCCTGCCCAACCATATCGCGGTAAACTGTCGCGTCGGGGAGTAGCTCGGCAAGCTTTTCTTGCGCGCAGGTTAATACTTTATGATTTGTGCCTAAATATTTTGATAAATATATGGCGTATTCGTCGTCACTTTCGGGCTGAAATGAGCTGCTACTGAAGCTTTCCTTATTCCCCTCATATTCAAATGAGTACGTTGAAAGCACCCTGCCGCTTTTTTTATATTCCTCACTTGCCACTGCGCTCACCACGCTTGAATCAAGCCCGCCTGAAAGCAGGGTGCAAAGCGGCACGTCAGAGATAAGCTGCCTTTTTATCGCATCGCTCACCAAATACTCGGTTTTTTCGTAGGCATACTTTTTGTCCTTGTAATATTCGCGTGCTTCAATGCGCCAATATTTCCATTTTTTAAGTCCGTTTTTGTCAAAAATCATACACTCAGCCGCCTCTAATTCCAAAATGTCCTTGAAATGGCTTCGTCCCTCGACGAAATTCGGGCTTAAATATAAAATTTCCCAAAGCGCTTCTTTTGTCACGTTTCTTGATATTTTGTCGCATTTAAGGAGCGATTTTATCTCCGAAGCAAAGTAAAGCGTTTTGCCAATATTCGCGTAATAAAGCGGCTTTACGCCAAGGCGGTCACGCGCAAAAAAAGCTTTTTCGCCATCATAAACGCAAAAAGCAAAAATTCCGTTTAAGCGCGAAGGCGCATTTTCACCAAACACGATATATGAATATAAAACGACCTCTGTGTCACATTTTGTCTTAAATTCAACACCGCATTTTTTAAGCTCCGCGCGCAATTCATCCGTGTTGTATATTTCGCCGTTATAAACAATTGTGTATTTTTTGTTGCCGTGAATTATACTCAGCGGCTGGGCGCCGTTTTCTACGTCCATTACCGCCAAGCGGTTGTGGCATAGCGTGGCATAGGTGTCGCAAAAATCTCCGCTTGCATCAGGCCCACGGTGAGAAAGCGAGTCACTCATTTGGCGCAAAAGAGAAGGGCATACGCCACCGCCAAAATCAATTTCTCCACAAATAGAGCACATAAAAACCTCCAAAGATAGCAGTCTTTTACTATTATATGCCAAGTTTTTTCCAAATGAACCGCTAAAGAAAAATATAAGGCATCAATTTGTCAGACGCGCGGTACAAGTCGTAAAAATCGGACTTTATTTAATTGACAAGAGCCACTTGGCTATGCTAAAATAAATATATAAAATATTTGGAGAGAAAAAATGAAAGAAAAAAAGGTTTACGTGTGCGAGGCGTGCGATTATCAAAGCCCAAAATGGATGGGTCAATGCCCCTCGTGCAAAAAATGGAACACCTTCGTTGAGGAAACGTATCAGCCCACACCCGCACCTAAAAATCAGCGTGTGGCTATGCTTTCTGATGATAGTGAGCCCGTTCTTTTTAAGGATATGGAAATGCCGAAATACATTCGCACCACCACAGGCACAGGTGAGCTTGACCGTGTCCTTGGCGGCGGTATTGTAAGCGGCTCCGTCGTTTTGCTCGCAGGTGAGCCGGGCATCGGTAAATCAACGCTCCTTATGCAAATTTGCGCCCAAGTAACTGCGCGCGTATTGTACGTGTCGGGTGAGGAATCAAAGGGTCAGCTTAAATTGAGGGGTGAGCGCCTCGGTATAAACGGTGAGGACGTATATTTTTTAACCGAAACAAACGTAGATTCTGTCCTTTCTTATATAGATAAGCTTTCTTGCGATATAGTTATAATTGACTCAATTCAAACAATGCTTGACCCTGCCTGCACCTCAATTCCGGGCAGCATAAACCAAGTTAAGGAATGTGCCACAAAGCTGATTGCCAAGGCGAAAAGCAAGGGCGTTTCCATAATTTTGGTTGGACACGTCAACAAGGAGGGCACAATTGCAGGCCCAAAAATCCTTGAGCATATGGTTGATGCGGTTTTATACTTCGAGGGAGAGAGAATTCAATCCTACCGTATAATCCGCGCAATTAAAAACCGCTTTGGCTCAACAAATGAGATTGGTGTTTTTGAAATGAGCGACAGAGGACTTATCGAGGTGCCAAACCCCTCGGAAATGCTTTTGTCGGGCAGACCCGTTGGCGTTTCGGGCAGCTGTGCGGTTTGTGTTATGGAGGGCTCCCGTCCTATAATTGCCGAAATTCAGTCACTCGTTACCCCAAGCGCATACCCCGCACCGCGCAGAACCTCAAACGGCGTTGATTATAACCGCCTTTGCCTGATTCTTGCCGTGCTTGAAAAGCGCCTTGGACTTAAGTTTTCACAAAATGATATTTACGTTAACGTTGTCAGCGGCTTGCGCCTTGATGAGCCAAGCGTTGACCTTGCAATTGCCCTTTCGCTAATTTCCTCAATTAAGGACGTGCCAATTCCCGAAAACGTTCTTGCCATGGGAGAAATCGGTCTTTCAGGCGAAATTCGCACGGTAGGCAACTTGCAAAAGAGAATTAACGAGTCGTACCGCCTTGGCTTTGACACCATCGCCGTGCCGAAAAATTCGCTTGACGAAAATATAAAAATCCCCGAGGGAGTGTCGCTAATTCCTATCGAAACGATATACGAAGCACTCTCACTATTTAAAACAAAGGAATAAAAAAAGAGCCACAACGTGGCTCTTTTTAATTTATAAAGGAAGAAACCGAAGAAAAAATTGTAAGAGCAAGCTTTGCGCGGTATTCCTCGTTTTTTAGGTTTACAAGCTCACTTTCGTTTGAAAGAAAGCCGCATTCAACCAAAATGGCGGGACACTCTATCTTGTTTAAAATGAAAATCGAGGAGTCCGCCTTTTTAATTTGTCGGTTGTTGCTTGGCTGTAAAAAGGTTTTCACCTTGCTTGCAAGGTTGCTTGCCAAAAGCTCGCTTTCCTTCGTGTTTTTGGAATAATATATCTGTGCACCGCTGTATTTAGGGCTTGAAAACTTATTCATATGTATGCCAAGATAGATAGGATTTTCCTCACTCTCGGCAATTTTCAGTCGGTTTTTTAAGTCGTAAACCTTCTTTTGCCCCGTGTAATCGTTTAGGTCGCCGTAGTAGTCGTAGAGCAGAGTGTCCTCGGTCCTTGTCATTTTTACCTCTGTGCCGTTAAGAATGCAAAGGGCATAGACAAGGTTTGCAATTTCAAGGTTCAAATCCTTTTCTAAGGTGCCGTCGGGCGCAATCGCGCCTGCATCCTCGCCACCGTGTCCTGCGTCAATTACAATCGTTGCCTTGTCGTTTTGTGTCGAGGTAGGCAAGGGCAGGGCAGGGGAGCGGCCATCGACAAGCTTTATAAAAGCAATTCCAAGCAGCAAAACTATCACGGCTGACAAAAGCGAAATTATAAAAAATTTAACTGTATATGAAATAGCGTCCTTGTTCATAAAAAATCACCTCATACATAGTGTATGAGGCAATTCGTTTTTATATTCGTAAAGGGTTTTTGGGGTGACGTTTTCGGCATCTCTTTATTTTGGCTCTTTTCGTGTCGAATTTTGTAAAATAGAATAGAGCAGTCCTTAAATAAGCGCTTAAAATTATTTTATATTAAAAAGTCGCTTTGCATTTTCCATAGTTATTCTTGCAATTTCCTCGGGCTCTTTTCCGCGTAAGCGCGCAATTTCCTCGCAGGTTAAGCGCACGTAGGACGGCTTGTTTATCGTGCCTCTGTGCGGTGTCGGTGCAAGATACGGCGCGTCTGTTTCAATAAGCAACCTGTCCTCTGGCACAACCACGCAAGCTTCCTTTGGCACGCGCGCGTTTTTGAAGGTTACTGTTCCCGAAAAAGAAATGTACCATCCAAGCTTTATAAGCTCAAGTGCCATCTCGGGGCTTCCGCTAAAGCTGTGGAAAACACCCTTAACGTTTGGGAATTTTTTCACCATTTCAAGTGAGTCACCGTGTGCATCGCGGTCGTGAATTATAACGGGCATATTCAGCTTTTCGGCAAGCGCCATTTGCTTCTCAAAATAAATAGCTTGAATATCTCTCGGTACGTCCTCGTAGTGGTAGTCAAGGCCGATTTCACCAATAGCCACACAAAGCTCGTCCTTGGTAAGCTTTTCAAGCTCACACATAACCTCATCGACGTTATCGTAGCTCAAAACGTCGCTTGGGTGGATGCCGCACGCGGCGTACATTCCCTCGTGCTTTTTCGCCAGCTCGATTGACACGCGTGAATTTTCAAGGCACGTGCCGATATTTATTATATTTGAAATTCCGTCTTGGAAGGCATCGCGAATTACACCCTCGCATCCGCCCTCGTATTCTTCCTCAAAGCGCTTGTCATCACAATGCGCGTGTGTATCAAACAATTTCATAAAAACCTCAATTTCGCACACAGGGTGTGCGATTTATCTAGGGGATAGTGAAATGAGTGCAGAAGGCGTGAACTCGTACACGTCGGCGTACTTTGTACGGTAGAGTGCGAGGTCGCGTCTAAAAAATAGACATAAAATCTAGGAGAACTTGCAAAATTTGCAAGTTCTCTACCTTATTATTTCTAAAATTTACGTAAAATTAATTTTAGATTAAACGTGTCTATTTTTGGTCTGTGCTTATTGCAACATCCCCGTTATCTTACTCGTTGACCGTTTGGAGTATCCTTATCAAGGAAAATAACGCGCACGTCATCCTCGCCCGATGCAAGAATCATACCGTTTGATTCAATGCCGCAAAGCTTAGCAGGTGAAAGGTTTGCAACAACAATTACCTTTTTGCCCACCAATTCCTCGGGCTTGTAGAACTTAGCAATTCCCGATACAACCTGACGCTTTTCGTAGCCAAGGTCAAGCTGAAGCTTAAGAAGCTTCTTTGCCTTTGGCACTGACTCACATTCAAGCACCTCGGCTGTTCTAAGCTCAACCTCCATAAACTTGTCAATGCCGATTATAGCGCAGCCCTCGGGCTTTTCTTGTGCCTTTGCAGCTTCTGCCTTCTTCGCCATTTCCGCTTCAATGTCAGCAAGCATCTTTGCTTCGTCAATTCGTTGGAAAAGCACCTTTTGCTCGCCAACCTCGCGGCCGCTTACAAGCATACCGAAGCTATCAAGCGTTTCGTATGAAACAAGCTCGGTGTTAAGCTCATTGAAAATCTCCTGTGCGGTTGCAGGGATAAATGGGTAAAGAAGCACCGCGCCAAATCTAAGCGTTTCAAGAAGGTTGTAAAGCACTGTGCCAAGACGTGCCTTTTGGCTTTCATCCTTGGCTAAAATCCAAGGTGTGGTTTCGTCAATATACTTGTTTGCGCGGCTAAGCATATCAAAGACAACCTCAGCTGCCTCTGCAAGCTTAAACTCGTCCATAAGAGATGTGAATTTAGACACAGTGTCCGCTGCTTTTGCTTTAAGGTCACTGTCAAACTCGCTGTCAAACGCTACGTTTTCGGGGATAATACCGCCAAAATACTTCTTTGTCATAGCGATTGTACGGCTAAGAAGATTACCGAGATTGTTTGCAAGGTCGGTGTTATATCTGTTTATAATGTTTTCGTAAGTGATTGAGCCGTCGTTTGCATATGGCATTTCGCTAATAGCGTAGTATCTTACGCCGTCAACACCGAACTTTTCTGCCAACTCGTCAGCGTAAACAACGTTTCCTCTCGATTTTGACATCTTGTCAGCGCCAAAATTGAACCAAGGGTGACCGAACACCTTTTTTGGAAGCTCAACGCCGAGTGCCATAAGCATAATAGGCCAATAAATTGTATGGAATCTAACAATGTCCTTGCCGATGATATGAACGTCAGCCGGCCAATACTTCTTGAATAGCTCGGGCTGCTCCGCATTGTCAGGGTCGTAGCCAAGACCGGTGATGTAGTTTGAAAGCGCGTCAATCCAAACGTAAATTACGTGCTTAGGGTCAAAGGTAACGCTAACGCCCCAGTTGAATGAGGTACGGGAAACACAAAGGTCCTGAAGTCCCGGGTTTAAGAAGTTGTTGATCATTTCCTTCTTTCTTGATTCGGGCTGAATGAAATCGGGGTTCTCCTCGATATGCTTCATAAGACGGTCAGCATATTTGCTCATCTTGAAGAAGTACGCCTCTTCCTTTGTCTTTGTAACCTCACGGCCACAGTCGGGGCACTTGCCGTCAACAAGCTGTGTTTCAGTAAAGAATGACTCGCAAGGAGTGCAGTAAAGACCCTCGTAGTAGCCCTTATAAATATCGCCTTGGTCGTAGAGCTTCTTGAAAATATGCTCAACCGCGGTTTCGTGATAGTCATCGGTGGTTCTGATAAAATGGTCGTATGAGGTGTTCATCAAATCCCAAATCGTTTTAATTTCACCCGCAATGTTATCAACGTATTGCTTTGGTGTAATGCCTGCATCCTTTGCAAGGTCCTGTACCTTTTGACCGTGCTCGTCCGTGCCTGTCATAAAGCGCACGTCGTAGCCCCTTTGTCTTTTGTAGCGCGCAATTGCATCAGTTGCAATAACCTCATATGTGTTTCCAAAGTGTGGCTTTCTTGATGCATATGCAATAGCCGTGGTTATATAGTATTTTTCCTTATTCATAGTAAAATCTCCTTAGTGCTTTTATTCAACTGCGATGCCGCCAACGTAAACCTTATTAATTTCAATATCGTCTGTATTGTCAAGAACGATAAAGTCCGCGCGGTAGCATTTTTCAAGGCGGCCAACGAAGTTTGCCTTAACCATACTCGCCGGGTTTACAGTTACGTATTTTATTGCTTCATTTAAGGAAATGGAGCAGAATTTCATCATATTTTTAAGCGCTCCAAACATTGTGAGCGTGCTGCCTGCAATAGTGCCGTCGGCAAGACGTGCAAGACCGTCCTTTACAAAAAACGGTGAGCCGGCAACGCCGTATTCTCCGTCGGGCTGATCCGTTGCCGCAAGTGAGTCGGTAATCAAAACAAGCTTGTCCTTTGGCTTTGATTTGTAAGCAAGCTTAACCATAGCGGGGTGAACGTGCTGACCGTCGGGAATTATTTCGGAATATGCTTCATCTGAAACAAGTGAACATACAGCCGTGCCCGGCATTCGGTGATGCACCTTTGACATTGCATTAAAGGTGTGTGTAAATGAGCTTGCACCAAGCTCGATCGCCTCGCGCGCTTCTTCATAGGTTGAATTTGTGTGTGCAATTCCAACCGTTGCGCCAAGGGAGCAAACCTTTTTTATAAAGTCGTGTGCATCGTCAATCTCAGGGGCTAAAGAAAAATGCATAGGCGGTGGCATCATTGTCGAAGCAAGCACCTCGGCATCATCCACAGTTGGCTTTGCAATAAGCTCAAGCGCGTGTGCGCCCTTCATATCGGGGTTTAAGTATCTACCCTCTAAATGCACACCGAGAATATTTGCAATTCCTTTTTTATCGTTTAAGCGGATTTGATTTATCGCGCAAATTGAATTTACGTATCTTGCAACCGTGTCAGAGGCAAGCGTTGCCATAACTGACGTCGTGCCAAGCTTTGCATATCTATGGCACATCTTTGGAATGTTTTCCTCGCTGACCGTGTTAAAGTCGTGTCCCGCAATTCCGTGGGTATGCACGTCAATAAGACCGGGGATTAAATATTTTCCGTCAAGACTTATGCACTCGCAGTCGCTTGGTATCTCATCGCCAATATATGATATGTAGCCATTTTCCACAACCAAGCTCGCGCTATAAAATTCCTCAGTGTCGGTGTTAAAAATCTTCGCACCGCAAAAAGCCGTCTTTGCCATTTCCTTCTCCCTTCAAAAATAAAGCTTAAAGTACCTTCAAATATATATTTTAACAGATATTTCTAAAATTATCAATATATAATATAAAATTTTATACCTATATTTTAACTGTCAAATGAAAAAGCCGTATAGATTTCTCTATACGACCTTTTGCTTATTATTTTATAGTATTTTCCTTTGATTTTACTATTGCAACAATATCGTTATATGAAGCAAAGAAATATTTGTCTTCATTGTTAGGTGCTTCTCCCTGCATATATGTATATTCTGTTGCACCGTCCTTTGTTGTGCCGACATACGCGCCCATAGCAAGCTTGGCGTCTGCTTGCTCGCTTGTGAAGCCAACTATCTTTAGGTTGAATATATTAAAGCCACACTCGGTAATGTCAGCCGCAATAACGCCCGCCTTTGATACTCCGTTTTCATCAAAAAGCTCGCTACTTCCGATTTTGTCCTTCGTTACCGCAAACACACCGTAATTAACCGCTTTTCCAGTAATCTCCTCATATTCCGAAATTGCCTCGTTATTTACGTTAAAGCCGATTGTCATTCCACCGTCTGCATACTCAGCGGCAGAGAAGCCACGGAATGTGAAAAGAGGTAATGTAACGACCTCTTTGATTTTGGAATCGCAGTCAAGACATCTTGTTTTCTTTACTCCGTTTGCCAAATAGCTATCGTATGTAATTGATACTTCAATGTTGTGTGCAGGGTTTTCACAATAAACGATACTACCGCATTTAGCACAAAAAGTTTCATATCCAATTGCTTCGCCGCTTTGGTGATTTGAATCATAATAAACGTCACAGTGATTAGCATAGGCAACAGAGCTTGGCTGATATGTCCAACTTGATATGTCTGTAGCTGTGCCGGTATAAGTGACGGTAAGGTTTGACCATTGTGATGCTTCGAAGGTGGTAACCGATTTTGGAACGGTAATGCTAACAGTAAGACCAACAAGTGCATTAGCTTGAATGGTTTCGAGATTGTCGGGCAATCTAAATGATGTTAGCTTTTTACAATTATATAAGCCGTTTGTATATAACGTTTTAATTTGAGATCCTTCTTCAATATCCAGCTCTACCAAGCTAACGCAACCATAGAATATGGATGCGATTTTGTTGCCACTTGTTCCTTTAAGCTCGGTAATGCTTGCAGGAATATATGCATAGGCAATAGGCGTGCCCTCACAAATAAAATTAAGTAGCTCAGGGCCTTTTCCATCTGTGTGAGTTAATCCTTTGAGGTTCATAACTATAATGTTGCCACTCCATGCACCGGCTTTGAGACCTGAGTATGAATAACAGACTCTATAGTTATCATTGACATATGCAGCAATCTTTGTTTTTACGCTTACAAGATAGTAGGTTGTATTGCCGGAAAGATATGTGTAATATGTACCTTCTGACGGTTCGTCTGTGATACGGTACCAAGTGAGCGAATCACCTTCATCATCCACAGTTGGAACAATAATATCATTGCCGTTAATATCGGTAATGCCGATGTTAACATCCTTTGCTAATGCTGTTATTACAAAAGTAAGCATAAAAGCAAGCATTAAAAGCATAACGAACAAAATTTTCTTTTTCATAAAGTTCTCCTTTTTAATCTTATTTTAGCAGAATAATCTGCATATAAACAAGTTGATATTGATTTGTCGAATTGTTTGTGATAAAATCTTATATACAGTTAGAATTGTGTGTGGGGAAAATTACTATGTCGATTATTTCAAAAATGGATTATGATTGGAAACGTGTTTACTATATAAACTTTAACCACTCCTTGCCTGTTAGCGTTTGTGAGGTAGGATGGGAAATGACAAAGCAAAGCCACACTTGGTCACCAAATGGCAGACCGAGATATTTAATTCACTTGATAAAGGAAGGCAAGGGTACTGTTGAAAGAGATGACGGTACCGTAAAATTTCTTGCGAAAGGCGATTGCTTTATAAACTCGCCTAATGAAAATAGTATAATTAAATCAGATTCAGCCGAGCCGTTTGAATATTATTGGATTGCTTTCAACGGAGGAAGCGCAAAAGAAATACTGAATGCGGCCACACGAAAGCTATATCCAAAATACAAGGAAAGCGGGATTGAAATAATAAGGGAGCTCCTTGATAACCTGATTAGCGATGATATAGGTTTACTAACGGCGCTTTTTACTGTTCTTAATGCTATAAAGGATGGCGCAAAACCGAATGAAAATGATTTTGTTAAAAATGCAGTTTTGTATATTGAAAATAGATATTACAAGCATTTTGATGTTGGAGCGTATGCTAAAGGAATAGGCGTTTCACGTTCTTATTTCACAACGGTATTCACTCAAAGAATAGGGATTTCTCCGTATAATTTTCTTATCAAGACACGAATAGAAAACGCGAAAAAATATTTGCGAGAAACACATATGTCGATTTCGCAAATTGCATATAAGGTAGGATTTACTACACTTGATAGATTTAGTCGGATGTTCAAAATGTACGCATCTATGTCTCCTATGGAATATAGAAAATCTAACTAAATTATAACATAACAAATAATATTTATCAATTGCACATTGTTTTACATATTTGTCGAATTGTTATCTTTGTATTTAACTACCCAAAGCTTCATATTTGATTTTTCGGACTATGTAAAAAGGCAAAGTAACGGATGATTTATAAATCAGTACAAAAAACAGAGCTTGCATAAAAGTCAAGCTCTGTTTTTTATTCTACAAGAGAACCTCAAAGCGAAAAACCGAGCTTTGAGGTTCTCTTTTGCAATAAGCAATATTGATTCTTGTCCGTTGAGGATATAGAAAGCATCCTAAGCTAAAGCTATTCAACGTTTACAATCTTGTAAATCTCACTTTTTGAAACGCCACGGTCCTTTGCCACCGCCTTGATGGCGTCCATTTTCTTCATTTCCCGGGAAATGTAGTACTCAACGTGTGCTTCAATTGTCATATCGCGCCAAAACGCATTTTCGTTCACGCTCGATTTTTGCGCACCCTCGACAACCAAAACGTATTCGCCCCTTGGCGCGTTCTCGGTGTAATATTCAATTGCGCCCGAAAGCGTCGTTCTTATAATTTCCTCGTTTAGCTTGGTTAGCTCGCGGCAAAGGGAAATTTTGCGCTCACCAAACGCCCCGTATAAATCCTCAAGCGTTTTTTGAAGCTTGTGCGGTGCTTCGTAAAAAATCGTTGTGCGCGTGTCGTTTTTTATCTCGCTTAGGCGCTCGTTTCTTTCGTTTTTGTTTGTGCTTAAAAAGCCCTCAAAGGCAAACCTACCCGTGGGTAAGGCAGAAAGGGCAAGGGCGTTTACAACTGCGGAGCAGCCGGGCACACTCGTTACGACAACGCCGTTTTCGGCACAAAGAACAACAAGGTCCTCACCTGGGTCTGAAATTGCAGGTGTGCCCGCGTCGGTAACCAAAGCACAGCTCTCGCCCGCTAAAAGACGGGAGAGAATAACCTCACCGCGCTCGCGCTTATTATGCTCAAAGTAGCTCACCATCGGCTTTGAAATTCCAAAGTAGGAAAGAAGCTTGCCCGTGTTTCTTGTGTCCTCAGCGGCGATAAAATCAACCTCGCTAAGTGTTTTCAAGGCGCGCTCCGATATATCGGACAAATTTCCGATAGGCGTTGCAACAAGATAAAGCACACCGCCGATTATTTTGTTTTTGTCCTCGTTTTGTGCATTTCTTGGCTCTTTATTTCTCATCCTTGCCTCCAAAGCTGCAGCTTTCGTAAATTTTTGAATACTCCTCTGTGTATTCAGTCGTCCCCTTTTTGTAGATGTAAACGGGCGCATCAAGTGTCAGACCGCTCTTGCCGCCAAGCTTTGCCGAAATCAGCAAAAGAGAGGGGGGAGTGTCTATATCTTTATGAATAAATGTCAATTTTTTCGGCTCTAAATTGTTATTTTTCAGTGCGAAAATCAAGTCTGCCAAGCGGTCAGGGCGGTAAACCACGTAAAAGTCGCCACCGTGCTTAAGCAACCTCTTGGCACAAGCGCAAAAATCATCTATCTGACCGAAAATTTCGTGGCGCGAGATGTTCTTTTGCTCGTTTACGTTTTGCTTTCCGCCGTCCGCCTTCATATACGGCGGATTTGAAAATACAACGTCAACCTCACCGCCGATATCGCTTGCTTTTACGTTTCTTAAATCGCTTGAAATCACCGTAAATTTGTCGGTGAGCATATTAAGCTCCGCGTTGCGCTTAGCCACCTCGGCAATCTCCTTTTGAACCTCAATTCCGTACACGTGACGGCACTTTTTCTTAGTAAGCGCAAGCAAGGAAATCACGCCTGAGCCGCATCCAAGCTCCACTCCAACCTTGCTTTGGCGCGCTTTTAGATAAGCCGAAAGCAGGTAAGCGTCAGTGCCGAAGGTTAAGGAGTCCTTTTTTTCAATTAAGCGAAGGTTTTCGTTAATTTCATTTATTCTTTCATTATCATTAATCATTATATATATCCGTATTTTTCATTCTTATAGAGAGCCCCGTGCAAACGGGAAGGAGAACCATTCCCAAAAACGGTTTTGGGAGCCCTTTGAAAAAAGGACCCTTGCGTTTTGTGCAAAGGCCCTTGGCTAACAGTACTATTGTGGCGTGAAGCCGTATGTACAAAATTATTCCTCAACAGGAGCACTAACAGGGCAAGAGCCTGCACAAGCACCGCAAGAAATGCACTCGTCAGCGTTAATAACATAGATGCCGTCACCCTCTGTGATGCAGCTGCAAGGACAAGCGTCAGCGCAAGCGCCACAAGCGATGCAATCTTCTGTAATCTTATAAGCCATGATAAATACCTCCATAAAAATTTTTCAATAATATTGTATCACAAAAAAATAATTTGTCAACCATATTTTTCGTTTTACCAAAATAAAGATGAAATAAGGCGAAAAATGTCGATTGAAAACACAGGTGCGTATGCAAAAATATATGCAAAGCAATGCAAGCTTATGCAAAAAGCAGATTACGCCTGCACCTCGCCCTCACCGTCGTCCTCGTCCTTTTTGCCCTTACCCTTTGGCAAGGAAATTATTTTAACGTTATCTCTGTGATGTGTGCGAATGTTTTCGTCAATTTTAACCTTAAGGTTACCGGTAAGCGGAGCTGCCTCAACAACCTCACCAACTCCGTCGCTTGTCTTAACCGTTGAGCCAACGGGAGGCGTTACCTTAATCTCGGCTTGATACGTTTCGTGCTCAAAGCGTAAGCAGCACATAAGACGTCCGCAAGCACCCGAAATCTTTGATGAGTTAAGTGAAAGATTTTGCTCCTTCGCCATTTTTATTGAAACCTGACAGAAGTCGGGCAAAAACGTCGCACAGCAGAAGGGTCTGCCGCAAACGCCTAAGCCGCCCATAAACTTTGTTTCGTCACGAATACCGATTTGGCGAAGCTCAATTCTTGTCTTAAATGTAGATGCAAGGTCCTTTACAAGCTCACGGAAGTCAATTCTGCCGTCGGCTGTAAAATAGAAGGTAAGCTTAGTCATATCGAAGGTGTATTCCGCCTCAACAAGCTTCATTTCAAGCTCGTGCGCGTTTACCTTGCCTTGACAAATTTTAAGCGCCTCCTCCTGCTTCGTTTTAAGAAGCTCGTAGGTTTTCATATCGTTTGGCGTTGCAATTCTGACAACGGGACGAAGCGGCGGCACAAGCTCGTTTTCCGGCACCTCCTTGTTTTCGCAGGCAACCTTGCCAAACTCAAGTCCGCGTGAGGTTTCCACAACTGCATAGTCTGTGATTTTTGCCTTCACGCCGTTAGGTGCAAAGTAGTAGGTCTTTCCGCTTTCCTTGAAGCGAATGCCGATTACCTCGACCGTCTTTATATTTTCTTTCTTAATTTCTTCTGCCATATATTTTACTCTTTCTATTTAATCAAATTTAGTTGCACGATGCAAGAATTGAGGTCAAAACCGCAGGCACCGAGGCGTTAACCGCAAAAGCGTCAAGCCCTTGCATTATCGCTTGGGTTAAATCAAGCAGCTTCTTTAGGGTATAGCGAGATGCAAACGTGCGCGTTTCCTCGTACGAGGTAAAAAAGCATAGAGAAGCACCCCTGTACTTTTTCGCCACCGCCAAATCGCGAAGCGCAAGCAAGCAAAGCGACAAAAGCTCCTTTACCCTATCTCTTTGCCAAGCAAACATAGAGTGAATGAGCCGCGCCGACTCGGCATCAAGATAAAGCGCACCGCGTATAAATTCAAGCGCATCGGAGCGAAGCTTGATTATCGCATCACATTTCGTCTTATCTAAAAGCCCCAAAAGGTATCCAAGCGAGCCACCTGAAAGTGCAATCAGCTTGTCAAGCGTGTCCTCGTCCACCTCTATTTTTTCTCTTTTGACGTATTTCTTCAGCTGCTCGCTGTCAAGTGGCATCGTCCTTAAAACCTGCGCGCGTGAGCGAATTGTTTCAAGAAGCATTGTTGCATCGGTTGTGAGTAGGAAAAACACAACGTTTTTCGGCGGCTCCTCAAGCGATAAAAGCAAAGCGTTTTGTGCTTGAACGGTCATTTTTTGCGTGTCGTTCAGTATGAAAATCTGATAATCGCATTCCGTTGCGCTTTGGTGGATTGCTTCCTTGATTTTTCTTACGTCCTCAACCTTAAACGCGTTATAAAATCTTACGTCAACGCAGTTGTCGTTCAGAATTTTTTTGCAAAGCTCACATTCACCGCACGGCAAGGTGTGCTTGTCCTTACACATAATGGCGGCAGAGGCAATACGGGCAACCGTTTTTTTACCCGAGCCCTCCTTGCCCTCGATAATGTATGCGTGCGAGAAGGTGCCTTTTAGGATGGCGCTTGCGAGAGTGGCTTTAATATCTTCGTTTCCGATAAGTCCTGAAAAAATCTCCATAACGCCTCCTGAGCAAATATTCTTAAATAACATTATAACAAATTCCTTCGCGTATGTCAAATAAAAATCACACTATAAAGAAAATTCTTTGTTAGATTTATCTAAATTGAACAAAAAAGTGTTTTTACTGATTAAAAAATACAAAAAAGTGACGAAATTTCAAAAAACTCTTGTATAATAGGAAAAAATAGGGTAGAATATGTAAATGGTAGGGAAAATATTCCATACACAATATGAAAATTTCGGAGGAATTTCACAATGTCAGTAAAAGTTGCAATTAACGGATTTGGTCGTATCGGTCGTCTCGCTTTCAGACAGATGTTCGGTGCAGAGGGTTATGAAATCGTTGCTATCAACGACTTAACAAGCCCAAAGATGCTCGCTCACCTTCTCAAGTACGACACAGCACAAGGTAAGTACGCTTACGCAGATACTGTTACAAACACAGAGGACAGCATCACAGTAAACGGCAAAACAATCAAGATCTACGCAGAAAAGGACGCTGCAAACTGCCCATGGGGTGAGCTCGGTGTTGACGTAGTTCTCGAGTGCACTGGCTTCTACTGCTCAAAGGAAAAGTCAATGGCTCACATCAACGCTGGCGCAAAGAAGGTAGTTATCTCTGCTCCTGCAGGAAACGACCTTAAGACAATCGTTTACGGCGTTAACGAAAATACACTTGACAAGGATGACGTTATCATTTCAGCTGCATCCTGCACAACAAACTGCCTCGCTCCTATGGCTAAGGCACTCAACGATGCATACCCAATCCAAAGCGGTATCATGACAACTGTTCACGCTTACACAGGTGACCAAATGATCCTCGACGGTCCTCACAGAAAGGGCGACCTCAGAAGAGCAAGAGCAGGCGCACAAAACATCGTTCCTAACTCAACAGGCGCTGCAAAGGCAATCGGCCTTGTTATTCCTGAGCTCAACGGCAAGCTTATCGGTTCTGCACAAAGAGTTCCTACATGCACAGGTTCAACAACACTCCTCGTTGCAGTAGTTAAGGGCACAGACGTAACAAAGGATTCTATCAACGCAGCTATGAAGGCAGCAGCTTCAGCTTCATATGGCTACAACACTGATGAAATCGTTTCAAGCGACGTTATCGGTATGAGCTACGGCTCACTCTTCGACGCTACACAAACAATGGTAGCTAAGATCCATGACGACACATACCAAGTACAAGTTGTTTCATGGTATGACAACGAAAACTCATACACAAGCCAAATGGTTCGTACAATCAAGTACTTCGCTGAAATCTAATTTAGAAACCAATTTGCAAATAAAAGGACTGCTTCGGCAGTCCTTTTTTCATATTTTCCCTACATTAGAATACGCATAGCGTATATCACATTGTAGGGACGACCAGTGGTCGTCAGCTCCAAAAGCGTCCAACAAAACGGGATGTCGAGGGCGCCATCCCCTACAAAGCATTCCGCGGGTGGAAAAGGGGACACCCTTGTGACGTGAACCCCAAAGCTCAAATTTCGCTTTGAGGACCCCTTGTCGAATAAGAAAAGGAACAGGCAAAAAATGCCCGTTCCTCGTTTGTTTTTAATTTTTCTTCACTCCGCAAATGCACTCGCCGTCTACGTACGAATGAACGTGTCCCCATTTGATAGGGCGGTTTGAACTATTCCAGTATGCATCCCAACTACTGGGTTTGCTTTCTGCTTCACAGTAAATTGTAAGAGAAGTGCAACCGGAAAACGCATAGTTTCCTATCGCGGTTACGCTATCTGGAATTTCAATGCTTTCAAGTGAGGTGCAATCACAGAACGCATGGCTTCCTATCGAGGTTACGCTATTTGGTATTACAATCTCTGTTAATTTGTTGCAACCGGAGAATGCCTCAAAGTCAATGCTTGTAACACTACTCGGTATTACAAGCTCCTCCAAGCAATTACAACTTTGGAATGCTCGGTAGCTAATGCTTGTTACGCTATAGCTTACATCTTTATATGTTATGCTTGCAGAAATTATTGCCGAAACAATATCTGTTGATTGTCGTACAACCGTTGCCTCGCCATCCTTTATTGCATATTTTATTCCGTCTATTATGGTGTAAATATATCCGTCATTTGCCACGTCATTGTTTTTGCAATCCCAAACAATTGGACGGCTTAATTGATTCCAAAGTGATACCCAACCACTTGGCTGACTTTCTGCCTCGCAGTAAATTGTTAAATTGACGCAACCGGAGAATGCATATTCACCAATGCTTGTTACGCTATTTGGTATTATAATTTCGGTTAAGCCATCGCAACTATAGAACGCATATTGGCCGATACTTGCTACACTTTTACCAATTACTACGCTTGTTAAGATACCGCAATTATTGAACGCATAACCACCAATGCTTGTTACACTATCGGGTATTGAAATCTCAGTCAAGCCATCGCAACCGGAGAACGCATAATTACCAATCTTTGTTACGTTATTTGGTATTACTATTTCAGTTAAACTATCACAACCGGAGAATGCACTGTATCCAATGCTTATTACGTTATCAGGTATTACTATCTCAGTCAAGTAACCGCAACCGGAGAATGCATAACTGCCAATACCTGTTACATTATAACTCGCATCTTTATAAGTTATGCTTGCAGGAATAATAGCCGAAATAGTATTTTTCGGTTGTCTTGCAACCATTGCCTCTCCATCCTTTATACTATATCTTATTTTATCTATTACAGTATAAATATATCCGTCATCTGCCACATTATTATTCTTGCAATCCCATACAACGGGGTGATCACCGTTCCAACTTGGAGTCCAGTCTAAGTCCCAACCGCTTGGCTTGCTTGTCGCTTCACAGTAAATTGTCAAGCTGTAGCAATCATAGAACGCGCTTGAGCCAATGCTTGTAACGCTATTAGGTATTATAATCTCGGTCAAATTGCTACAATTTTGGAACGCATAGTAGCCAATGCTCGTTACACTATTAGGTATTATGATTGCGGTTAATTTGCTACACCCTCTAAACGCGTAGCTACCAATGCTTGTTACGTTATCGCCTATGGTAACGCTTGTTAATCCGTAGCAATAAGAGAACGCACTTGATCCAATGCTTGTAACGCTATTTGGTATAACTATTTTGGTTAAACTGATACAATTCTCAAACGCAGAGCTTCCAATGCTTGTTATGCTATTTGGTATTTCTATCTCGGTTAAGCTATTGCAATTGGAGAATGCTCCGCCTGCAATCAGTTTTGTTTTTTTGTTGATTTCAATAGTCGTTATGCCATCGCTTTTCGCTTTTATAAGAGCGAAATACGGATTTTCTTCGTTACCTAAATACAACCCGTTTTCGAATTCGGTGTATTTAAGAGATATACAACCGTTGAATGCATTATTTCCTATTGAGGTTATGCTATCGGGCAATATTACTTTGGTCAAGCTCTCGCAACTTTCAAACGCAGAGTTGCCAATACTTGATACGTTATAACTCGTACCTTTATAAGTTATGGTTGTAGGAATTATAGCTGAAACAACATTTTTGGGTTGCTTTGCGACCGTTGCATCCCCATCCTTTATTGCGTATCTTATTCCGTCTATCACGGTATAAATATTACCGTCAGTTGCCACATCGTTGTATTTGCAATTCCAAACAACAGGACACTTTGAGGAGCTTAGCCAATAGTTCCAACATATATTCCAACCACTTGGCTTGCTTGTTGTTTCGCAATAAATTGTTAATATATCGCAACCACTGAATACATACTCGTCAATAATACTTGTTACGCTATTAGGTATTGTAATTTCAGCTAAGCTGTTACAACCAAGGAATGCAAAGTTGTCAATGATTGTAACGCTATTAGGTATTATTACCTCAGCTAAACTGCTGCAATTTTGAAATGCGTTATAGCCAATGCGAGTTACTTTATAGCTTGCGCTTTTATAAGTTATGCTTGAAGGAATAACGGCAGATGTAATATTGATTGGTTGTTTTGTAACCTTTGCCAATTCACCATGTATTTCATACCTTACCCCCTCTATTACGGTATAAATCTTTCCATTATCTGCCACGTCATTATTATTACAGTCCCAAACAACAGGGCAGTCTGAACTGTTCCAATATGAATTCCAGGCAGTGGAGTTTTTTGCTTCACAGTAAATTGTTAAGCTATTACACTCTTCGAATACGGCACTACCAACGCTTGTAACGGTGTTGGGAATTACAATCTCTGTTAAGCTGTCGCAATCCTTGAACGCATAGCTATCAATCTTGGTTACGCTAATTGGTATTATTATCTTGGATAAGCCATCGCAATTGTAGAATGTATAAGGGTTAATGATTGTAATGCTATTTGGTATTACAATCTCGGTCAAATGGCTGCAATTATAGAACGCTTCGTATTTAATGCCTGTCACGTTATAGCTTGTATCTTTATAAACTACACTTGATGGAATTATAGCCGAAACAATATTTCTCGGTTGCTTTGCTACCGCCGCTTTGCCATCCTTTAGTGAATATCTTACTCCGTCTATCACGGTGTAAATATATCCGTCGTCTGTCATTTCATTATTCTTGCAATTCCATACAACAGGGCAGTAGTTATTCCAACTTGAACTCCAACTGCTTGGCTTGCTTTCTGCCACACAGTGAATTGTCAAGCTGCCGCAGCCCTTGAACGCATCCGAGCCAATGCTTGTAACGCTATCGGGTATTACAATCTCTGTTAAGGTGTTGCAATCATAGAAGGTGGAGCCATCAATGCTTGTAACAGGCAAATCATTATAAGTATAAGGAATGACTATTTTTTTATCGGTGCAGGTGCCTTTTCCTACTACAGAATAATATGCTTTGTCATCAGATAAGGTAAATTCAAGACCTTCACTTGGCTTGAATAGCTCTTGCTTGCAAACGGAGCAGGTGTAGCTGTTTTCATATGTGTGTGATGCGGGTAGTGTCTTTTGTGCAAGTATAATTTCGTCACACACAGAGCATTTTTCTCCCTCTGTGAGTCCGTCATTAGTGCAAGTTGGAGACAGCGCAGGTATGCTCTCTGTTTTATGCCCATTTGCAGAAACAACGCTTTGCTTAACTAAAATTTCTCCGCACACAGAGCATTTTTCGCCCTCTGTAAGACCAGACAATGTGCATGTTGGAGCCGTTGCTTCGATTTTTTCCTTGGTGTGTCCAAGAGAATTCACGATTTTTTGCTCAACTAAAATTTCTCCGCACACAGAGCATTTTTCACCCTCTGTAAGACCCGACAATGTGCATGTTGGAGCTATTGCTTCGATTTTTTCCTTTGTGTGTCCAAGAGCATTCACGATTTCTTGCTCAACTAAAATTTCTCCACAAACGGAGCATTTTTCACCTTCAGTAAGTCCGTTTTCGGTGCATGTCGCGGAAACGTTAGGAATAATTTCCTCGGTGTGCGGTTTTTTGCCTATAACCGCTTGTTCAACTAAAATTTCTCCACACGCAGAGCATTTTTCACCCTCGGTGAGTCCTGTAGCTGTGCAAGTTGCGTCTGATGCGGGAATAATTTCTTTATTATGAGCAGCAGGTATTGTTTCTTGCTTAACCAAAATTTCTTCACACACAGAGCATTTTTTGCCCTCGGTAAGACCGTCGTCTGTACAGGTTTCAGCCACCGCCGGTATAATTTCTTCCTTGTGGGAAGCTTTTATTGTCTCTTGCTCCACCAAGATTTCGCCACAGTCGGAGCACTTTTTGCCCTCGGTTAAGCCGTCCTCGGTGCAGGTTGCAGCCACGGCAGGAATGGTTGCCTCGGTGTGCACGTGCTCACCTTGTGTGTCATCGCCACCGCCGCCACCGCCCGAGCAGGCAGTTAGCGCAAGTATCGCAAAAATTGACAAGGCAAGAACAACTAAAAGTGTAATTTTTCCTTTAATCTTTTTCATTTCTCTCTCCTAAAATAAAAAATATTACAATTTTACTTTAGCACATATTGGAAAAAAATTCAATAGTAAAAAATCGTGCAAACCTAAAGCTTGCACGATTTAATTTTATAATGAGTCCTCAAATCGAATTTTGAGGGTAGGGTTCTCTTTATCTTCTTTTCCAAGTACGCGGACTGAATAGGATGATAAGCGGAATAATTTCAAGTCTGCCAAGAATCATAGTAAGAGTTAAAACAATCTTGGAAACAAAGCTGTATCCCGCAAAGGAGCCGTAAGCGCCAACCGCCTCAAAGCCGGGGCCGATGTTTGACATGCAGGAAAGCGCGGCTGTGAAGTTTGAAAAAAATTCATGCTCAACCTGATACGAGCTTGATTGGTTTGCGAAAAACGACGAAGCGTCTGATGAAATTGTAATAAACGTGCCGTTTACGGGGTCAAGGCAGAGGATAAACACAACGCCGATTAGGAAAAACGCGTACATAGATAAAAACGCAAATACGTCGTTTATCGTTTTTTCCTCAAGCGTTTTGCCCTCAAATTTTGCCTTTGGAACAAATCGCGGATTTATTATCTTTCTTATTCTTATATAAGTTCCCTTAACTGCAATTACAATTCTTGACGTTTTAATTCCGCCCGCGGTTGAGCCCGCCATAGCGCCCATAAACATACAAACAACAAGCACCATTTTGGCAGCCATTGGCCAAATGTTAAAGTCTGTTGTTGAAAATCCCGCCGTTGAAATAATTGAAGCAACCTGGAAAAGGGAATGCCTGAACGATTCCTCAACGGTATAGTCAATTTGCGAGGAGTAATCAACTATCGGGTTGTTTATAACAATCGTTATAAAAATGAATATAACCGCGAAAGAAGCAATAGAAGCAAATGCTCTTAGCTCCTCGCTTCGCAATACGTCCTTAATCTTACCTATTAAAATAAGATAGTAAAGAGTAAAGTTAATACTAAAGAGGAACAGTGCTATGGCAACTGCATACTGTGCAAACGGAGTAAAGTATTGCATACTGCCGGGGATAAAGCCAAAGCCGCCCGTGCCGGCACAGCCGAATGCGGTGAGCAGCGCGTGGAAAATCTTGTCGCCGCTATAATCAATTCCCGTTGCCAAAAATGCGGCTTCCGTGTCCACAAGCGGACCAATCATTAAAGTAGCCGCCAAAAGAACAGTCATGCCAAGATAAATTAAGTACAAAATTCTTGCCGTTGCCCTCATTTTGGAAACTATTTTACCAACCTGAGGTCCGGGTGATTCTGCACGAAGCAGGTGCATGGCAGAGCCGTCCTTGCTTTCGGGAATAAAAATAAGCACGAAAACAAGTATTCCCATACCGCCAATCCAGTGCGAGAAGCTGCGCCAGAAAAGCGAGGAGTGCGACAAAAAGGTAATATCCTCAATAATGCTTGCACCCGTGGTTGTAAATCCCGAGGTGATCTCAAAGCAAGCATCAATATAGTTCGGTATATCGCCGTTTATAACAAACGGAATAGCGCCGAAAAGTGCCATTACAATCCATACAAGAGCAACGAGCGCAAAGCCCTCCTTTTGATAAAGCGACTTTCTTGTCGGCTTCGGAAGCTGAAGCAGAATTCCAAAAAGCACAAGTAAAAATACAGGGATGGCAAAAGCAAGAGCATAGCGGATTCCGCCGTATCGCGCCGTCTCACCGATTCCTGCAACCACGGTGGTTTTTTTGAATTCACCGTAGATAAAGCTGATAATCAGCGGGGCAAGCATTAAAACGCCCTCAAGAATCATAATCTTGCCTAAAATTTTGCCAAGAAGCTTATAATTCATATTTTAATTCCTTATTCAAAAATATCGGTCAGGTCATCAAAGTTTTTGTGAGTGGTAACGACGATAACGCTATCTCCCGTCAAAATCGTCGTGTTACCGTCGGGGATAATTACCTCGCCCTCACGGCTAATGCAGGCAATTAGGCAATTCTCCTTAGTTTTAAGCTCTCTTAGCGGCTTGCCAAAGAAGCTTTCCTTTCCCTTTGCGGCAAACTCAATTGCCTCGACCTGTCCCTTAACCAAGCGATAAACCGTTACAATGTTACTGCCGCGCTTGTTAGCCATAGCACGTACGTATCCGACAATTCTGTCTGCCACGACGTTCTTTGGTGAAACGTTGTTTTCAATTCCAAGCTCGCCAAGCATATCGTAAAGCTCGTCGTTCTTTATTTGTGTGATAGTTTTCTTTACGCCCATTTTGTTTGCAAACATGGAAACTATCATGTTTTCCTCGTCAATGTCGGTAAGGGCAACGAAAGCGTCCATTGCCTCAATTCCTTCCTCAATAAGCAGGTCGTGCTGTGTGCCGTTGCCCCAAAGCACGGTTGCACGCGGAAGCTCGTCGGCAAGCGCCTCGGCGTTCTTTTTGTTATTTGCGACAAGCTTTATGTTGTATTTACCTGCAGAAAGCTCACTTGCAAGATAATAAGGAATACGTCCGTCACCTATAATCATAATGTTCTTAAACGGAGATTTTTCAAGGTTAACCTCGGACAAAAAGTCCTTAAGGGACGAGGCGTCCGCAGTGAAATACACCTTGTCACCCTCCTCAAACCTGAAGCTACCCGAAGGAATAACTATCTCGTCCTTGCGAAGCACCGCGCAAACAAGCACTCTTGTCTTTATCTTTCTACCAAGAGAGAAAAGCGTTTCGCCAAGGAGCTTACAGCCGCGCTCTGCAATAATTTCAACCAAGATTGCCTTACCCTTTACAAAATGCTCCATATGAGCAACGGACGGCAGGTTGATAAGATTGAAAATTTCCTTTGCCGTTTCCTTTTCGGGATTGACAATCATAGAAATGCCAAGCTCGTCCTTCATATCGCGAATTTGCTTGGTATAATCGGGATTTCTTACACGCGCAATAGTGTTGGTAACACCGCCGCGCTTTGCAACAAGACAGGCGAAAACGTTAAGCTCGTCGCTGTTGGTAAGGAAAATTGCAAGGTCGGCATCCTTTACGTTTGCCTCGTTCAAAATATCAATGCAAGCGCCGTTTCCAACAACACCGAAAATATCGTATCTCTCGATCAAGCTCTCAACCTTTTCCTTGTCCTCGTCAATAATGGTTACCGTGTGGTCCTTTGAGAGGGCGTGGAGTATTGTTTTTCCTATCGTGCCCATTCCTACGATAATAATTTTCATTTTATATCTCCTAATTTGTGTATGATAAATTTGCCCAAAATACAATTATACATAGTAATTATATCACTAATATTTCAAAAATGGAAGAAATAATAAATAAAATAAGAAAAATTTTAGCAAAAAATAGACTTTAAGCGCTAAAATTATCACGAGTGCGAAAATTGTCATATTATGTAATGAGCATATGCGCCAAGCAAAAAAGACGCAAAATGCTCGGAAAAAGGAGAATAATATGAGATTTAACAGTTGCTCAAATAGCGCGGATAGATTTGGCTACGAGGAGTTTTCGCGGTTTTTAAGGGGAGAGGGCGCTTCCTATCAAAAGCCGAGCGAGCACCAAATGCCCACAGGCAGATCGCTTGCTATGGTTTATCCCGAGAAGCAGAAATTTATGAAAATATACGACCCCGAGCTCGCACTTTCAAACGGCACGATGTTCGAGGAGCTTTTTATGCCGTTTAACCGAGGCAGCTGCCGCGGCGGTAACAACAAAGGGGAGGGATGCTAATGCTTACAAATAGAGAAAACTCAAGGGAGCGCTTGCTCCGAAGTGTGAGCTGCTATGCCTTTATGGCATATGAAGCAATGCTTTATCTTGACGCATACCCCGAATGTAAAGAGGCGCTTGAGTGCTATAACAAGTATAAACGCCTTGAAAACCGCGCAAGAGTAGAGTATGAGTCAAGGTTCGGCCCATTAACCGCACCCAACGAAGGAACAAGCTGGGAATGGACTAAGGGCCCTTGGCCTTGGCAAATAGATAAGGAGGGAAAATAAATGTTTCAGTACGAAAAACGCCTTCAGTATCCCGTAAAAATCAAAAACCCCAACGCCAAGTACGCTAATATTATAGTATCACAGCTCGGCGGCCCCGACGGAGAAATCGGCGCATCCCTTCGCTATCTTACTCAAAGAATTGCAATGCCATACGATAAGGTTGTTGGAATTTTAACCGACGTCGGTACAGAGGAGCTCGCTCACTTTGAAATGATTTCCGCCATTCTTTATCAGCTCACAAGAAATTTAAGCTACGACGAAATAAAGAAGAGCGGATTTGACACCTATTTCGTTGACCACACAACGGGAATTTACCCTGTTGCCGCAAGTGGCTACCCATATACCGCGGCTCAATTCCAATCAAAGGGCGACGTCCTTGCCGACTTGAACGAGGACTTAGCGGCGGAGCAAAAGGCAAGGGTAACCTACGACAACATTTTGCGCCTCGTTGACGACCCTGACGTTTGCGACGCGATTAAATTCCTTCGCGCCCGTGAGATAGTTCACTATCAACGCTTCTGCGATGCCCTTGGAATAGCTCAGGAGAAAATGAACTCCAAAAACTTCTACGGCTACAATCCCGCATTCGACAAATAAAAATCACAAAAACGGACCACCCTGTGTCCGTTTTTGACGTTTTTGCCCAAAAATTGCGACAAAATGCGCGCCCATTTTCGTTCCAAATTGCATTTATGAATTGACAAAAGTATAAATGCGTGATAAAATATATTAATCACACGCGTAATTATACTCTTACGGAGGGTAACCGTTATGAAGAAAGCAATTATTATACCAAACAACCTTAAGGAGGAAAGCGTTGCCTTCTCAAAAGAGGTTGAAGCAATACTTATAAATCACGGATATTCTGTTAACACGTTGATGGAGCACGATGAGCCAACCGAGGCGGCAGACTTTGCTATCGTCCTTGGCGGTGACGGCACGCTTCTTCGCGCCTGCAAAAAGCTTTACAAGCTTGATATTCCTATGCTTGGCATAAATTTCGGTCACCTTGGCTATTTAACCGAGTGTAATCCTGAATACGCCCTCGGCGCAATTGACAGAATATTAAAGGGTGATTTCGCACTTGAAAAGAGAATAATGCTAAGCGGCGAGGTTGTAAGAAACGGCGAGAGCGTTTATTCCTTCGTTGCCTTGAACGAGGCGTCGTTTTACCGTTCAACGCTTCTTAAGGCGTTCACTGCCGAGCTTTATATTAACGGTATGCTCACTCAAACAGTCGTTGGTGACGGCTTAATTGTCGCAACCCCTACGGGCTCAACCTCGTATAATCTTTCGGTTGGCGGCCCCGTTTTAACTCCCGATTCGTCAAATATAGTATTGACACCTATTTCACCAAAGTATTTCCCACGCTCATCAATCGTTGCTTCGGGAGAGGACAAAATTGAGGTGAAGATTATAATCGACAGCATCGTCAAAACAGGCAATCCTGCACTTCAAATCGACGGTGACAACGCGTTTGAGCTTTGCGACGGAGACGTAATAAAAATCGAAAAGAGCAGAGAGCTTGCAAAAACAATCAAGCTCACAAACCAAAGCTTCTATCAAATTCTTCGCAAAAAGCTTTCAAAGGCAACCTACGACAATACATAAAATCAGACACTCCACGGCACTTTTTATCCAAATATACACGCAAAGGAACAAAAAATGTACAAAATTATAAAGAAAAAAACACTCAACCCCACGGTTGTTTTAATGGAAATAGATGCACCCTTGGTTGCAAAAAAGGCGGAGCCGGGTCAGTTTATCATTCTTCGCACCGATGAAAACGGAGAAAGAATTCCCCTAACCGTTGCCGATTTTGACAGAAAAAAGGGAAGCGTAACGATTATTTTCCAAATCGCAGGCGCAACAACGTATAAGCTTGCACAAATGGAAAAGGGCGATTTCTTGCACGATTTCGTTGGCCCTCTTGGCAAAGCAACTCACACTGACGGCTTAAAGAAGGTTGCAGTAGTTGGCGGTGGCGTTGGATGCGCAATTGCTTACCCTGTGGCTAAAAAGCTCCATTCTCTTGGCTGTGAGGTGCATGCAATCTGCGGCTTCAGATGCAAGGATTTGGTAATTTTAGAAAACGAATTCAAAAATGCTTCAAGCAAATACATTTTAATGAGCGACGACGGCTCAGCGGGCGAAAAGGGCCTTGTTACCGATGCGCTTCGCTCCCTTATCGAGTCAGGCGAGGAGTACGACGAGGTAATAACCATCGGTCCTCTCCCTATGATGAAATTCGTTTGCTTGCTTACAAAGGAATACGGAATTAAGACGGTTGCTTCAATGAACCCCGTTATGATTGACGGCACGGGTATGTGCGGCGGCTGCCGCCTAAGCGTTGGCGGAAAGACTGTTTTTGCTTGCGTTGACGGCCCTGAATTTGACGGACACCTCATCGATTTTGATGAAGCAATGTCGCGCTCAAATATTTATGCGGATTTTGAAAGACATAAGTACGAAAGCGCCTGCAACCTCTTTAAGAAGGAGGTAAAATAATATGCCGAATATGTCACTTGTTAAAAATCCAATGCCAACTCAAGAACCAAGTGAAAGAATCAAAAACTTTGACGAGGTTGCTCTCGGCTACACCGAGGAGCAAGCAATTGACGAGGCGAAAAGATGCTTAAACTGTAAAAATAAAATGTGCATTCAGGGCTGTCCCGTTAAAATCGCAATCCCCGATTTTATATCGAAGGTTGCCGAGGGAAAGTTCGAGGAAGCATATGAAATTATCTTGAAATCCTCATCACTCCCCGCCGTTTGCGGCAGAGTTTGCCCACAGGAAAATCAATGCGAGGGCAGATGCGTGCGCGGCATAAAGGGTGAGCCCGTGGCAATTGGCCGCCTTGAGCGCTTCGTTGCCGATTATCACAACAAAAACAACAGTAAATCCTCACCGAAAATTGCGAAAAACGGACACAGGGTGGCAGTTATTGGTTCAGGCCCTGCGGGTCTTTCCTGTGCGTCCGACCTTGCAAAGCGCGGCTACAACGTTACAATTTTTGAAGCACTTCACACCCCGGGCGGCGTGCTTGTTTACGGTATTCCCGAATTTCGCTTGCCAAAATCAGTTGTAAAAGAGGAAATTGACGGCTTAAAAGCACTCGGTGTTGAAATAAAGACCAACATCGTCGTTGGCAAAACTCTTTCAATTGAGGAGCTTTTGCACGAATATCACTATGAGGCGGTGTTTATTGGCTCAGGTGCGGGTCTTCCTAAATTTATGGGAATTAAGGGCGAAAACCTTAAGGGTGTTTTCTCCGCAAACGAGTACCTTACAAGAATTAACCTTATGAAGGCATATCGCGAGGAAAGCGACACGCCTATTATGTCATACAAGCGCGTGGCTGTCGTTGGCGGTGGAAACGTTGCAATGGACGCGGCAAGATGCGCAAGACGTATGGGCGCTGAGGTTTACGTTGTTTACCGCCGTGGAATGGAGGAGCTTCCTGCCCGCCACGAGGAGGTAGAGCATGCAATTGAGGAGGGGATTATTTTCAAAACCCTTACCAACCCAACCGAAATTATACCGTTTATTGATAAAGAAAATCCAAGAAGCCCCGGCAACAATAGCGTTGCAGGAATGAAATGCGTTAAAATGGGACTTGGTGAGCCCGACGAAAGCGGCAGACGCCGCCCTATTGTAGTTGAGGGAAGCGAGCATATTTTGGACGTTGACTGTGTTATTATGTCACTCGGTACGTCCCCAAATCCGCTTATCAAATCAACCACAGATGGGCTTGAAACCGAATATTGGGGCGGAATTATCGTTGACGAAAACGGCCTCACCTCAAAGGAAGCCATCTACGCAGGCGGCGACGCTGTTACGGGCGCTGCAACCGTTATCTTGGCAATGGGCGCAGGCAAAACCGCCGCAAACGCCATCGACGATTATATCCAAAGCAAAAAAAGAGCGTTTGAATAAGACACAAAAACCAAAAAGTCGCACACGCTTGGCTCCTTTGTGCAAAGGGAACTGTCACAAAGTGACTGAGGGATTGGCTAAGCTGAAAACCATTAAAAAGCAAAAAAGTCGCACACAGGGTGCGACTTTTTTATTTCTATGTATCTCCTTACTTAAAGCTGCTGCTCCTCAAGGTTTACGGAAAGCTCCTTTTGCTCCTTTGCAAATTCCTGAGCCGCAAGCTTTTCCTTCTTTGTAAGCTTGTATTCCTTAACGCTCGGCTGATTGATAACAACCTGTGGGAACGCAATGTCAATATCGTTTTCTGTCAAGAGAATTCTGTATTCGCGAAGCAAATCTCTTTGCACCTGGAATCTGTCATCCTCGTTACACTTGGCAACAAGCTTGATTGTTACGTTTGAGTCCTTATACATGCAAACGCCCTTGTAGTACGGGCCCTCAACGATAGCGGGAATTCTTTCCTTGATGGTGTCGAGATTGTTCATAATGATATTTTCTACGAATTCGATAGGCACGTCGTAAGGGAAGTCGCAGTCTGCAATCGCAAGCGATAGCTCGCGCGAGAGGTTGACAATATCGCCGATGTTACCGTTGTTGATAATTTTAATGTTTCCTGCCGCATCAAGCAGCTTTGTTGAGCGAATACCGATTTCAAGCACCGTGCCGCGGAAATCATCAATCGAAATAACCTCGCCAACGTTATATTCATTTTCAAATATGATAAATATACCGGCAATAATGTCCGCAATAAGTGCATTAGCACCAAGGCCGACAACAAGCGTCAGCACGCCAACCGATGCAATAAGTGCGCCCGTGTTTACACCAACCGCCTTCAAAACAAAGAAAATGATAGCAATGGCACAGCCGTATTTAACGAAGCCGTCAAGCAAAGCAAGGATTGTCTTTGCACGGTTGTTTCGCTTCATAATAAGTGCGAAAATGAGTCTTATAATGCGACAAATTGCGTAAATTATAACCACCTTTACAAGGCAAATTATGATATCAAACGCGTGTGCTTTCAGCTTTTGTGTTACCTGCTGGGTAAGGGTTAAATCCTTTATCTCTTCCTCAACTGTCGGCTCCTTTTCAAGCTCAACTCCAAAAAACGTCTCGCCGAACCATTCGGAATATTCCGCCTCGGGATTTACAAACATAGTGACAATGCTCGTTATTGCAAACGCCAAAAGAGCAACAATAATCAAGGATATTATTGAAAGCTCAATAGCGAGCAGCGCTGTTTTTAATTTCTTTTTCGTTTTCATATTTTATCTCCTAAAAAGTGATTGTTGTTTTTATGTACGGTGTGCCCTTGATTTGGTCGGCAAACTGTGAATAAATATGATCGTTTATATGCCTGCGATATGAATAGTACGTTAGCTCAAAGCTCTCGATTTTTTCACCGTCGGTTGAAACCGTCAGGGTGTTATAATATTCGCTTGGAACAAGCTCGTCCTTTGAAAATACGTAGCTTTTTCCGTTCATTGTTAAATGAATATCTCCGTTGATTGAAAGAAGGTTGTCGAAATCAAAACGAACGGTGCTGTCATCAGTAAGGGTGTACGAAATATCGGTGCTAAACACCGCACCCGTCGTTCCCGAGGGTACTGTATTGCTAAGCTCGTACGTTGCCCCAAGCTCATCTGTTCTTAAAACCCTGAATGATAGGGCGTAATCGGAGCTTGGCAAATTCTCCGCCTTCAAAAACTTCTCGGTTGATTGGAAGCGGTAGCTTCGCAATGAATCCGAAAGTGTTATCTCGTAGTAAACGCTTGGGTCATCGCAGCTGAACATTGTGTAGAAATAAAAGTTAAACGTATTGTCCTCGTTTACCGTATAAATAACCTCTCCGGAATTACAGTACGTAAACGTATAGTCCGGCTTTGAAATCGGTGAGAAGCTTACCGTTTTTTCCTCGGTCAGTCGGTTGTTTTCCTTATCGTAAAGCGCGTATGAATATTGGCAATCCGACGTAAACGGATAGCTGTAAGACGTATAAGTCACCTGCTCCTCTGTGCCGTCTGAAATATTTTTAATCAATACGTAACCGTCGATTTCACTGTGCACGAATGTGAATTCAACAGTGCCGTACGTTGCCGAATAATAAGCGCTGTCGTAAAATTCAAGCTCGTTTACGTAATGCTTTTTCACCGTAACCGTTCGAGCGTTTCCGCCGTATGCGCCGTTTAATAAAAGCGTTGCTTCAAGGTCAAATTCATCCACAGGGTCGACAAATTCAACCCAAAGCACGGCCGTTTTGTTTACACTTGACGAATCAAAATAGCTCGGACAGTCAACTCCGTTTACCGTTACGGTTAAATCGTTGTAGGATTCGAGGTGAGCAAGCTCGGAGCTAACCGAATATTCAATGCCGTAGTATCCCGGTTGAATTAAAACCTTTTCGTCACTGAATTTCAGCTCGGGAGCTTTCAAGTGAAGCTTTTTGTCAATTTCGCTTGTGGAATATATAACCTCGTGACGTCCCGTGTCGTAGAGCGTTTGGTAAGTAACCGTTACTCCGTCAATCTCGCTCGGCACGTCCAATCTGACGGCTCCTTCGTTGCCCAAATATGATGAAACCACCGTTCCGTCACTGTCGGTTAAGCTAACCCTGTATTTATAATTTGCATCTGCATTGGGTGAAAACAGCGCGTTTAGATTTACAGTGTTTTTCTCCTCGCCCCATTCAACCGTGATGCTGTCCGCATTTGGAATTTCAAGCGTTGCCTGAAATTCATCATCAATTATTCTATCTCCGCTCGTTGTAAAATCCTTTTCATAATGAACAAATGGCTCTGTGTCCGTCTTTTCGACAACGAGGAGTGTATATTTTTCGTTTTCGTTAAGTCCAAGCACCAAATCCTCGTTTTTGCCCGATATAACCTCGTCACGCGATAATGTTTGATTTTTACTTGAAATTACAATATCGTAGTCGGCATTGCTTTGAAGTCCCGAAACGTCAAGCTCGTACGACATAAAGTTTCCGCCAACATCAAGCTCGGAAAGAGAAACGGAAATTGGCTCCGGCGTAGGTGCGCTCGGTGAAAAGAGTGGCGAAAGTGCAACAACCGCACCGACGCCGACTGCCGCAACGCCAACAACGGTAGATGCCACCTTCGTTGCCGTCTTGGATACGTTGTCAAGAATTTTTTGAAGTCTTGTGCGCACTTTTTGCTTTTCTTTTTCCTTGCCCGCACGCTTCTTCCTTTTCTCCTCCTCGTTTTCAACGCTCGGAGCGTGGTCAAAGCTTTCAACGTTGAACGGTTTAATTTCGCCAACACTCGAAAAATGCTCGGTGCTTTTTTGATAAAGCTCCGCCTTAAACTCCTTGAATTCGGGAGCAGACTTGTTTTCCCAAAAATCGCTATAATATTCCGTATTCGACATAGGAGTGCCCCCTTTCTCATTTCTTAAGTTCATTATAGCAAAAAATGAGCTTTTTCGTCAATAAAATTGAATAAAAAAGTTAGGCATTAGATGATTTTTTGTCTAAAAATGAAAATTGCTTGTGCAAATTGCACAATCGGATTTGGGAAAAATTGTATTAGTTGTCAATTGAATTCCATAGTGCTTTATGTTATAATATACGCACAAATAATTATTCTTAAGGAGAATTACTATGAAAAAGAAGATTTTGCTCGTTCTTTCAATGGTTGCGCTTTTGGCTTGTCTGTTTGCAATTTCAGTAAGCGCTGAAACCGTTTTGAAGGAGCAAAGCACAAATGCATACGGTGAGCTTTCTTTCTTTGATGAAAGCATTTCCGTAGGTAGAACAAAGACGGATTATGGATTCACGCCGTACGTGGACGCCAACGGCACAACGTATGCAAGAGTCGTTGTCGGCAACGGCACAACCTTCTATACGTTCCCAACTGCATACGTCCTTTCAAACTCCGCAATTTACGGTAGCGGACAAAAGTCACTCTATGCAATGGATATGGCAAGTTTGAATAGCGCTATGGAAACCGCAACGGGCACAAATCCAAACTGGTCATACACCAATATTTACCGTATTGAAATGCCATATAATATGGTATATTTAAACGGTGGCACAAGCCAATCCTTCCAAGGTTACTCAAACGTAATTGAGATTCGCCTCCAACCTAATTCCGAGGTAAAGGATGCCAACAAGACATTGCACTTCTGGAAGTGTACTAACCTTGAAACAATCCACAACCTTGATACGTTCGTTTTCAAGAAGGGCACAACGGGTGGCGCTTTCCAAGAATGTACGAAGCTTACAAACGCAATAATCGGCGTTTCACCTGACGTTACTGACCCTGGCGAAAATATGTTCAACGGCTGTACGAATCTTGTTAGCACAAACGTCCAGGAAGCATTCCCGAACCTTACGAAAATCGGTAAGAATATGTTCTATAACTGCTCATCTCTTGCTCATTTCTCATCAAACGTAGAGTATACTTACGTTATGCCAAACACAGTTACACGCGTTGAGCAAGGCGCATTCCAAAACTGTAAGGCGGTAAAATACGTTGCTATTTCACCAAACGTAACTTATCTTGGCCCATCATCGTTCCATACCTGCTCTGCACTTGAATACGTTGATTTCCAAGGAAACCCAAACGACGTTGATTTCAACAACTGGGGCGTGTTTATGGACTGTGTAAACCTCAAGGCAGCTTGTCTTCCTGATAATACAGACTACATCACAAACCGTATGTTCTCCGGCTGTAAAGCTCTTCAAGCCGTATATCTCCCTTCAAAAACCAAGACTATTGAAACAAACGGCTATGGCAACCAAACAGCGTTCTATAACTGCTACGAAATGTATTTTGTAAACGAGCAATTCAGCGTAAGAGATGCAAACGGCAACTTCTACGGTGATAGCTTCGTTATGCCAGCAAAGCCGGAGGTTTATTACTTCCCATCAGGACTTACAAATCTCTTTAACAGAGACAGCGGTATCGGCTTTGCATTCTGCTACAACCTTAACTCAGTTATGGTTATGCCGGAATCACTCACAAAGTTCTGGATTAACGACGGCGTATTCTATTGCTGCGGCGATAAGGGCAACAAAACAACCGTAGTATTCCTTGGCGATATGACCGATTTAAGAATCGGTATGAGAGATAGCCGCGGAAAGGGCATTAGCTACGTATTTGCTAACCCTGCTGACAAGGATTTCTCAAGCGTAAATATCGTTAACTCAAATGCAGGAAACTATTCATTCAGCTTAAACGGTGATGAATTCATTTACTTCTGCTCAACAGGCAAGGGTATAAATATGAAAAAGCCATCATCTAACAATCAATTTACAAACGATAATACCGAGCTTACCGCAATGGATAAACACCTTTTCCTCATTGAAACGGAAAATGCACCAACCTGCGAGGATGCAGGCGTACGCGGTTTTGTTTGCTTCTGCGATAAGGCAAGTGACCAGTCCATTGTTCTCCCTGCAAAGGGCCACGCAAAGGGCGAGTTTATCTCAAGTGCATACCCATCTGTAAACGGCGCACCTAACTACTTTGAAAATATGATTGCTATTCACGTTTGCTCAGAGTGTGGTGCAAATGCGGAATTCGACGTTGAAGATTCAGCACTCTTCGGCAAGAAGGGCTATTCCTTCTCAGAAACAAATTCAAGCGAATTTTCATACACAATATACGTAAATGCTGACGCACTCGCACTTTACGGTGAGGGCATTAAGTACGGTGTTTTTGCAAGCGCAATCACAAACGGCACACCTCTTTCAGTGGTTGACGGCAAGGTTGTAGGCGGTGAAAAGACTGTAGCTATGGAAATGCAGGATGCAAAGGATCAATACTCAATTATTCAAGTTAAGCTCACAAACGTTGGCGCAGGCAAGGAGCTTCACCTCGGTGCATTCGCAAGCCAAAACGATACAGTTACTTACTTAACTCACGATAGCGTAAGCACAGTTGCAGAGGTTATTTCTCACGAAATCCTTTTGCAAAAATATCCTTCAAAAGAGGAAAGCGAAGCAGTAGCGTAAAATTTAAAGGAGCAAGCGTGCTTGCTCCTTTTTGTTTTGATATAGGTTGTGCAAAATAGACAAAAACAGTATGACAATTTTGTTACAGATGTCAATTGCTAAAAAAGTCTAAATTATGATATTATTAGACTGTATACTAAAATACAGAGAGGTATTTATGAAAAAAATTCTTTTAATTCTCACAGCTGCATTGATTCTTGTATGCTCGTTTGCACTTTTGGCAAGCGCAGAGGACAAAATTGTTCCATCAACAAGTAATGAGTTTGGTGAGCTTACCGTCTTTGATGAAGCAATCGGCAACACAAAAATCAGTCAGCTCAAGGACGATGGCACAGTTGCACGAGTGGTGCTCTTTGACGGCACAAATTACTACACCGTTCCAACGTATTACGTTCTTACCGAAAGCACAAAAAGCACAGGCGAAATGATGCTGATGAACTTTAACGAAATTAACAGCAAGCTATCGAAAAGCTTCAACAAGAACAGTATCATCAGATTTGAAATGCCATCAGACATTGACTTTATCGCAAATAATATGGAAACCTTTAACGGCTGCCAAAATATGATAGAGGTAAAGCTTAACCAAGGGCTCAGGTTTTGGGATAACGGCACTCCAAAGGCATTTGCCAATTGTAAAAAGCTTGTTGAAATAGACATTTCAATGGTTGATTTGTGCTATGCAAACAACACGTACTCACTATTTGAGTATTGCGAAAATCTTACAAAGGTCACACTTCCCGATGCATACTTAAATAACGGTACTCCGATTAACTATTCAACCAACTATATGTTTAACGGCTGTACAAAGCTGACAACCATTGAAAACACTGACAACTTTTTTGTCGGCACAACTGCGGTTGCAGAAAAGATGTTTAGGGGTTGTAAGGCACTTACCGAGTTTCCGCTTTGGGATGGAATTACAACGTTTGGCTCCTATGCGTGCAGCGAATGTACGTCTATTGAAAAGGTAGTTTTTCCGCAAACCGTAACAACAATAGGAACGAACGCCACAGTGTTTGCATCCTGCACGTCGCTTAAGAAGATTGTATTGCCAAACGGTCCCGTTTCACTTGGAAGCTATTGCTTTGAAAAATGCACGGCGCTTACCGATGTTTGGATGCCTGCCGGTGCATCAACCTTTAGCGCACAGGTGTTCGGTCAATGCGGCAATAACTTAAACGTTAACTTCTATTTTACAACCGCACAAAGCACAATTACGATTTCTAATGCTACAAACAACAAAGACCCATTTATCACCGCTCTTAATACAGTGGGCGATGAAAGAATAAAGTTCAACACACCACTTTCAACAAAATGCACAGTATTCCTCGGCGGACACGACATTTCAGGCGAGGGAGTGTACGAATTTAGCGGTGAAAGCTACGTTACCGACTACTTAAAGGCAACATCCTGCTCACGCGGCTGCGGTGAAAAAATAACCGATACAGTTTGCGGTCCACTCTTTACAAACAAGGGCTATTCAAAGGAAACAGACGGCTCACTCTTTACCTTCGGAATTGTTTTCAACAAGGAAGAAATTGCTAAATTCTTGGCTGTTCAGGCAGAGGGCTACGTATTTAACTACGGCATCGTTCTTGCAAATGCAGAGCTCAGCGCAGAGGGCAAGCTCTTTGACGAAAGCGCGCAGGTAATCAGCGGCGCATATTCAATCGACGTTACAAACGTAAATTACACAATCTACGACCTCAAAATCACAGGTATTAAGGACACCCAAAAGGATATTCCGATTTACGCCTCCGCATACGTAATCGATAACGGCACAGCAAGCTATATCGGTGAGACAGTTACTGACAGCGCAGTAGCAGTTACCTACAATACTATCAAAAAAGAAGACTGATAAAACAAAAAATCTCCCGTTTCAAGGGGGATTTTTTGTTTTTGTGGCTCGCTTGATTGCATTTTTTAGGAAAAACTCTACATTAAATAATATTATTTATATTTTATATATTGAAATTGTAAAAGTTTAGTGATATAATAAGGTGTAAAAATGTATATATAGTGCTTTTTGTCACTATATGTTGTGAAAAGGAGGATTTCTTATGAAAATCGGTATTCTCGGCTTTGGCTCAATGGGCAAAACGCATCTTTATTCCGTAAGAAACGCCCCCTTCTTTTTCAGCGGTAAGCATTTCTTTGAGGTTACTCACGTTTGCACCTCGAAAATCGAAACCGCGAAAGCTGCAAGCGAGCAGTATAATATTCCTTTTTACACCGACAACGAAAACGATATAATTTATAATGACCAAATAGATGTTGTCGATATTTGCACACCTAATATTTACCACTACGAAACCGCAAAAAAAGCAATATTGGCATCGAAGCACGTTTACTGTGAAAAGCCGCTTGCCGTTTCCTATGACGAGGCGTGTGAGCTTGCGCGACTTGCCAAGGAAAAAAACGTTATTTGCGGCATAGTTTTCAATAACCGCTTCCTTTCGCCTATTTTGAAAGCAAAATCGCTCATTGACGAGGGCAAGATTGGCAGAATACTTTCGTTTAGCATAAAATATCTTCATTCAAGCGCACTTGATACCGTAAAGAATGCGGGCTGGAAGCAAGATAAGGACGTTTGCGGCGGAGGCGTGCTTTTTGACCTCGGCTCACATGCGGTTGATTTAATCTACTACCTATGCGGAGAATTTGATTCTGTGCTTGGCAAGGGCCAAATTGCGTATCCCGTACGCACCGGCGTTGACGGGCGCGCATGGAATACAAACGCCGACGAAGCATTTTATATGCTTGCAACACTCAAAAACGGCGCACACGGTACAATTGAGGTTTCCAAAATCACAACGGGCGCAAACGATGACCTTCGCTTTGAAATTCACGGGGAGCGCGGCTCGGTTGCCTTTGATTTAATGCAACCTAACTTCCTTGAATTTTACGACGCCACACCGTCAGAGGGTGCATACGGCACACGTGGCTACACAAAAATCGAATGTGTGAACAGATACCCAAGCCCGGGTGGAATTTTCCCAGGTATAAAAGCACCAATCGGTTGGCTTCGCGGTCACGTCGGCAGCTATTTTGAGTTTTTAAGCTCCCTTGAAAATGGCAAGCAGTTTGTACCGTCGCTTGATGACGGCGCATACGTGCAAGGCGTTTTGGAAGCTGCATACAAATCGGACGAAAGTCGCGCGTGGGTGGCTGTATGAAAATGAAAATTATAGGTCTTTGCGGCTCAAGCGGCTCGGGTAAGGGCTATATATCAATGCTTTTTGAAAAGCACCTCATCCCAGCAATAGATACCGACCGCGTGTATAGAGAAACAACCACGAAAAAGGGCAGCGATTGCCTAAACGAGCTAATAAACGAATTCGGCACGGCTATACTAACCGATAGTGGTGAGCTTCACCGTCCAACACTTGCCAAAATAGTTTTTAGCGACAGAGAAAAACTAAATAAATTAAACGAGATTGCGCACAAGCACATAAAAAAGGATACGCTTGCTCTGCTTGATAAATACGAGCGGGACGGTGCGCGCGCGGCAATAATTGACGCGCCCGTGCTATTTGAAAGCGGCTTTGATAAAATGTGCGATTTTACGGTTTGTGTAACAGCACCGACCGAGAAAAAAATCGAGCGCATTCTAACTCGCGACCAAATTACAAGGGAGCAGGCGCTTGCGCGTCTTGCATCTCAAAAGAGCGATAGTGAGCTTGTTGCGCTATCGACCTACCAAATTGATAATTCAGGTAAGGACTTGTCCTTGCAAATTATAAACATTTTAAAAAACGAAAATCTAATTTAAGGAGCAATATTATGAAAAAGAACGAAAAAAAGATTGACAAGAACGAGGAGCTCAAGGAATTAAAGAAGAAGCTCTTCTATAAGAAGGAAAACGTTTTTGAAAACCAAACAAAGAAGGACGCTAAGGCAACTGAAAAGTATGCACAGGGCTATATGAGCTTCCTTGATAACGCAAAGACAGAGCGCGAGGCAGTTACAGAGGGCATTAAGATGCTCGAAGCAAACGGCTTCGTTTCATACACACTCGGCGGCGAAATTGTAAAGGGCGGCAAGTACTACTACAACAACCGCGACAAGTCCCTCTTTGCATTCGTTGCAGGTACTGAAGATATCGAAAACGGTATCAGAATTTGTGCCGCTCACGTTGACTCACCACGCCTTGACCTTAAGCAACACCCACTTTTTGAAAACGAGGGCTTTGCTTACTTGAAGACACACTACTACGGCGGTATCAGAAAATATCAATGGGTTACAATTCCACTTGCACTTCACGGCGTAGTTACAACTCTTGACGGTGAAAACGTTGAAATCACTATCGGTGAGGACGAGGGAGATCCAATCTTCTGTATTACCGACCTTCTCCCACACTTGGCAAGAGAGCAATCACAAAGACCTCTTGGCACCGCTATCACAGGTGAGGGACTTAATCTCTTAATCGGCTCACAGCCAATCGACGGCGAAATCGACGAAAAGGTTAAATTTAATATGCTCAAGATTCTCAACGAGAAGTACGGCATTACAGAAAACGATTTCGTTAGTGCAGAGCTTACAGCAGTTCCTGCAGGTAAGGCAAGAGACCTCGGTCTTGACCGTTCAATGATCGGCGCATACGGCCACGACGACCGCGTTTGCGCATACCCATCACTCACAGCTATTATCGAAAATAAGGACAGTGAGCATACACTTATGTGCGTGCTTGCAGATAAAGAGGAAATCGGCTCAGAGGGCGTTAGCGGTATGAGATGCCGTCTTATCGTTGACCTCATCGACGAGATTGCAAGAAACCTCGGCGGAAATCCAAACGTAGTTAGAGCGAACTCAATGTGTCTTTCTGCTGACGTTAGCGCGGGCTACGACCCAATGTATCCTGAGGTTTACGAAAAGAGAAACAGCGCAATTGTTAACTGTGGCGTTGTTATGAACAAGTACACAGGCGGCGGCGGAAAGGGCTCAACAAACGATGCAAGCGCAGAGTACGTTGGTAAGATCAGAAAGATTTTCCACGATGCAGGCATTATTTGGCAAACAGCAGAGCTTGGTAAGATTGACGTTGGCGGCGGCGGAACAGTTGCTATGTATATTGCAAACCACAATATCTGCACTGTTGACCTCGGTGTTCCTGTGCTTTCAATGCACGCGCCAATGGAGGTTATTTCAAAGAACGACCTTTACGAAACACACAAGGCGCTCAGCGCATTCTGCAAATAATTTTTGACTAAAAGAGGACGTTATGGATATCATTAAGGAATTACGTGACTTCGGGCTTGTTCCCGTTATAAAAATCACAAAGGTTGAAAACGCTATTCCACTTGCTAAAGCACTTGCGGCAGGCGGACTTAACTGCGCGGAAATTACCTTCCGTACAGAGTGCGCGGCAGATGCCATTAAGGCAATTACGGACGAAATGCCCGATATGCTCGTTGGCGCCGGCACAGTTTTAACACCTGAGCAGGCAGACAAGGCAATTGAAGCGGGCTCAAAGTTTATCGTTAGCCCTGGCTTCAACCCAAGAGTAGTTAAGCACTGCCTTGAAAAGGGCATCCCCGTGCTTCCCGGCTGCGCTACCCCATCTGAGGTTGAAGCGGCTATGGAGCTTGGCTTGAAGGCAGTTAAATTCTTCCCTGCAGAGGCAGCAGGCGGTCTTAATATGATTAAGTCAATGTCAGCACCCTACGGCGGCGTTGAATTTATGCCAACAGGCGGTATCAACGAGGAAAATATGCTTGAATACCTCGCATTCGGTAAAATCATTGCTTGTGGCGGCAGCTTTATGGTTAAGGATTCACTTATCGATAGCGGCAACTTCGAGGAAATCACTCGCTTAACAAAGAACGCGGTTATGAAAATGCTCGGCTTCAAGCTCGCGCACGTTGGCATCAACTGCGAAAACAAGGCGGAGGCAGAAAAGAGCGCGCGTATCCTTTGCACACTCTTCGGCCTTGAATACAAGGAGGGCAACTCCTCAACGTTCCTCGGCACAGAGTTTGAGCTTATGCACGAGCCATACCTTGGCAAAAACGGCCATATTGCAATCGCAACAAACTTTGCTTCTCGCGCACGTGCTTACCTTGAAAAGCTCGGTGTTGAGTTCAACGAGGACACAGCAAAGTACGACCAAAAGGGTAACCTTAAGGTTATTTACCTCAAGGACGAAATTTGCGGCTTTGCAATTCACATAGTGGAGAAAAAATAATTTATGCTTAATAGATTAAACGAGGCGGAAAAGCGCTACCTTGAAATTGAGGAAGCGCTTGCCAACCCCGAAACCGCTTCTAACCAAGCGGAATTTACAAAGGCGATGAAGGAATATAAATCCCTCACACCAATAATTGAAAAATACCGTGAATACAAAAAAACTCAGGATGACCTCGAGGGCGCAAAGCTTATGATGGACGAGGAAAGCGGAGAAATGTACGACCTTGCAGTAATTGAATATAAGGAATGCAAGGAAAGAATTGCCGTTATTGAGGAGGAATTAAAATTCCTTCTTATTCCAAAGGACCCTAACGACGACAAAAACGTTGTCGTTGAAATCAGAGCCGGAGCCGGCGGTGAGGAGGCGGCACTTTTTGCCTCCGTGCTTTACCGTATGTATTCAATGTATGCAGACTCAAACGGCTTCAAAACAGAGCTGACCGGTGTTAATGAAACAGGCCTTGGCGGCTTTAAGGAGGTTACCTTCTTAATTTCGGGAGAGGGCGCATATTCGCGCTTTAAGTTTGAAAGCGGCGTTCACCGCGTTCAAAGGGTTCCAGAAACCGAAACGCAGGGCAGAATTCATACCTCAACCGCAACAGTTGCCGTGCTTCCCGAGGCGGAGGACGTCGAGGTTGAGCTCAATATGGGTGACGTTACAGTTGAAACCTGCAAATCAAGCGGCGCAGGCGGACAGCACGTAAACAAAACTGAAAGTGCGATTCGTCTTATTCACAAGCCAACGGGAATTGTTGTTGAATGTCAGGACGAAAGAAGCCAATTTAAGAACAAGGACAAGGCATTTAAGATTTTGCGCGCTAAGCTTTACGATATAAAGCAGCAGGAGCAAAACGATAAAATCGCATCAGAGCGTAAGAGCCAGGTTGGTACAGGTGACCGTAGCGAAAGAATCAGAACCTATAACTACCCGCAGGGCAGAGTTACCGACCACCGTATCGGCTATACCATATATTCACTTGAAGCGTTCTTAAACGGCGATATCGGCGATATGCTTGATAAGCTCGCAACGGCAGATGCCGCTGAAAAATTAAAGGGCGAAACACAAGCGTAAGATACAACGCGATGCGTTGATGATATACACGCTTTGCGTGATGATATACAATCCTGCGGATTGGTGATATACAGGGCAAAGCCCTGATGATATACACGGCGGTGCCGTGATGTAAAGGGAAAGGAGAGCGAATGGAAACCAAGCTTTATAAGGTTACAGTCAAGTCAGTTGATATTTTAAATGAAGCAGGCAAGCTTATAAAATCAGGAAACCTCGTTGCTTTCCCAACCGAAACTGTTTACGGTCTTGGTGCAAACGCCTACGACGCTGAAGCGTGCAAAAGCGTTTTCGTCGCAAAGGGCAGACCGAGCGACAACCCACTTATAGTACATATAAGTGAGCCAAGCGAGGCAGAGGGTATTGCATATACGTGCCCTCTTTACTACGAGCTTGCAAAAAGGTTTATGCCTGGCCCATTGACGGTAATTTTACCTAAAAAGGAAATAATTCCGCCCGAGGCAACAGGTGGACTTGATACGGTTGCTATAAGGTGCCCTGAAAATGAAATTGCAAGAGCGCTTATTGTATCGGCAGGTGTGCCAATTGCCGCACCAAGTGCAAATGCATCGGGCAAGCCGTCCCCAACGTCAGCACAACACGTTTATAATGACCTAAACGGCAAAATTCCAATGATTTTGGACGGTGGCTCATCAAAATTCGGTGTTGAATCAACCGTTATCTCGTTAAGTGATGACAAAATCACAATTCTTCGTCCCGGCTCGGTTACTCCCGAAATGCTCTCGACTGTTTGTGACGTTGAAATCGCAAGTGCGGTTAAAAATGAATTAAAGGCGGGCGAGGTCGCGCTTTCCCCGGGTATGAAATATAAGCACTACGCTCCTACGGCATCCTTATATCTAATTGACGATAGCTATATCGACTTTATAGAATTTGCAAGGGAAAAGCAAAGGTGCGAAAACACGGCAATTATGTGTTACGATGAGGAAATTCCTTATCTTAATTGTGAAAAGCTTTTGCCCGTTGGCAAAAAGCAAGACGTTAAGGAACAGACAAAGCGTCTTTTTGACCTGCTTAGACAAGCGGATGATTTAGGCGCTGACACCGTTTACGCCCACCTACCGGGCGACGACGGCGAATCCTTAGCGATATACAACAGAATGATACGCGCTTGCGCGCATAGAATAATAGGAGGTAAAAATGGCGAGAAGTAAAAAAGCAGAAGCCAAGGTGGAAGCTTACGTCGAAAGAGAGCCGGTTGTTCAACCGATAACCGAAACCATCGAAACAAACTATATGCCATACGCGGTGAGCGTTATGGTTTCGCGTGCAATTCCCGAAATTGACGGATTTAAGCCATCACACCGTAAGCTCCTTTATACTATGTATAAAATGGGACTGTTGACAGGCAGACGTACCAAGAGTGCGAATATCGTTGGTGAAACGATGAAGCTGAATCCTCACGGCGATATGGCAATTTACGAAACAATGGTTCGTTTAACCACAGGTAATGAGTCCCTACTTCACCCGTTTGTTGACTCAAAGGGTGGCTTCGGTAAGCAATATAGCCGCGATATGGCGTTTGCCGCATCGAGATATACCGAGGCAAAGCTTGACACCTTCTGTCAAGAAATTTTCACAGGCATTGATAAAAACGCGGTTGATATGGTTGATAACTACGATGGCACAATGAAGGAGCCACGCTTGCTTCCAACCTCGTTCCCAAACATCTTGGTTTCACCAAACCTTGGCATCGCCGTTGGACTTGCATCATCAATTTGCTCGTTCAACCTAATTGAAATATGCGATGCGACAATTGCTCTGCTTCGCTCACCGAGGACCGATATTGAAAAGATTCTCGATATCGTAAAAGCACCCGACTTCCCGGGCGGTGGCTACGTCGTTTACGACAGAGAGCAAATGAAAAAGGTTTACGAAACGGGAAAGGGACCTATCAAGCTCCGCGCAAAATATAAATATGACAAGGATTCAAACTGCATAGAAATCGTTGAAATTCCGTATTCCACCACTATCGAAGCGATAATGAAGGAAATGGCGGATATGTTCAAGGCAGGAAAGCTCAAGGAAATCGTTGATTTCCGTGATGAAATCGACTTTGACGGCTTTAAGCTTGCAATTGATCTTCGCAAGGGCACAGACCCTGAGCAGCTCATGCAAAAGCTTTATAAGTTTACCCCACTTGAGGACAACTTCCCCTGCAACTTCAACGTATTGGTTGACGGCTCACCTAAGCAGCTCGGCATCAAGGAAATACTTAGCGAGTGGATTAAGTTTAGGACAAGCTGTCTGCGCCGCGAATTCACCTTTGACCTTGAAAAGAAGCAAAGACGGCTTCACTTGCTTCTCGGTCTTGGCAAAATCTTACTTGATATTGACAAGGCGGTTAAAATCGTACGCGAAACGGAAAAGGATGATGAGGTTGTGCCAAACCTTATGGCGGGCTTCCTCGTTGATAAGGATCAAGCAGAGTACATCGCTGACATCAAGCTCCGTCACTTAAACCGCGAGTATATTATGAATCGTCTTTCCGATATAGACAACCTCCAGACAGAAATTGCAGACATAAAAGCGCTTCTCGGTGACGAGCTTAAAATGAAATCATTTATGATAAAGCAGCTTGGCGACGTTAAGAAAAAATACGGCAAGCCAAGAAAAACCGAGGTTATCGCATCTGAAAGCGTTAAGGAATTTAACAAGGAGATTATGATTGAGGATTATCAGGCATGGCTCTTCTTTACAAAGGACGGCTATCTCAAAAAAATCACTCAGCAATCACTTCGCGGCAATAGCGAGCAAAAGATAAAAGAGGATGACGAAATAATCTACGAGGCGGAAATCAGCAACAAGGACGAGGTAATCTTCTTTACTGACAAGGCACAGCTCTACTTCGCCAAAATGTCCGATTTCGAGCTTTCTAAGGCGTCTGAGCTTGGTGTTTACGTTCCAAAGAAGCTTAATTTTGACGAGGATGAAAAGGTTGCATATATGCATATAAATCCGTCTTACGACGAGAGCCAAAACGTCATTTTCTTCTTTGAAAACGGCAAGGCGGTTAGAGTGCCAATGAGCCAATATCAGACACAGGGTGCCCGAAAAAAGCTTAAAAAGGCATATTCTGACGCATCTAATATTGTTAAAATCGTTTATGAAACGAGCGATGAATATATTATGCTTATAAACTCTGAAAACAAGGCGATTTTAATAAGACCCTCACTGATTCCGATAAAAACGACAAGGACCTCTCAGGGCACGGTTGTTTTTGCGATGAATCTAAAGAAAAATCAAAAAATTAAGAAGGTTCTGACGGACTATCAAAAGAAATATCCCGAGGCAAAGGAAATGTACAGAAAAATCAAAATTCCGGCCACAGGGGTGCTTATTTCCAAGAAAAAGCCCAAGGATCCACAGCTTAAAATAGAAATTTAATTAAGGAGATAGATATGAATAGCAAGATTTTTGTAAGAGTTATGTGCGCAATTCTTGGCGTACTTATGGTTGCCGGCTCAATTGCACTTATCGCAACAGGAATTGCTCCTTCTTGCGCAGCGTAAGCCAAGAGGTAAGGTGTTAGATATCGTCGGTGCATCAATTTGCCGAAAATGCACCGACGAAAATCAGCCAAATCATCCCTCAAAATTAATATCAAAATTATTTTGAGAAATTTTAAAAAAGGTATTGACAAACGCGAAATGTTTTAGTATAATATGTGAGCAAGGTTCGAAAAGCACTTTGTTTCATATATGCGAGAGTGGCGGAATTGGTAGACGCGCACGTTTGAGGGGCGTGTGGTTATGCCATACGGGTTCGATTCCCGTTTCTCGCACCAAAATAAAGCGAGGCGAAGTTTTCGCCTCGTTTTTATTTTGCCACGAAACAAGGAATCTCACCCGTCTCAAAGCTTTGCTTTGAATGGGGTTCGCATTTTCGGCTAAGCCCGTTGTCTGCTCGCAAGCAAAAGGGCAGACGAAAATAGCTCGCTTGTCGAGCCTTCCCGTTTCTGCGGTATTCATTTTACGACGACAAGTTCGTCTCTTTTTTGTTTTGCTGTGACAAGCGCAAAGACACGTCTTTGTGCTTGCACAAATCGGGTTCGCATTTCTGCCGAAAGACGCTCTCTCTGCTTGCAAGGAGACGGCTCGGCAGAAATAGTTCGCATAGCGAACCTTCCCGTTTTTACGGTTGCTGTTTCGTTTGCTCGTGCTTGCTTTTTGTTTTGCTATGGTAAGCAAAAGTGCAGACGAAAATAGCTCCGCAGGAACCTTCCCGTTCTATATATCTATATATCAATTTTAATCTTTTCATTTATCTAAAACAAAAAACCAAGCACTCAAAAGTGCTTGGTTTTTAATTTTTTACGGCTCAACAAAAAACGTCACACGGTTGAATTTGAGCTCACTGAGCGCATCCGCCCAACCGAAAATAATTCCGATTCCCGAAACGAGTCCAACAAGACCCATAACGAGGGTGATAATTCCTCCACGCTTAGCGAAGTAGCAGAAGCGGTAAATCGAGCTGAGCGCCCAACCTGAAATTGGAAACAAAAACAGTAAAATCTTAACTGCCTTCGGTAAGTTTTCAAATTTTTCCATAAAGGTTTCTTTTGCCATAAATGCTCCTATCGTTTGGTAAAAAATTTTAGTAAATCAATCAAGCTAAAATTAAAGTCACATATATTCTACCATAACGCTTATCTAAAAGCAAGTCCAAAATATATAAAAAATATTTGGTATAACCTTGAATATTATATAATTATATGCTAAAATATAATGTACGCATTATAATGCGAATATTACGCACACGGGAGGGACTATGGGGAATTTTGTTAGCGCTCAAGAGCTTCACTTGCAAAACGAATATATAAAAAAGACCGCAGCCATAATCTCGGGTGCGGGCAAACGCGCGTTTGTTTTCACGCTTGGCTGTCAGCAAAATGAAGCGGACAGCGAAAAAATTGCAGGTATGCTCACGCAAATGGGCTACACCTTGACAGAAAACGAGGAAAGCGCCGATATTTTAATTGTTAACACCTGCGCAATTAGGGAGCACGCGGAGAAGCGCGCACTCTCAATCGTCGGCAGATTCAAGCATTATAAGGCGAAAAACCCCGATATTATAATAGGCGTGTGCGGCTGTATGACCGCGCAGGAGCATAGGCGTGAGCATTTCAAGCGCTCATACCACTACGTCAACTTCACCTTCGGCACAGGCGCACTTCACCGCTTGCCCGAGTTTGTGTATAACGCGCTTATGGGCGGCAAGCGATATTTCGATAAGGATGCTGAAACTCCCGAAATTGCCGAGAATATAAAAATCGAGCGCGCAAGCACGTATCGCGCGTGGGTTAGCATAATGTACGGCTGCAACAATTTCTGCACCTACTGCATCGTGCCATACGTAAGAGGTAGGGAGCGTAGCCGTAGAAAAGAGGACGTTATTGCTGAAATCAAGGACTTGGTTGCGCGCGGCTACCGTGAAATCACCTTGCTCGGTCAAAACGTAAACTCATACGGCAAGGATTTACCCGAAAAAACCAATATTTCCGAGCTTCTTTCGGAAATTTCCAAAATAGATGGCGATTTTTGGCTTCACCTAATGACCTCACATCCAAAGGATGCATCAGAGGAAATGATTGAGGCGATAAAGTCAAGCCCGCGCACAAGCGGACATTTTCACTTACCGCTTCAAAGCGGCTCGGACGAAATTCTTACAAAAATGAACCGCCATTACAACCTTGACAAGTACCTCGGAATTATAAAAAAGCTTCGCGAGGGAAATGAAGATATCACCTTGACAACCGATATTATCGTCGGCTTCCCGGGCGAGAGCGAAAGCGACTTTGAAAAAACGCTTGACGTTATTAAACGCGTGCGCTACGACTCCGTTTTCAGCTTTATCTATTCCCCGAGAAAGGGCACACCGGCTGCAAGCATGGAAAACCAAATTCCCGAGGAAATAAAGCACGTGCGCTACGACAGATTCTGTCAAGTGCAAAACGATATTTCCAAGGAAATAAACGAGGCGCTCATTGGCAAAGCGGTGCGCGTTTTGGTTGACGGTAAAAGCAAGAGCTGCGACACGATGTACACCTCGCGCACACAAGGAAATAAGATAGTTCACTTTGAAAGTGACACCGATTACACAGGCGAATTTATTAACGTTAAAATCACACGCGCAGACACCTTTAATCTGTTCGGTGAAATAATATAAACCGTAAAGGAGAAAACAAAATGGAAATTATGGAATTAGCCGCTCAGCTTGGACAAGCTATAAAGGCAGATTCAAGAGTTGCAAAGATGGAAGAAGCAAAGGTTGCTTACGAAAAGGATGAAAAAATCCAAGCGCTTATGCTTGAGTACAATACTCAACAAATCGCTCTCGCTGAGGAATATAAGAGAGAAGCAATTGACCAAAAAATTATCGAGGCAATCGAGGGTCGCCTTGATGCAATTGTTGCCGAGGTAACGTCAAGCGAAACATTTGTAAAGATCAACGAGGCACAAGAGGCAGTTAATGCACTTATGCAAGAGGTAAACGCGGAGATCGAATTCCAAATCACAGGTCAGCGCCCTTGCTCACACAACTGCTCAAGCTGCGGCTCTGACTGCGGTCACCACCACTAATTCACTCGGCAAAACGTGCCGAAAAACCATTAAATTCATCGATTTTTAGGAGGTAAGACGGTATGACGTCTATGATGCTTCAATATCTTGAGATAAAGGAACAATACAAGGATTTTATACTGTTTTACCGTCTCGGTGATTTCTACGAGATGTTCTTTAACGACGCCATAACCGCCTCTCGTGAGCTTGAGCTTACCTTGACGGGGCGCGACTGTGGCGAGCCCGAGCGTGCGCCTATGTGCGGCGTTCCTTACCATAGCGTTGAGCCGTATATCGGCAAGCTTATTTCCAAGGGCTACAAGGTTGCAATTTGTGAGCAAATGGAAAATCCTGCTGAAACAAAGGGTATAGTTAAGCGCGAGGTTGTAAGGGAAATTACCCCGGGCACTGTCGTTGAGGCATCACTTTTAAACGAAACCAAAAACAACTATTTATGCGCTCTTTACTTCCAAAGAGGAGGTGTGGGCGTTACCTTTGCGGATATTTCAACGGGTGAAATGTCCACAACCCTTATTGAGGGTGAGCCAAGCCGAATTTTAAACGAGCTTGGTACGTACGCGCCAAGAGAAATTATTACGAATATTGACCCTGAAAACGGCGCGTTTTTAAGTAACTTTGCCAAGGAAAAGCTTGGCGCACTTGTAGAGTTTTCTATGTATAGCTATTTTGATAGCGAAAAATGCCGTGCGCGTGTTATTTCGCAGTTCGGCGAGGACTTTGCAAAGAAAAGCTTGAATGATACAGGAATTGTATGCTCCGTTGGTGCAATTCTTGAATATATAATTAAGACTCAAAAAACCGATATTTCATATATCAGCACAGTTAACGTTTACGGCGAGGGACAGTATCTTGAAATGGACCTTAACACGCGTCGAAACTTAGAGCTTTGCGAGTCAATGAGAAGCAAGGAAAAGCGCGGCACTCTATACTGGGTGCTTGACAAAACCAAAACCTCAATGGGCGCAAGAATGCTAAGAAGCTACATTGAGCATCCCTTGCTTGACATCAAAAAAATTCTTGAAAGACAGGGTGCTGTCGAAGCACTTTCAAAAAATATCGTCCTTCGTGGCGAGCTTATAAACCTGCTCAGCGGTGTTTTAGACCTTGAGCGCTTAATGACAAAGGTTGTTTACTCAACCGCAAGCGGTAAGGACTTAAAAGCAATTGCCGCAACCCTTTCAGTAATTCCCGAGGTTAAAAATCTTCTCTATACGGAAAATGCAAGAGAGCTTGTAAATATAAGAGAGGGTCTTGACTCACTTGAGGACATTACCTCACTCATTGACGAATCAATTATTGATTTGCCTCCGTTTTCAATTCGTGAGGGCGGCATCTTAAAGGATGGCTACAGCCCCGAGGTTGACCGCTTGCGTTCAATTATGGAGGATGCAAGTGGGCTTATTCGTCAAATTGAGGAGGATGAGCGTGAAAAAACAGGTATTAAAACCTTAAAGGTTGGCTACAACCGCGTATTCGGTTACTATATAGAGGTTACAAAATCACTCGTTGCGAGTGTGCCCGAAAGATACATAAGAAAGCAAACACTCTCGGGCTGTGAAAGATATATCACAGAGGAACTCAAGGATATGGAAGCAACCGTCCTTGGCGCAAAGGACAAGCTCTGCAATCTTGAATACGAGCTCTTTTGCGAGATTAAGGACAAGGTTGGTGCGGAATTAAGACGTATTCAGCGTAGCGCAAATATGCTTGCACGCCTTGACGTTTACCTCTCACTTGCCGAGGTTGCCGTTAAAAATTCCTACGTTTGCCCCGAGGTTGACAACGGCGACGTTATCGATATTAAGGACGGACGCCACCCCGTTGTTGAGCAGTTTGTTAAGGATAGCTATTTCGTGCCAAACGACACCTACTTAAATACCACAACCGACAAAATGGCGCTTATCACGGGCCCAAATATGGCGGGTAAATCAACGTATATGCGTCAAAGCGCACTTATTGTGCTAATGGCGCAAATCGGCTCATTTGTCCCTGCAAAGCAGGCAAGGATAGGCATTGTTGACAAGCTCTTTACGCGTGTTGGCGCATCTGACGACTTAGCGTCTGGTCAATCAACATTTATGCTTGAAATGACCGAGGTTGCATACATTTTAGAAAATGCAACGAAAAAGAGCTTTATAATATATGACGAAATAGGCAGAGGCACCTCAACCTACGACGGAATGAGCATTGCACGCGCAATCGCGGAATATACCGCGGGCAAAAAGATAGGCGCGCGCTCAATGTTTGCAACGCATTATCACGAGCTTACCTGTCTTGAGGACGAAATCGACGGCATTGTAAACTATAATATTGCCGCAAAGAAGCGCGGTGAGGACATCACCTTCCTTCGTAAAATAGTTAAGGGTCCAACAGACGATAGCTACGGTATCGAGGTTGCAAAGCTTGCAGGTGTTCCAAACGAGGTTGTTAAGCGCGCAAAGGGCGTGCTTGCCGAAATGGTTGAAAACGGCACTGTTACACCTAAGGCAACTAAAAAAGCAACCGTTCAAGAAGCAACAATGAGCTTTGAGGATATGGCAATATACGAGGCGGCAGACAAAATAAAAATGCTTGACTTAAATACCATAACGCCAATTGAAGCAATGAACTTTATCTTTGAATTAAAGAAGCTTTTTAATAACTAAAATATACACATTTTCAAAGTAATGATATAGGGCATAGACCTGATGATATGCACACTTCGTGTGATGATATGCACCTACGGTGATGATATACACGGCTTCGCCGTGATTTACTTCGTAAAAAAAGGAGGAAAATTCCATGGGCAAAATAAACGTGCTTGGCTTTGACGTTGCAAACCTGATTGCCGCAGGTGAGGTTGTTGACCGTCCGGCGTCAGTTGTCAAGGAGCTGCTTGAAAATGCAATTGACTCAGGCGCAAAAAGTGTAATTGTCGAGATAAAAAAGGGTGGAAGCGCCTTTATACGCGTTAGCGACAACGGCTCGGGAATTTCACACGAGGACTTGCCCGTTGCAATTTTAAGACATGCAACAAGCAAAATCAAGGAAGCGTGCGACCTTGATTCAATCCTAACGCTTGGCTTCCGCGGTGAAGCGCTTGCCGCAATTTCCTCCGTTTCAAAAATGAGAATTTTGTCAAAGCAAAAGGAAAGTGCTATGGGCTCCGTGCTCGAAGCACACGCGGGCAAGGTGCTCGTTCACGAAAAAACGGGCTCGCTTGACGGCACAACCGTTATCGTTGAGGACTTATTTTTCAACGTGCCTGCAAGAAAGAAGTTTTTGAAGCAGGATAAGACCGAAACGCTTGCCGTTTCATCCGTTGTTGAAAAGGTGGCGCTCTCTCGCCCCGACGTTTCATTTAGATATATCGTAGATGGGGAGCTTAAATATCTCACCGCAGGTGACGGCTCACTCTCAAACGTAATTTATGCAATTTTGGGCAGGGACGTGTCTAAAAAGACCATATCGGTTGACCGTGAGGACGGCGGAATCAGAGTCAAGGGCTTTATCTCCACGCCCGAGCTTTGCCGTGCAAACCGCAACCTTGAAAGCTTTTATATCAACTCGCGCTTTGTAAAGAGCAAAACAGCAACCGCCGCAATAGAGCAGGCGTATAAATCGTATATTCCCGAGGGAAAATTCCCATTCTGTGTGCTTGATATTGTAATTGACCCAACACAGGTTGACGTTAACGTTCACCCTGCAAAATTAGAGGTTAAATTCTCAAACGAAAACGTCGTTTTCAATGCAGTATATTACGCGGTGCGCACAGCACTTGAAAACTCAATAGAAAGACCAACGCTTTATAATGAGGAAAAGTCACTCTCGCGCGAGGCACAAAAGCTTATAAACACCGTTTTTCAGGTTCAGGACAAGGAAAACAATGAATATAAGGGCACGCGCTTGGCGTTTGACACAAAATCAAATATTGGCGTTGTGCGCCAAAACAACACGCTTGACTATACCTCGTATGACAAAAAAGAAAAGATAGCTACGCCGACTGCAAGTGTAGATGATTCATACGCAAACGAGGATGCCTTTTCACTTAAATTCCCAAAGGCAGAGCCAAGGGTAAAGCAGGAAGCGCCGCTTGAAGCACCGTTTTCATTTGCACCGACAGAAAAGAAAAGCGAGCAGGTGAAAATTTCATTTGACGCGCCAAGCACTAAGGAAGCAGCAGTTAGTATTGCTGATATGCCAAATGAGCCAAAAAATGAAAAAACACCCACACCTGTGGATGAAATAAAGGAAAATGTAAGCGAAAATTCACAAAAACCCCTTATAGTTCCCGACTATAAAATTATCGGTGAGCTTTATAACTCGTACGTAATTGTGGAGCTTGGCGACATCGCTTACATAATTGACAAGCACGCCGCACACGAGCGTATAATTTTTGAGGACCTTAAGTCAAAAATCAGTGAAGCATCCCCCTCGTCTCAGCTTCTTTTAATTCCGCTTGAGGTTGACTTAAGCGCAGAGGAGCTTTCTGCAATTAGTGAGTGGGAAGAGGATATAAAAAAGACGGGCTTCGGCTTTACTATTGACGGTAGCAAAGCGGAAATTTTTGAAATCCCTGCGGAAATTCCGACAAGTGCTTGCGTGGATTCGTTTTTGACGCTGCTTGACAAGCTTGCAAGCGGAGAGGCAGATGCCACCGCTACAAGATACGCACGCTTTGAAAAGGCGCTTTATCAGTGCTCCTGCAAGGCGGCAATCAAGGCAGGCAGAGTGTACGATGAGGGACACGTAAAATGGATTTGTGACAGAGTTTTAACACTTGACAACATTAAATACTGCCCACACGGAAGACCAATTGCCTTTGAAATTACAAGGCACTTCCTTGAAAAGCAGTTTGAAAGGAAATAATAATGTTTGAAATTATAAAAAAAGACGGCAGAGCCAGACGCGCACGCTTAGAAACCGTTCACGGCGTAATTGAAACTCCCGTTTTTATGAACGTAGGCACCTGCGCCGCAATCAAGGGCGGTGTGTCAACAAGCGATTTAAAGGAGCTTAAATGCCAGGTTGAGCTTTCAAATACCTACCATTTGCACCTTCGCCCGGGAGATAAGCTTATTCACGACCTTGGCGGAATTCACAAGTTCTTCAATTGGGACAAGCCCGTGCTTACCGACAGCGGTGGATTTCAGGTTTTCTCACTTTCTCAGCTTAGAAAAATCACCGAGGAGGGCGTTAAATTCGCATCTCACATCGACGGAAAGCGCATCTTTATGGGCCCTGAGGAGTCAATGCAAATTCAGTCAAACCTCGCTTCAACCATCGCCATGGCGTTTGACGAGTGTATTGAAAATCCCGCTCCGTACGACTACACCAAAAAGTCCTGTGACCGCACCGTACGTTGGCTCGTACGCTGTAAGGAGGAGCTTGCGCGCTTAAACTCACTTCCTGAAACAATAAACAAAAACCAAATGCTTTTCGGTATTAACCAAGGAAGCACCTACGAGGATTTAAGAATAGAGCACATGAAAAAGATTGCCGCCCTTGACCTTGACGGCTACGCAATTGGCGGCCTTGCCGTTGGTGAATCCACGGAGGAAATGTACCGTATAATTGATATTGTCGAGCCACATATGCCCGAAAACAAGCCAAGATACTTAATGGGCGTTGGCACACCCTGCAACCTTTTAGAGGCGGTTCACCGCGGAATAGATTTCTTTGACTGTGTTATGCCGTCAAGAAATGCGCGCCACGGAAACTTATTTACTTGGCACGGCAAAATGAATATTATGAATGAAAAATACCGTGATGATTCCCGTCCGATTGACGAAAACTGTGGATGTCCTGCCTGCCGTGATTACTCACGCGCTTATATAAGACACCTAATCAAGGCAAAGGAAGCACTCGGTATGCGCTTGGCGGTTCTTCACAACCTCTATTTCTATAACGACCTTATGGAAAAAATCAGAGCGGCGCTTGACGGTGATTACTTTGAAAGCTTCTATCAAAAATACAGAAACATTTTGGGCGAAAGAAACCCGGATTAAGGAGAGAATATGAATACTAACGTAATGCTTTATAAGGGCGGCAAGCCAAAGGCGCTCACGTTCAGCTACGACGACGGTGAGAAGCAGGATATAAGACTTATTGAGCTGTTTAATAAATACGGCTTGAAGGGCACCTTCAATCTTAATAGCGGCTTAATGTCTGAAAAGATTGATCCGAAATCAAGCAAGGTGGCGCTTGAGCAAATCCCCGAGGTATATAAGGGACACGAGGTTGCAGTTCACGCGGTAAACCACCCATTCCTTGAAAAGCTCCACACACCCGAGATTATATCCGAGATAATGAACGACAGAAAAACCCTTGAAAAATATACGGGCTACGTTGTTCGCGGTATGGCATACCCATACGGCACGTACAATAACGACGTTCTTCGCATTATCAAGGATTGCGGAATTAAATACAGCCGCGGCGTTGGCGCACACCGTAGATTCCACACTCCGCAAAAATGGCTCGAGATGGACACCACCTGCCACCAAGCGGATGAGCGTATTTTTGAGCTTGCAGACCAATTTATAAAATCAGAGCTAAAGTACGATTGGCGCACAAGCGAGGGCATGCTCTTTTATATTTGGGGACATTCATACGAGTATAGAACAGAAGCAGATTGGGAAAGAATGGAGAACCTTTGCAAAATCCTTGCCAACCGTGACGACGTTTGGTATGCAACAAATATAGAAATTTACGATTACATTGAAGCATACCGCTCACTTTCATTTTCTACCGAAAACGATATGGTATACAACCCAAGTGCTTGTGACGTTTATATGCTTCACGGCGGCAAAACATACTGCATCGGCGCAGGACAAACGGTTAAATTCTAACATAAAAGGCGAATTTCCAAATGGAAATTCTCCTTTTTAATATGCTTAGTTGTTATTTCTTATATCAAAGCTTTAAATTGTGCCTGTGATAACAAGGGTGCTTGTTCCGGGTGTTGATGTGATAACGCCTGTGATGGGGTCTTGGGTATAGGTTGCCGCAGGAACAGTTACAAAGCCCGCCACACTCTCGAAGAGGCCGCTTGCTTCGTTGTAGTTATATTCAGTGCCCTCTGTCCAAAGCGCACCGTTAAAGGTTACTTGAAGGTTAGTTAAAATTGGGTTAAACAAATCTCTGATTACCGCATCGTCCGTTGCGTTAAGAGGCGCATTACCCGAGTTTTGAATAATAAAGGTGTAGGTTACAGTGTCGCCGCTTGATACGGGCACGGGGCTAATTGACTTGGTGATTGTTATTCTCGGTGTTAATTCACTTGTGATAACCTCAGTTGCTGTAATGGGAGTAATGCCGCAGCCAGAGACGGTCACTACGTTGGTTATCGTATCACCCGCACCAAGAGGTGCAAAGTCGTTTAGAGAAACCTCGTAAGCAATAATCGCGTTTCCGTTTGCAGGCACACTAATCATACTAAACGTAACGGAGCTTGGGTTGACCGTTACTGTCGGTGGAGCTACCAAAACGCCGTTTTGATAGTAACGAACAGCGCCGTTTGTGAAAACTAATGGAGTAAGTGTGCCTGTGCCGAATGGGTAAGTGCCAAGATTATCTGTTACAGTTAAACCGTTTATGGCGGTTGAACCCGTGTTAATTAAGCTGATAATATAGGTGATAGTGTCGTTTTGTCCATACGTGCCGCTGATTGCGGTTTTGGTGACGGAAAGCGCCTCTAAAACCTCACCGACTGCAATATTTGAGCTTGTAACGGTTGAGCCGTAGGACAATGTCGCTTGATTAGTAAATAGAGCCATATTAAATTCCTTTCAAAATTTCGAAGGCGGAATTCTTCCAACCTTCATTAATATAATATGAAGGGAAATAAAAAATGATATGGTGATGCACAGGGCATTACACCTGTATTTTAAAGAAAAAGGGAGGACAATTGTCCTCCCAAAAATTATTCGTTAAATTTAAATGAGCCAGAAATAAAGGTCGCTGAGTCCTTGCCAACGGTCAAAAGCCCGCCCTCAGTGCTTGCTTCCTTTTTTGTGTCCTCATCAAGCCAAACTGCACACGGTGCACTCTTCACCGCAGTAACGAATGGAACGTGGCCTGCCATAATTGCAAGCTCACCGAGGATTCCGCGCACGTCAAGCTTGTAAACCTCACCCTCAAAAATGTTTCCGTCGGGCGAGGAAACGGTTAGCTTAAAGGTCTTCATATTATGACCTCTTTGCCTTTTCTACGGCTTCGTCGATTGTACCAACGTAAAGGAATGCACTCTCAGGCAAGGAGTCGTGCTTACCCTCGATAATTTCCTTAAAGCCGCGAATAGTTTCGCTAATCGGCACGTAAGTACCGGGAATACCTGTAAACTTCTCAGAAACGTCAAACGGCTGAGAGAGGAAGCGCTGAATCTTTCTCGCTCTTGCAACGAGGAGCTTGTCGTCGTCGGAAAGCTCATCCATACCCATAATGGCGATAATATCCATAAGCTCGTTGTATCTTTGAAGAATTCTTTGTACCTCTTTTGCAACGAAGTAATGCTCCTCGCCGACAACTGACGGAGAGAGAATACGGCTTGTTGATTCAAGTGGGTCAACCGCAGGGTAAATACCCTGAGATGCAATGCTTCTTGCCAAAACCGTTGTCGCATCAAGGTGCGCAAAGGTGGTTGACGGTGCCGGGTCGGTTAGGTCGTCGGCAGGCACGTAAACCGCTTGAATTGACGTAATTGAGCCCTGCTTCGTTGAAGTAATTCTTTCCTGCAAAGCACCCATTTCCGTTGCCAAGGTCGGCTGATAGCCAACGGCTGAAGGCATACGGCCAAGAAGCGCAGAAACCTCGCTTCCCGCTTGGGTGAAACGGAAGATGTTATCAATAAAGAGAAGCACGTCCTGTCCCTCTTTATCACGGAAATATTCAGCCATGGTAAGGCCAGAAAGCGCAACACGCATTCTTGCCCCCGGCGGCTCATTCATCTGTCCGTAAACGAGCGCAGTATTGCTAATAACGCCCGATTGCTTCATTTCATTGTAAAGGTCATTTCCCTCACGCGTACGCTCGCCAACTCCGGAGAAAACGGAAATACCGCCGTGCTCCTTAGCGATGTTGTTAATAAGCTCCATAATAAGAACCGTTTTACCAACGCCCGCACCGCCGAAAAGACCAATCTTACCGCCCTTTGAGTATGGGCAGATAAGGTCGATAACCTTAATACCTGTTTCAAAAATTTCCGCGCTTGTTTTAAGCTCCTCGTATTTTGGAGCAGAACGGTGAATGTTCCAACGCTCGCTTGTTTCGGGAGTTGGCATATTGTCAACCGCATCACCAAGCACGTTGAAAATTCTGCCAAGCGTTTCCTTACCAACGGGCACGGAAATAGGTGCGCCCGTGTCGGTTGCAGGCGTGCCTCTTTGAAGACCGTCTGTTGAAGCCATAGCGATAGTTCTTGCTGTGTTATCGCCAATATGCTGTGCAACCTCAACCGTCAAGGTTCTTTCGCCAACGGGAATTGTAAGCGCGTTATATATCTCGGGAAGCTCTCCCTCGTTAAAGGCAACGTCAACGACAGGTCCCATAACCTGAATAACCTTGCCTATGTTTTTATTTTCCAAAATTTTCACCTCACATAAAGAGATTTCAAAAGAGAAGTCAAGAGGTGCAAAATGCACGCCGTTGCTTCCTTAGGCGCAGCGGAGCGCCAAATGTGTCCGCACGCTATTGACCGGCACCTGCCACAATCTCAGTAATTTCCTGCGTGATTGCGCCTTGTCTTGCACGGTTGTACTGTAAGCTTAAATCGGTTATCATTTGCTTTGCATTCTTACCTGCTGAGTCCATTGCCATACGGCGCGCACTCACCTCACAGGCAAAGCTCTCGCGTACTAACGAGGTAATAACACCTGCAACGTATTCGGCAGCAACCAAATTAAGCACGGTTTCGTGGTCCGGCTCATAAATCATTCCTGCATTATCGCCTGAGTCCTCGCCTTTGGTCAGCGGTAAAATCCACTTAATCATCGCTTCCTGCGACATTACCGAATGATACGTTGTATAAACAATACCCAAGCGGTCAAATTCACCTGCGCAAAACTCTGAGCAAAGCACCTTTGATAGCGCCATTGCATCGTCAAACGAGAATTTTTCCGAGGAGTTTATTGCCTTACCAGCAAAATCACAAGCGCGCTTTCCGATAGGAATAATATCAGCATCGCCGTATTCCTTCACAATGCGGAAAACGTTAGCGTTATAGCCACCTGCAAGGCCTCTGTCGCCTGCGATAACTATAATTTTAGTGCGAGACGTGTCGCGATTTTGCATATAAGGGCTTTTTTGCGCATCGGGTGATGATGTAAGCAGAGAAATAGATTCCTCAAGCGATTTTAGGTATTCTCTTGATTTATACATAGCAATGTTTGCGCGTCTTATCTTTGAGGACGCAACAAGTCCCATTGCCTTTGTCAGCTGCTCAGTCGATTTAACACTTTTAATGCGCACACGAAGTGCTTTCGTGTTCGCCATATTATACCTGCATTTCCGATAGGATGGATTTGAGTGCTTCCTCATCCGCCCCATCAAAGAAACCGTTTTCTATTCTTTCAAGCCAAGCTTGGTGGTTGTTTTCAAGAAGTGCAAAAAGTGCAGCTTCATATTCAGGCACGCGTGAAACCTCAGTCTTGTCGAGGTAGCCGTTGATTGCGGCATAAACTATCGCAACCTGACATCCAACTCTAACGGGCGCATTCTTGCCCTGCTTCAAAATAGCAACGATTCTTTCACCAAGTGCCAAGCGCTTCTTTGTGTCAGCATCAAGGTCAGAGCCAAACTGCGCAAATGCTTGAAGCTCACGGTACTGTGAGTAGAGAAGCTTAAGCTCACCTGCAACCTTTTTCATACCCTTAAGCTGAGCAGAGCCACCAACACGGCTAACTGAAATACCCGGGTTGATAGCAGGCATAATTCCTGAGTGGAAAAGCTCCGTCTCAAGGAATATCTGTCCGTCAGTTATGGAAATTACGTTAGTTGGAATGTAAGCAGATACGTCGCCTGCCTGCGTTTCGATAATAGGCAAAGCGGTAATAGAGCCACCGCCGTACGCCTCGTCAACACAAGCCGCACGCTCAAGAAGTCTTGAGTGTAGGTAGAATACGTCGCCGGGGTACGCCTCACGGCCCGGTGGACGTCTGATAAGCAAGGAGAGAGCTCTGTATGCAACCGCGTGCTTGCTTAAGTCATCATAAATAATAAGCACGTCCTTGCCCATCTCTCTAAAGTATTCCGCCATAGCACAGCCGCTGTACGGTGCGATATATTGAAGCGGCGCACTTTCTGCCGCTGTTGCGGAAACAATAATTGTGTAGTCCATTGCGCCGTTTACCGTAAGCTCGTTTGCAAGCTGAGCAACTGAGGTGCTCTTTTGACCTATTGCAACGTAAATACAGATAACGCCCGTATTCTTTTGGTTGATAATAGTGTCAATTGCAATCTCAGTTTTACCCGTTTGACGGTCACCGATGATAAGCTCACGCTGACCGCGTCCGATAGGAATCATACTGTCAATTGCCTTAATTCCCGTCTGAAGCGGAACAGAAACGCTCTTTCTTTCAATAATGCCGGGCGCCTCTGATTCAATAGGACGGAAGCCGCTATTTTCAATAGGACCCTTGCCGTCAATCGGCTCGCCAAGTGCATTTACAACTCTGCCAAGGAACTTATCTCCAACAGGCACAGACAAAACCTTACCCGTTCTTTTAACGAGTGAGCCCTCTTTTATACTGTTTTTGTTTGAAAGCACCGCAACGGAAACGGTTTCCTTTTCAAGGTTTTGTGCCATGCCGAAGCTGCCGTCCTCAAATTCGAGCAGCTCGCCTGCCATACAGGATTCAAGGCCGTAAACTCTTGCAATACCGTCGCCAACGAGGATAACCTTACCGGTTTCCTGCATCTTTGCGCGCTCCTTATAGTTTGCTATTTGTAATTTAATTACGTTACTGATTTCTTGGGGTGTACTCATTTACCAATCACTCCCTTAATATTTGATAAACGCGCTGACAAAGAGCCGTCGATAATTTTATCGTCAAGCTCAATTTTTATTCCGCCGATTAAGGAAGTGTCCTTAATATAAAGCGCGTCGATTTTTTTGCCCGTCATTTCGCTAAGCTTAATCTCAAGCTTTTCCTTTTGAGATTGGCTCGGCTCCATTACGTAGTAAATTTTTGCGTGTGCGCGGTTTTCAAGCTCGTGACACATTTCAAAAAATTCGTCAATAGTATTTGGCAAAAGCTCAATTTGACCGTTTTCGCAAAGAAGCTTGACAAAGGAAACAATATATTCGTGCATACTGCCCCCAAACGCCTCCTCAATAATATCAAGGCGTGCGCCTAAGCTAAGAGCAGGGGATTTTAATATAAGAATATAGTCCTCGTCTATTGAGTCCTTAATTTGTCCAAGCTCGGCCTTAAATCGGTCAACGAGCGTGTTTTCCATAGCCAATGAAAATAATGCAGCGGAATATTCCTTACTCAAATCTGCCATTATTCTTCACCTATTTCATTTATAAAGGAATCAATTAAGCTTTCATGATCCTTTTCGTTGATTTCTCTTGTCAAAAGCTTTTCAGTAAGCTCAAAGGAAACGCCAACGATTTCGTCCTTGATTGTTTCCTCCGCCTTTTTAATTTCAAGCTCGGCGCTTTCCTTAGCTTGCATAACAATACGCTCGCCCTCGTCCTTAGCACCTGCCAAAATTTCCTTTTCACGCGCCTTTGCAGTGGCAACGGCGTTGGTTATAATATTATTTGCCTCGTCCTTTGCGTCCTTTAATTTGTTTTCGTACGCTTCCTTATGCTCGTTTGCCTCGTTTTCGGCATCGCGCGCACGCTGATAGCTGTCGTCAATAGTCTTTTGACGGTCGTTTAGCATTTTCTTAACGGGCTTGTAAAGCAAAAACTTTGCAATTAAGAAAATAATAACGAGATTAAGAAGTGAAAAAAGGATAGCAAAAAAGTTGACAGAAATAATATTTAATGATTCTTCTGTGAACATATCTGTTATTTACCTATTAAAATAAGCCGAGTTCTTTTGCTTTTTGTAAAACGTTTACAAATGTGTTAGGTGCAACGAAAATCAAAAGAATAGCGATAACAAGCGCGTAAAGACCTGTTGTCTCTGCAATAGCACAACCCATAATCATGGTTGTTGTAACAGGACCCTTGCTCTCGGGCTGACGTCCGATTGCCTCACATGCCTTAGCAACTGCTTCACCTTCACCGATACCAGGGCCGATACCTGCGATCATTGCAATACCTGCGCCAAGTGCGCAGCAACCTAAAATAATACCAATTGCGAGTTCCATAAAATTTCCTCCGTTTATTTTTTAAGCTTTTTCTCAAGCTTTTTCTTTTTTCTCTTATAGTATTCATCAGCGTCAAACGCCGTTGAAATATTGAGCATTGTTAGCATTGCGAAGATAAATGCCTGCAAGCAGCCGCTGAAAATATCAAAGTAAAGCGAGAATATAGCAGGCAAGCCGACTTGGAAAATCGGCAGAGTAGTTAAAGCACCGAAAACAATATTTGAAGCCCACGCCAAAAACGCGGAAATCAATATAGAAATTACCGAGCCCGACATAATGTTTCCGTAATGACGGAACGCCATTGAAACAGGGGTGGCAAATTCACCGATAACGTTTATAGGTGCTAAAATAAATACGGGCTGTAAAAATCCCTTTGCGTAGTAGATAGGGCCGCATTTGAGCTTGTAGTAGGTGATTATTGCAAAAACCAAAATCGCCCAACCGCCAACTATGCTAATGTCCGAGGTCGGTGGGTAAAGGCCAAGCAACGAAAGTAAGCTTGAAAGACCCGAGAGTGCCATAATGGCAATAATAAACGGTGGGAAGCCACTAAAATCACTTCCCATATTCTCATTTACAAGTGAGTCAACCTTCTCAACTATAATTTCAGCAATATGCTGTCTTTTCAGTTCGATTTTTTCCTTTAAGCCGTGCGTTAAGAAAAGACAAGCAAACAAAATTGTCAAAATAACGAGAAGGGAGTTTACCTGTGCCTCGGAAATAATAATATTGAAAAATCTCGTGCTTTCAAGAATTTCAAGCTCGTAGTAAATACGCGCACCTGCAATAGTCACACCGCTACCTGAAGCGGGTGTTGTCAAAATGTCAAGCAAAAGGCCGAACGCAAGTGGCAAAATCGCCATTACGATATAAAAAATATCGAGAATTATAAATCCGACAGATTTTTTACTTTTCATCGTTTTTCCTCCTTTGCTTTATTTTTGAAGCAAGAGGGCGGAGCATAACTCCGATTCTTGGGAAGGTGTAAGGAAGCACAACCGCGATAATAAAGCCAACACTAAAGCTCTCAAATGCGAACAAGTCAATTAGGTAAGCGGCAAGAGCTATTAAGAATAGCACAAGAAGTCTGCCCATTTGAGACAGCTTAATAAAATTAGCCGCATCCTTTGCTTCCTTTGAAAGCGCCTTGACAACGGTAAGCCCCATTATAAAAAAGTTGCCAACCGCGGCGGTGTAGCCGATTACCGTGCCAAGAAGCACACGCCAGCTCCACGCGTCAGCGTTAAAATAATCAACTATTAGAAAAATTGCATTCATAAAAACACACATTATAAAGGAAATGAGAGCGACAAAGCCGGTTTCCTTCAAAACGATAGGGTCGATTTTTTTCATAGGACCTCCTTTCATAGCGCTTTTCTAAAAAATTACATTATCATAATTATATAATATTATTAATAAGATGTCAAGTAAAAGCGAATAGTTTTAATTTGCTATTTACAATTTTGCCCGAGAGTGGTAAAATAAAATCATATTTAACTGAAAAAGGCGGTAAATATTATGAAAATTACGGGAATAAGAAACGAAAGACCGTTTTATTATTTTGAAGAAATATCAAAAATTCCAAGGGGCTCGGGAAACGAAAGGGAAATTGCAAGCTATATTGAAAGCTTCGCCAAGGAAAGAGGCCTTTTTTGCTACCGTGACGAATGGAATAACGTCTTTATAAAAAAGAACGCGTCAAAGGGCAGAGAGGCGGAAGGCACAGTTATGCTCCAAGCCCACACAGATATGGTGTGCGAAAAGAACGTAGGAAACACGCACGATTTTGAAAAGGACGAAATCGAGCTTATTCAAGATGGAAATATATTAAGGGCAAACGACACCACCTTGGGTGCTGACGACGGCTTCGGCGTTGCCGTAATGCTTGCAATTTTAGAAAATGAGGAAATTTCCTGCCCACCGCTTGAATTTCTTTTTACCTCAAGTGAGGAAATAGGACTTGTCGGCGCGTCCAAATTTGACTATTCACTCGTTTGCGCCAAGGAAATGATAAACCTTGATTCCGCCGAGGAAAATACGGTAATTGTCGGCTGCTGCGGCGGGGTTAGAACCGATATGTCCCTTGCTTGCACGTCCTTGCCAAATGAGCTTGCCGCTGTAAAAATCACAATATCAGGCCTTTCGGGCGGTCACTCGGGTGAGGATATTGACAGAGGACGTCTGAATGCGCACATTGTAATGGGAAAGACGTTAAAGCTTGTCTTAAACGCTACCGACTTTACAATCAGCTATATTTCGGGCGGTGACAAGGATAATGCAATTCCCCGTGAGTGCGAAGCAATAATTGTGCCCAAAAATATGGCAAAGCTTGAAAAATCAAAGGACGAAATAATAAGCGAAATTTTGAAAATGGTCGTTGCACCCGAGGACAAGGGTCTTACCGTTAAAATCGAAAAAACAGACACAGAGTCCACCTTTTCCACGGTTGATACCGAAAAGATACTCGAAATTTTATCCATTCCCAATGGCGTTTTGGTATATAGAGATAAAGCGCCGATTTTGCCGTCAATTTCAAGAAATTTGGCAAGAATAAGAACAGAGAACAGCGAGATAAAGGTTGGCTTCTCCTCACGCGCATATTCAAAAGAGGGGCTTGACTTTTCAACCTCTCAGCTCGAGGCGTTAATCTGTGCCGTCGGCGCAAAGCACCGCCACCACGAGGGCTACCCTGCTTGGCAGGATGATGCTTGCTCCCCGCTTGTTTTGAAATATCAAAGCGCGTATAACGAGGCAACGGGCAGAAAAACCGAGCCAACGCTTATTCACGCAGGACTTGAGTGCGGAGTTATCACCTCACGCGTTGAAGGACTTAGCGCAATTTCCGTTGGTGCAAACGTTCACGACCTCCACACCCCAAAGGAAACAATGGAAATCGACTCAATGGACCGTATTTACGATACCGTCGTTAAATTCCTCTCCAAATAATTTGACAAAATCATAAATCGATGATAAAATATAGGTATCAACGCAGCCATTCTCAAGCAAAAAAGGAGAATTAAAATGAAAAAATTTCTATCATTGCTTCTTGTAATATCATTACTTGCGCTAACGCTCTCATCCTGCTCCCTTACAATAAAGGATTTAATGGGTGCAGACAAAGGGACGGACACTATAACACCGGGCGAAAACGAGCTGCCGTTAATTCCGCCCTCATCCCAAGGAAGCACGAAAACCGCAGACCTTCAATTTACGTACGCGTATGACCATACAACCCTTGCCGCAACGGGCGAAAAGCTTGCCACCCTTCTCGTGGCGGGAAGCTATTTAATGAACGGCTTTAGTAGCGTTAATATTCCCGAGGACGCTGTTGCAGGTGATATTATCACAATAAAATACACGGGCGAAATCGTAACGCAGGAGTCATATCCCGCTATGACAAACCTCAAAAACGGCACTCTAAAATCATATTCGATTAAGTACGCCGAGGTAATCCACCTAACGGGCGATGAAATAAACGCGGAAAATATAAAAAGCGAATACGATTTTGAAAAATCATACGTAATTATAGATAAGGTTGGCAGATTTGTTTCACTTGAAAGCTACAGTGGAAAAGAGCTTTATCTTGTCGTGGATCAGCAAAAAATGATAAACCAGGATAGCGACGATATGCCCGTGCCGATTGCTTGTATGCTCGCATACGACCCAAGAATTGTAAGTGAATAAAATAAATTTGGCTTGCAAAAGGCGAGCCATTTTTAATCTAAAGAAAATCAAATAAAATGTAACCAAGAGCTACAAAATCCCGTCATATTAAGTGAAAGGGAAAAATTCCCTAAAAGGAGGACGCTTTTATGAAAAAATTAAGAATACTTACTTTGGTTTTGATAACCGCGTGTCTTTGCGCGTTTATTTCCTCGTGCGGTGAGCCAGAGGAAAACACAAACACCTGCGCCCACAAATACGATAACGAATGCGATGTTGACTGCAATATCTGCTCTGAAAAGCGTGACGTGCTCTTACATCTATGGCGTGGCACAAATCAAGAGCTTTGCCAGTACAAGCAAACCTGCGCTTGGTGTGGCTTAACCAGAGGCGAAGACGTTGAGCACAATTATACAGACGAAAACGGTAATATGCTTAAAGATTGCATAAGCTGCGGCCATCCAAATCCAATAACAATGAAAAAAACCGTAACGCTCAAATTTAATTATTCTTACTGGTCAGCTATAGAAAATGAAAATGGTCAGCCATTTGCCGAGCTGCTTCTTGACGGCGGAATATTAAATAGCAGCTTTGGCATTGAGATACCCGATGAAATAACCGCGGGCGATACCGTAACCATTACCTATACGGGCGAAATAGTAACACTTGAAAGCTACCCTGCTACAATATGCTTGGAATACGGAGAGGTAAAATCGTATTATTTCTCATGCGCACAGGTGACACAAATTAAGACTGAAGATATAATCAATGATATGGGAAAAGAATATAATCTGATGACTGATTACGTTATTCTTGACAGAAGCGGCAAATATACCACTCTTGAAAGCTATACAGGGGATATGCTTTACCTCGTTTACGACAATCTTAAAGCAACACAGCAAAGAAGCCAACCGAGCGTGTTTGTGGACCCACGCTTTCAGGTTGCTTGTATGCTCGCCTACAACCCACGCGATCTCGGCGAAATTAATGATATGCCCGAAAAATTGGAGCCGATAACAGAACAAAAGGCAAAAGATATAGCAAGTGCGCATTTTTATAATGATTCGACAATCTACCCTCTGCCCGATGGCTATGCTTATAAGGCAATAACAGTTGAGGGCGTTGATGCGTCCTGTCATTATGTGCTTTTTGACCCTGAATACTTGGGCGAGCCGTATGAACAAATACTATTTGATTATTTCACTTATTTATATAAAGTCAACAAAATAACAGGGGAAATTGTTGATATATCATCAGCTTTCTAAATAACAAAAAGCACTTGCGGCTGCAAGTGCTTTTATTATGCCTCCTTTGTAAAGGGAGGTGGCGTTTTCTGAAAGAAAATGACGGAGGGATTTACTTAAAATTTAAAATAATCCTTCGCGTTTTGATAAGAAATGCCCTTGATTATCTTTTCGACACTGCCTTCCCCTTGAGGTGATTCCCCTGCGAGGGGAAATGTCGCTTGCGACAAAAGGGTTGCTGCCCTGCAAGGGAAGGTGTCAACCTGTTGACGGATGAGGTGTTAATAAAACTAAAAACCAAAATATGATTTTGCGTTTTCGTAAGAAATGCCCTTGATTATCTTTTCAAGCATTTTTTCATCATTCGGGTAAAGTCCCTTTTCAACCCATGAGCCGATTAAATTGCAAAGAATTCTGCGGAAATAGTCGTGACGTGTGTAGGAAACAAAGCTACGTGAGTCGGTAAGCATACCAACGAAAACGCCAAGCACGCCAAGGTTGCCAAGAGCTTTCAGCTGCTCCTCCATTCCGTCCTTTTGGTCGTTAAACCACCAGCCCGAGCCAAGCTGAATCTTGCTACGCACCTCACTGCCTTGGAAGCATCCCATAAGGGTTGCAAGCACGTAGTTGTCCTTGGGGTTAAGGGAATAGAGAATAGTCTTTGGCAAAGCGCCGTCCATTTCCAACGTGTCAAGTATTCTTGCAAGGTTTTCGCCGAGATTTGTTTCGGCTATACTGTCGTATCCTGTGTCAGGGCCGAGCTTTTTATACATTTGTGTGTTGTTGTTTCTGATTGCGCCAACGTGAATTTGCATGCACCAACCGCGCTTTGCATACTCCTTGCCAAAGAAAACAAGCAAATCTGTCATATAAGCGTCAATTTCGCATTTTGTAAGCGCCTCGCCCTTAAGTGCCTTGTCAAATATAGATGAAGCATCGCCCAAGGCGTACGGCACAAAGTCAAGTCCGTGGTCAGACAAGCGGCAGCCCTTTTCGCCAAAGAAATCAAGACGCGAGGAAAGCCACGCCTTTAGCTCGCCATAGGTTTTCACGCCCGCCTTTTCAATGTAAGGCAAGAACGTTTCCTTGTGAATGTTTACTGCCTTGTCGGGGCGGAACGTAGGAAGCACCTTAACCTCAAAGCCGCTTTTCTTTATCTCGTCGTGATATTCAAGCGTGTCGATAGGGTCATCCGTTGTGCAAACAACCTCAACGTTGGAATTTTTAATAAGATTACGCGCAGAAAACTCGGGGGTGCGAAGCATTTCTGTGCATTTTTCGTAAATTTCGTCCGCATTCTCCTCACTAAGTGCCTCGTCAATACCGAAATAGGTCTTCAATTCAAGATGTGTCCAATGGTAAAGCGGATTGCCAATTGCATATTGAAGTGCTTTTGCAAACGCGCGGAACTTGTCCTTGAAGGAAGCGTTGCCCGTTACGTACTCCTCGTCAATTCCAAATGAGCGCATCATACGCCACTTGTAATGGTCGCCGCCGAGGAAAAGCTCGCCAAGGTTATCGAAGTTATAGTCAATAGCGATAAGCTTAGGGTCAAGATGGCAATGGTAGTCGATAATAGGCATATCCTTCGCATAGCCGTAAAGCTTTTTCGCAAATTCGCCCTCAAGAATAAAATCGTCGTTAATTATAGTTTTCATAGTGTAACACCGTCCTTAAAAATTGAAATTTCGCGGTAATTGTTCGTTTCGTTTTTCGTTTCCTTGCCACTTGCAATATCAATTACAAAATCGAAGAAATCGCTATCTAAATCATCGCCCAAAAGCGTGGGAGACGCGTCAAAATCAATCCACGCGCCCTTTCTTTTGGCAAGATTTTGATTTGTAGATACCTTAACCGTCGGCACAGGTGCGCCAAGGGGTGTGCCGCGTCCCGTCGTAAACAAAATCAGATGCGCGCCCGCCGCGCTTAAATTCGTAATAGCCACAATATCATTTCCCGGGCCATTAAGCAAGGAAAGACCGTTTTTCTTTACTGTATCGCCGTAGTCAAGCACGTCGCGTACAACACAGCCACCGCATTTTTGCACACATCCGAGGGATTTTTCCTCAAGAGTGGTAATTCCGCCTGCCTTATTTCCCGGGGAAGGATTTTCGTAAACAACCTGACCGTGTGCCACGTAGTAGTCCTTGAAATTGTTTATAAGAGATACACATCTTTTAAAAACGTCCTCGTTTTCCGCGCGCTCCATCAAAAGATGCTCAGCGCCGAACATCTCAGGCACCTCGGTAAGTATAACCGTGCCACCCATATTAGTGAGCGCATCACTAAAGCGGCCAAGCAAGGGGTTTGCCGAAATTCCACTGTATCCGTCACTGCCGCCGCACTTAAGTCCAACGCGTAATTTAGACACAGGTATGGGCTTTTTTTCAAATTTATCGGCGTACTCTTTAAGCTCGCCTATAATTTTTACGCCATCGTCAAGCTCATTTTCGCTGTCTTGGCAGACAAGAAATTTAACTCTCTTTTCATTATACTCGCCAAGCACGCTCTTAAAAAGCTCGATATTGTTGTTTTCACATCCAAGGCCAAGCACTAAAACGCCGCCTGCGTTTGGATGGTTTACAAGGCCTTTAAGAATAAGCTGTGTGATTTTTTGGTCGTCACCAAGCTGTGAGCAGCCAAAGGGATGAGTATATGCGTAAGTGCCCGTTCTGCGCGCAAGCTCCTCTGCAATCTTGTTTACACAGCCAACCGTTGGAATAATCCAAATTTCGTTTCTAACTCCCACGTCGCCGTTTTCACGCACGTAGCCAAGAAACGTTTTGTCACATTCGCCGTGGGAAAACTCCATTCCGCCCGAATATTTATATTCAAGGTTGCCAAAGAGGTTTGTTTTCATATTATGAGTATGTATATGCTCACCCGCGGAAATATCCTTTGTCGCGTGGCCTATCGGGTTTCCGTACTTTATTATGTTTTCGCCCGCTTTAATATCACAAAGAGCATATTTGTGACCGTTTTCGAGGTTAACCTCGACGTTATCAAGCTTGTTTATAATCATTCCATTTCACCTAAAAGCTCGCTTAAATCCGTGCCCCAAAGCGATTCGTTTGCTAAAATTTCAGCCACGCTTGCATTCTTCATAAATGCAGTTACCTCTGGGTCGTCATTTGTCATATCTGTTTTATAAAACTCAATTAGCTTGCCAAAAGCAAAGAGAAGCGTTTTCGGATACTCGCCAAAGCGCTTTTTGTATTCCAAAATTGAAGGAAGCACTCTTACCTTAAATTTGCTCACGGAGTTTAAGGCAATCGAGCTAAGATAATGCTTGATATATGGGTTAGAGAAGCGGATGAGTACGTCGTTTGCATACGAAACAAGCTCATCCTTCGGCAAATCAAGCGTTGGAATAATCTCGTCAAAAACACATTTTCTTATGTAAGCATTCATTTGTTCGTTATCAACGCAGGATTTTACTGTGTCAAAGCCCGAAAGCAGCGCATAAGGAACGAGTGATGTGTGCGCGCCGTTTAAGATACGCACCTTTCTTGTGCGGTATTTTTCAAGCGCGTCAGGGGTGATAATTACGTTAAGCCCTGCCTTACCAAACGGAAGCTCACTTTCAAGGTCATAGTCAGTTTCGATAACCCAAAGATGGAAAAATTCCGAGGTGTTTACCATTTTGTCATCAAAGGTAAGCTCAAGCTCCTCGCCCTTTGGAAAGCCCGTGTTGATACGGTCAACCAAGGTGTTTGTGAAAACGTTTTCGTTTTCCACCCAAGCGTCAAATTCTTTGCCGTAGCCCCAAAGCGCGCTATATTTCAAAATGCATTTTTTCAGGTTGTCACCGTTACGGTCAATAAGCTCACAAGGGAGGAAAATAAAGCCGCTAAGGTGTAGTTCAAATCTTTTCTTAAGAAGCAAGGTGAGCTTAGCAGGGAAGGAGGAAGGGGGTGCGTCCGTTTCCTTGTCACTTTCCACAAAAGCAATGCCTGACTCCGTTGTGTTTGAAATAATATATTTAAAATCGGGGTTTTCGGCAAGCGCAAGGTAACTATCAAAGTCGTCGTATGGCTTTACGCATCTTGAAATTACGTCAATAACGCTTGACTCGTACCCCTCCTCACCGCGAACAAGGTGTGTATATTTGCATCCTTGCGAAGAAAGGGTGTCGCAAAGACCGTCCTTAATCGGCTGAACCACAACAACGCTTCCCTCAAAATCGGTAGTATCGTTAATTTTTTGAATCATCCAATCAGCAAAGCCGCGCAAAAAACCGCCCTCGCCAAACTGAATAAATTTTTCCGTTCTTTTCATATTAAAACCTCGCAAAAATAGTAACTGCTTATATTCTAATATAAAAAGATGAAAAAAGGTAGCCCTTTGGGCTAAATAATTGAAAAAATTTTCTAAATTTGTGCCAAAATCAAAAAAGTGTGCTATAATGATTTTATCATTAACCGTGCAATGTGGCACGTAAAACATAAGGAGCAAAAAATGATATACGAAAACGGTATGGCAAAAAACGTTAAAATTGCATACGTAGGCGGCGGCTCACGAGGTTGGGCGTGGGGACTTATGAGCGACCTTGCCTCAAACGAGGATATGAGTGGCGACGTTTATCTTTACGATATAGATTACGAGGCGGCACAGGCAAACGAGATTATAGGTAACAAATATAATACCTGCAAGGGTACAAAATCCGAGTGGAATTACCACGCGTCAAAAACACCGAAGGAAGCGATGACAGGTGCGGATTTTGTCGTAATTTCGATACTCCCCGGCACTTTTGACGAAATGGAGAGCGACGTTCACACTCCCGAAAAGTACGGAATTTATCAGTCGGTTGGTGATACAACAGGCCCTGGTGGAATTGTAAGAGCAATGCGTACTCTTCCTATGTTCGAGGAAATTGCAAACTATATTAAGGAATATTGCCCAAACGCTTGGGTAATCAACTATACAAACCCAATGACCTTGTGCGTTAAGGCACTTTATAAAACGTTCCCTGAAATTAAAGCTTTCGGTTGCTGTCACGAGGTTTTTGGCACGCAAAGACTTCTTACTTGGGTGGTTGAGGAGCTTCTTGGCAAGAAGGCAACAAGAGATGAAATTAAGGTAAATCCTGTTGCGGTTAACCACTTTACATGGCTCACAAGCGCAACGTATCAAGGAATTGACCTTTTCCCATACTACGCAAAGTACTGTGAAAAATACGCAAACGGACTTCCTGCAAAGCCGGACAACAACTGGATGAACAACTGCTTTGCTTGCGCGGGCATGGTTACGTTTGACCTATTCAAGAGATTCGGCTGGATTTCAGCGGCAGGAGACCGCCACCTTGCAGAATTCTGCCCTGGTAAATGGTATCTTGAAAGCCCCGAGCGTGTAAGCGAAATGAAGTTCGGTCTTACCCCTGTTTCTTGGCGTAAGGAAGACCTTAAAAACCGTCTTGAAAGAAGCCGCAAGCTCGTTTCAGGCGAGAGCGAGGTTGAAATTTGGAGAACGGGCGAGGAGGGCGTAAACCAAATGAGAGCGCTCCTTGGTCTTTGTGATTTGATTACAAACGTTAATATTCCAAACGTAGGACAAATTCCAAATCTGCCCCTTGGCGCAGTAGTTGAAACAAACGCTATCTTCCGCACAAACGAATTAAAGCCCGTGCTTGCAGGCGAAATTCCCGAATCAATTTACCCACTCGTTTCAAAGATTTGCGGCGAGCAGGAAGCGCTTGCCGAGGCGATTTTCAACCGCGACCTCGACGCTATCTTCAGTGCGTTTATCGGTGACCCACTCGTTACCTGCGGAATTGACGACGCAAGAAAAATGTTTGACGAAATGGTAGAGAATACCAAAGCATATTTGACCGACTACAACCTCTAACAAGAACCACAAAGCTCACATCTATAAGAACCACAAAGCTCATTCTTCGCTTTGAGGACGCCAAAAAATTCAGACACGTCCCCGCGCTTATTAAAGCGCGGGGCGTTTTTGTAGGGGACGGCGCCCTCGACGTCCCGAAAAAGAAAAGCACCGAATTTTCGGTGCTTTTGCTTTATAATTTAGTTAAGAATTCTGCCATCGGTCGAAATAGTAACAACCTGCCAAGGAATAAACTTGCCGCTTGCTTGAAGCGCGCGCTTAGCCGCCATTTCAATTCCGCCACAGCAGGGCACCTGCATGCGCACAATCTTAACGCTCTTTATGTTGTTGTTTTTGATAATCTCGGTTAGCTTCTCTGTGTAGTCACCGATGTCGAGCTTAGGGCAACCGATGATGGTTATGTGATTTCTTATAAATTCGTTGTGGAAATTTCCGTATGCGTAAGCGGTGCAGTCAGCCGCAATAAGTAAATTTGCGCCGTCAAAATAAGGCGCGTTAACGGGAACGAGCTTAATTTGGCATGGCCATTGCATAAGCTGACTGCTAACAGGCGCGCAACCAACTGTGCTCGTCATTTCCACCTTTGATGATGGCACCCTATTTAACGTCTTTGACTCGGTTCCCGGGCAACCGCACGGCAGTTTAACTCCGTTTGCTTTCATTTTTGCTTGCTTAACTGCTTCCTCGTCGTAGGCAGGTGCCTCGCGCTCCTCAAAGGAAATTGCATTTGTCGGGCAAGCAGGCAGGCAATCACCAAGACCGTCGCAGTAGTTTTCCTTTGTCAGCTTCGCCTTGCCGTTTATCATTTCAATTGCGCCCTCGTGGCACGCCTTTGCACAAGCGCCGCAGCCGTTGCACTTATCCTCATCTATTTTTATAATTTTTCTTATCATAAAATTTCTCCTTTATCTTGTACTTATGGCTTAATTATAGTATAATAATCACAAGAATTCCGTTGAATTTTCAACAAAAAGGAGAAAAAATTGAAAAAATATATTGAAATTTTGCAAAAATGTCCCGTTTTTGACGAAATAGATAAAGAAAGCATAGATATTATGCTACTTTGCCTTGGCGCAAAAATTAAGGAATACGATAAAAAGGAAACGGTATTTTCAGAGGGTGAGAATGCAAGCTATATTGGCATAGTTCTTGCTGGCACAGTGCAAATTGAGCAGGTTGATTATCTTGGAAACAGATATATTATTTCAGAAATCAAGTCAGGACAGCTCTTTTTGGAGGCATTTGCCTGTGCAGATGTTAAAAAAGCACCTGTGTCTGTTATCGCAAATGAAAAAAGTGAAATTTTGATAATTGAGAGTAATAGAATTTTACACCCCTGCGAAAACGTCTGCGATTTTCATCAAAAATTAATATTTAATTTGATGAGAAATTTAGCCAAGAAAACAATAATGCTTCACCAAAAAAATGATATTCTCTCACAGCGCACAACAAGAGAAAAGCTCATGACGTATCTGAATTACGTATCAAAGATGAAAGAAAAACGCGCATTTGACATACCCTTCAACCGCGAGGAGTTAGCCGATTATTTGGGTGTCGACCGCAGCGGCTTGTCGATTGAAATCAGCAAGTTAAAAAAAGAGGGGATAATAAAAAACCGCAAAAACCATTTTGAGCTTTTATAATTACAAACCTTGAAGATATTCACGCGAATTGGCAACTAAAAAAACAGTATAATATTGTCATAAATCGCTTATGAATGTCGTCTTATATAGTGAAGAGTAAATTTGCTGAAAGGAAAATGTAAAATGGATGATCTGTTAATAATCGAGCTATATAACAATCGAGATGAAAGAGCCATTTCGGAAACCTCAAGTAAATACGGCAAGTACTGCTTTGCTATTGCCAACAATATTTTAAAGAATAATGAGGATTCCGAGGAATGTGTTAATGACACATGGATTAGAACGTGGAACGCTATCCCTCCAAGTAAGCCAAGCTCCTTGAAGTCGTTTTTGGCTAAAATAACGCGTAATTTATCGTTCGATAGATACAAGCAAAAAAACCGCATAAAGCGCGGCGGAAATGAGTTCAGTACAGTGCTTGATGAGGTGAGCGGATTTGTTTTTTGCGAAAACATGGCAGAAAACGAGCTTTTGAAAAAGGAGCTTGTCGAAGCAATAAATAAATTTTTGCGCACTATATCTATACGTGATTGCAATATTTTCATAAGAAGATATTTTTACGTTGATACGCCAAAAAATATAGCCGAGCGGTATAGTATGAAGGAAAACAGCGTCTTAAAAATACTTTCTCGGACAAGGCAAAAGCTTCAAAAATATTTAAGAACGGAGGGATATGTAATATGAAAAATGAACGTTTTTTAGAGCTTATCGGTAATATTGATGATGATTTAATCGAGCGTGCCGATAATACTAAAGAAAAAAGCAATGGCAAAATTATTCTGTTATTCAAGCGGATTTCGGTTGCAGCATCCTTTTGCGTCTTTTTTGGCTTGATTTTAACCGCAATTATTCATATTTCAATTAATTATTTCGATAATCAGTCAACGTCGCCAAACCATATTCCGCCAACCGTGTCAACAATATTGAGTAGCGACAAGGTAACGGGCAAGCAAGAGATCTCAATTGGTGATATTCAATCAAATACGATGTCAAATTTGTGCCCTCATCCCACCGGCTTTTATATTCAAACCGTTGTTGAAGCAATGGTTGTTGAAGTTTTACCAGACACCTATTATATGGCTGATTCTCAAAAGCAATATCATATTGCGCGCTTGTCTATTATAGATTCAATTCGCGGAGAGGGCTTGCCGAGCGAAATTTATTTGCGGTTCCCATACTATGAGGCAAATATATTTGATGGCTATGATACGTTTATTTTTTCTCTTAAGCAAGTTGGAATCAAAAACTATATGATGATAAATGAAAACAAAAAAGAGGTTTCTTATTTTAGTAATATGTTTGAGGTTTATAGAATTGACGACCTCGGATATGGCTCTGTAATTGCCTTTAATGACGGAAGGTTTGACAGTAGCTTTTTCACAAAAACAACCCATTTTATCGAAAATGGCTTTAAGATATATTCAGGCACAAAATATCCCGTTGCATATGGAGATAACATTGAGATAGCAAAGGAGAATATAAGAAAATTTGCAGCTGAATGGGAGGTTGGATTTTTGAGCGAATATGACTGTAACTATAAAACAGAAACAGATGTTTTTGTTTCCGAGGAAGCCGAAATGGTAAAGGACTACGTTACTCCAAACGGAACAAACGTATTTATGCAAGAAATATTCGTTAGAGAAGACAGGGTTATAGCAGTCTACACAAGAATAATTAACGGCTTTGTAACAGAGGAAAGGATCACATTAAACGGTTATACCGGTGAAAACGGTAATGTGAAAAGCGGCATTGCTTACTCGGAAGATGACCTTTTGAGCATCCCTGACGTTTCCGAAGCGCTTGAAAAGCTTGATTTGTCTAAGCTTACACCGCCCCATACAGAAATAACCGATTTTTTAGAATTGCGATATTGTCAAGCTAAGGGATACTACAGACGGTCAGAGTCACAAGATAAAACATACGGCATAATACGTATTGTGTGGTATTATCATTACAGCAAATATCAAGGTAGTATATTGCGGGATGATTGCTATTATCTTTATGATAATGAAGGAAATGGAATTGTATGTGAGCGCGAGGAATTAAAAAAGATAATCGGTGACGATTCATTAATACTTGATTTCGAATACAACTCTCCCCTGATGACTAACTAGTGGATAAAAAAAGGCGGATACGAGACTGATGTCTATGTATCCGCCAAAATTTTATTTTTTATACTCCTCGGCAAGCGCCTTGAAAGCAGGCAACGCGCCAAGAACTGTTTCCTTTGAAGTGCAGTAAGCAATTCTTACGTAACCATAAACGCCAAAGTCATCGCAAGGCACAACCAAAATTTCGTGTTTCTTTGCCGCCTCGTAGAATTTGTATGCATCGCTTTCAAGCGCCTTTACAAAAAGGTAGAACGCGCCGTCGGGCTTAACACATTCGTAGCCGTATTCGGTTAAATTATTATAAAGCAAATCGCGGTTTTCGCGGTATGCCTCTATGTTGCATTTTGCATTCAAGCACTTCTTGATAACCTGTTGGAACAAGCTTGGCGCACAAACGTAGCCAAGACTTCTGCCCGCACCGCAAATGCAAAGATAAATCTTTTCAGCATCCTGCATTTTCGGATTTACCGCAATATAGCCAATTCTTTCACCGGGTAGGGAAAGTGACTTTGAATATGAATAGCAAACTAAGGTGTTATCGTAGTAATTCATAAGGTAAGGTACGTCAACGCCCGAATAAACAAGCTCACGGTATGGCTCGTCGGCAATTAAGTAAATTACCTTGCCGTATTCCTCGCTTTTTCTCTTAAGCACCTCGCAAATTGCCTTTACCGTTTCCTCTGTGTAAACAACTCCGCTTGGATTGTTTGGTGAGTTTACAATAACGGCTTTTGTATTTTCGTTAATCTTGCTTTCAAAATCGTTTATGTCAACCTGAAACGTCTTTTCAAGCGGCTGGCTCACGACAATTTTGCCGCCCGCGTTTTCAATAAACACTCTGTATTCTGTGAAGAAAGGAGCGAAAACTATACACTCCTCCCCGCCTTTTTCGTCAAACACCGCTTTAAGCGAGATTGAAAGAGAAGCGGCGGCACCGCAGGTCATATAAATTAAATTAGGGCTGATTTCCACGCCAAAGCGCTCGCCAATGCTATTTGCAATAGCCGTTCTTACCCCAAGGTCACCCTGTGCTGAGGTGTAGCCGTGCAAAAGGACGGAGCTTTCAGTCTCCAAAAGATTTTTAATAGCTTCGTTTACCTCGCTTGGTGCAGGCACGCTTGGATTTCCCAAGCTGAAATCAAATACGTTTTCCTTGCCTATCTCAGAAGCGCGGCTTTTGCTATATTCAAAAATTTCTCTTATAATTGAACGCTTGTTTCCAAGCTCAAACATTTTCTTGTTATACATAATTCACCGATTATAGCTTAGCAAGCTCCTCGCAGCTAAGGGTTTTTACACCGTTTTCGTCAAGTATCTTGTCAACCTTTTGTGTGTCGTTCGCCTTGAGTACAACGTGCGCCTCGTCAGATTCGATTGACAAGCCGTACATATATTCAATGTTCACGCCACTTTCGTCAATGATTTTAAGAAGCGCCTGCAAGCTTCCTGCCTTGTGTGGGATTTTTATAATTGAAACGTCGGAAAGAAGTGATGAAAAGCCGTTTTCCTGAAGCTTTTCCTTTCCAAGCTTTGCATTGTCAACGATAAGACGGAGAAGACCGAACTCGGTTGTATCAGCTAAGCTGAGTGATAAAATATTTACGTTGTTCGCCTTGAGCACGCCCAAAACCTCAGAAAGACGGCCGGAGCGGTTTTCGATAAAAACTGTTAATTGTTTAGCAAACATATTTTTCTCCTTTGATTAATATAATTTACGCTTGTCAAGAACGTGAACTGCCTTGCCCTCACTTCTTATAAGGGTCTGCGGCTCAACGATTTTAACCTTAGCGTTTATTCCAAGTGCTTGCAAAATTACGTGCGAAATCTTCTTAGTAAGCGCTTCAATTGCTCTTACCTCGTCAGTGTAGTATTTAGGGTTCATTTCAACCTGAACCTCTAAGGTGTCAAGGTTATTCACACGGTCAACTATCATCATATAGTGCGGTGTTACCTCGTCAACCTCGCAAAGCGCCGCCTCAATTTGGCTTGGGAACACGTTAACGCCTCTGATAATAAGCATATCGTCAACCCTGCCCTTAAATCTTGAAATACGTGCGCTCGTTCTTCCACACTCACATGGGGAGCGGTCGATGCTCGTTAAATCCTTGGTTCTGTATCGAATCATAGGAATACCCTCTTTTGTAAGAGTGGTAAATGCAAGCTCGCCCGTTTCGCCGTCACCAAGTGGCTTTAGTGTTTTAGTATCTAAAACCTCAGGGTAGAAATGGTCCTCGCAAACGTGAAGGCCACGGTGAAACTGACAGTCGCAAGCAACACCAGGGCCCATAATTTCGGAAAGACCGTAAATATCATACGCCTTGATGTTTAATTTTTCCTCAATTTCGCGGTGCATCTTTTCAGTCCACGGCTCTGCGCCGCAAATTGCCGCCTTGAGCTTGATTTTATCAAGAAGCCCTTCGCTCTCAAGCACCTCGGAAATATGTAAAAGGTAAGATGGAGTACAAGCAATTGCGGTTGCGCCGAAGTCAACCATCATAGTGGTAAGCTTCTTTGAATTGCCCGTGCTCATTGGAACAACAGTTGCTCCAATTTTCTCAGCGCCGCCGTGTGCGCCAAGTCCGCCCGTGAAAAGTCCGTAGCCGTATGCAATTTGGATTACGTCGTCCTTGCCAACGCCTGCCATAGACAAGCATCTTGCAACGCACTCCGCCCAAATTTCAAGGTCGTATCTTGTGTAGCCGACAACCGTTGCCTTACCCGTTGTGCCGCTTGATGCGTGAATTCTTACAATTTCCGAGTTGGGAACTGCAAAAAGACCGAATGGGTAGTTATCGCGAAGGTCATCCTTCGTCATAAACGGAAGCTTTGTAATGTCCTCAATAGATTTAATATCACCGGGCATTAAATCGATTGCCTGCATCTTTTTTCTATAAAATTCAACGTTATGGTAAACGTAGTCAACAAGCTTAACAAGACGCGCACTTTGAAGGTTTGTCATCTCGTCGCGTGACATACATTCCTTTGTTTCATTCCAAATCATTTCTTTTTCCTCTAAATTCGCCAAAAGTTAGGTGTTATTTTTGTGCGTCGTAGCCGTATTCAAAAGCTTTTTTGTTAATTTCAATTGTCTTTTGCGGTACTGTTTTTTCAACCACAGCAAGCCAAGCTTCCTTGTCAAAGCCGATATAAGGAGCGGCAAAGCCGAGAACAACGGAGTTTAATACCTTTGCATTGCCAAGCTCAATTGCGATTTTTTGTCCGTCAATTGAATATACGGTATGCTCGCCCTTCAATCCCTCTAAAATTCCCTCGGGGTATTCCTTTGCGCCGATAACAACAGTCATTGGCTCGATTTTGCAATCGTTAACAACCAAAACGCCGTCCTTCTTAAGGAAGTGCGCGTATCTTTGCGCCTCAAGTCTTTCAAACGCGATAATAACGTCTGCCTGACCCTCCTCACAAACCGGCTCACATACCTTTTCGCCGTAGCGGACAAACGTAACAACGCTTCCGCCGCGCTGTGCCATACCGTGAACCTCGGAAATCTTCACGTCGTATCCTGCCTCAAGTGCAGTTTTACCTATAATTCTACTGGTGAGAAGCGTACCTTGTCCGCCCACACCTACAATCATTATATTCTTAGTCATAATTATCTTTCCACCGTTTCAATAGCGTTGAATTTGCAGTAATTTTTGCAAAGGCCACAGCCGTTACACATAGTTTGGTCTATCTTAATTGTGCCGTCTGCATTCTTTGTGATAGCAGGACAGCCAATCTTTAAGCACATTCCGCACTTTTTGCATGCTTCTGGGTTTGCCTTGCAAACGTTCGGGAACTTTTGACCCTTCAAAAGAACACAAGGAGATTTTGTAATAATAACGGTTAATTCGTCACTTTGTGTGCTTTCCTTAACTATTCTTTCAAGTTCACAAACGTCGAAAGCGTTAACCTCAATTACGTTTGGCACGCCAATTGCACGGCAAAGCTCTGAAAGGTCAATTGCGTACGTTTCCTCGCCCTTCAAGGTCTTGCCCGTTGCCGCGTGGTCTTGATGTCCTGTCATACCTGTTGTACGGTTGTCAAGAATCATAACTGTCGCAGTTGACTTGTTGTAAACCATATTTACAAGGGAGTTAATTCCCGTGTGTAAAAACGTTGAGTCACCGATAACCGCAACCCAATTCTTTATGTAGTCCTTGCCCTTGCCCTTTTCCATACCGTGAAGTGCAGAGATTGATGCACCCATACAAACGCAGGTGTCAACAACTGCAAGCGGTGGAACAGCACCCAAGGTGTAGCAGCCAATATCGCCCGAGGCGTGAATTTTCAACTTGTTAAGAACGGAATAAACGCTTCTGTGTGGGCAACCTGGGCAGAGAATAGGTGGACGTGCAGGTGCATCCTTTTTGTCAAATACACAGTCATCGCTGCCGTAAATAACGCGCTTAAGAAGGTTTGCACTGTATTCGCCCTGACGTGTAAATACCTCTTTACCGCAAACGTCAAAGCCCCAAGCTCTTACCTGCTCCTCAATAACTGGCTCAAGCTCCTCGAAAACATAAACCGTTTCAACCTTTGAACAGAAATCGGCAATAAGCTCCTTTGAAATTGGGTTGACAAGACCAAGCTTTAATACGCTTGCCTCAGGGCACGCCTCCTTAACGTATTGATATGCAATACCTGAGGTGATAAAGCCAATTTTGGAATCCCCCATTTCAATTTTGTTGATAGAGAGGGAAGCGGCATCCTTAGCTAAGCGGTTTTCGCGCTCCTCAACAACTAAGTGTCTGCCAATGGCTGAAGCCGGCATCATAACGTATTTTGCTGTGTTTCTTGCATATGGCTTATCTTCTACCTCTGTTCTGTCGTAAAGCTCAACCACGCTCTGTGAGTGTGCAAGCTTTGTCGTTGTACGAAGAATAACGGGAGTGTCGTATTTTTCGCTTATCTCATAAGCCACCTTCATAAAATCCTTTGCCTCTTGGCTGTCGGATGGCTCAAGCACAGGCACGTGCGCGCTTCTTGCAACCATACGTGTGTCCTGCTCGTTTTGAGATGAAGCAAGACCCGGGTCGTCAGCTACAACTATTACGCTTCCGCCGTTAACGCCCGTATATGCAAAGGTATAAAGTGGGTCAGACGCTACGTTTAAGCCAACGTGCTTCATACAAGCAAGTGAGCGCACGCCTGAGAAGGAAGCACCGATTGCAACCTCGCAAGCAACCTTTTCGTTAGGTGCCCACTCTGTGTAAATTTCATCGTATTTTGCTAAATATTCGCTAATTTCTGTGCTTGGAGTACCCGGGTATGCGCTTGAAAGCTTAACTCCTGCCTCGTATGCACCTCTTGCAATTGCCTCGTTGCCGAGCATTATAGTCTTGTTTGCCATTATTATATACCTCTTAAATCCTTAACTCTTTTTGCCTTACCCTCAAAACGCTGAAGCGTGTTTGGAGATTCAAGCATTACCTTGGCGTCAAGTCCAAGTATAATTTTCAATTTGTTTTGTACGGTTTTTTTGATTTTCTCAAGCTCGCTAAACGAGTCCGTTGAATGTGCAAGCTCAACCTTAACGGTTAATTTGTCAAGGTAGCCCTCGCGCTCAAGAATAATTTCATAGTGCGGGCCAAGCTCCGAAACTGAGAGAATAACCTCTTCAATTTGGCTTGGGAATACGTTAACACCGCGAATTTTAAGCATATCGTCGCTTCTGCCCGAAAGATTTTCCATACGGCAGAAGGTTCTACCGCATTTGCATTTCTCATAGTAAAGACGGGTAATATCCTTCGTTCTGTATCGAATAAGCGGAATACCTTCTTTTTTAATGCAGGTGATAACAAGCTCACCCGTTTCGCCCTCGGGAAGCACCTCGCCCGTTTTCGGGTCGATAATTTCAGGGATAAAATAGTCCTCGTTAATATGTAAGCCGCAGTGCTCAAGGCATTCGCCCGATACACCGGGACCCATAAGCTCACTCATACCGTAGTTTGTTGTAATTAAAATGTCCTTGCCCCAATATTTGTGCATTTCCTCGCGCATTGCGTCAGTGAGTAGCTCGCTACCGACAAGAGCAATCTTAACCTTCAAGTCGCGCTCGGGAATAACGTCCATTTCGCGTGCCACCTCAGCAAGACGAAGTGCATACGACGGTGTTGCCACAATAAGTGAGGTTTCAAAGTCCTGCATGTACATAATCTGCTTTTGCGAGTTGCCCGTTGATGACGGAACAATTGCCGCACCTATATTTTCAAGTCCGTAGTGCAGACCCAAAGCACCGGTGAACATACCGTAGCCAAAGCAAATTTGTGCCACGTCCTTCTCAGTTGCGCCGCCCATACAAGCAATTCTTGAAACGCATTCAGTCCACGTTTCAATATCGCCCTGTGTATATCCGACAACCGTTGGCTTTCCCGTTGTGCCGCTTGAGGCGTGAATTCTGACAAGCTTATCCTTCGGCACCGCAAAAAGACCAAATGGGTAGTTATCTCTCATATCCTGCTTTGTAACAAACGGAAGCTTGGACAAATCCGCAAGAGACTTAACGTCCTCGGGCTTAATTCCCGCCTCGTCCATTTTCTTTCTGTATGCAGGCACGCGCTCGTAAACACGGTTCACGGTTTCCTGTAAGCGCTCAAGCTGTATTTTTTCTATCTCCTCGCGTGGGAGGGTTTCTTCTTTTGACCAAATCATTTTTCTATCTCTCTTAATTATTTAATCTCGCCCTCGAAATGCTTGTCAAAGGCGTTATATAATGTTTCCTCGCTCGGCTTTTTTGTAAAGAGCGAAACGATAACGGTAATGGCAACGGAAAATACCATACAAATAACGCCGATAAGCGGTGAAGATGAAATTCCGTGCTTGATTATTTCCGCAAGCGTGCCCGTTGTATTCTCGGGGTGAATAGCACCGAAAATAAATATTAACGAAACAGTTAAGGTAAGGGCGGAGCAAATTGATGCCCAAACCGCGGGCTTTGTAACTCTTTTCCAAAGAAGTCCTATAACGAAAGGACCCATAAAGCAGCCAGAAAGGGTGCCCCAGCTAATGCCCATAAGATATGCAATAGCGGTTAAGTTGAATTTCTCGTTTAATATTGCCAAAACAACCGAAATAACAATAAACACAAGGCAAAGCGCGCGCATTACCCAGTTTACGTTTTTGTCGGTGGCTTTTTTGTTAACCGCACCCTTATATAAGTCAACCGCCACAACCGATGCGCTTGCCAAGGAAACCGAGGAAAGCGTTGACATGCTTGCCGACAAAATAAGAACTGCAATTATGCCCGTCAAGCCAACAGGGATTACAACCTTTAGCATCGTTGGAATAATTAGTGAATAGTTGCCGCCAACGCCAGACAGCTCTTCCTTGAAGAAGAAGCTGAGCGCGCCCGTGTAGTAAGCGACAGCTCCGATTAAAAGTGCAAATGCCGTGCTGACAATAACGCCCTGTGTAATTGCCTTTCTGTCGCGCACCGCGTAATATTTGTGGATTGTTTGAGGTAAGCCCCAAACGCCAAAGGACGTTAGGCAAACAAGGGAGAGGAGTGACACCGTCGTTCCGAAAAGACCGCCGCTGTTTTCTCCGCCAAATGTAAACCAAGTAAGGTTTGGATTCTTTATAAGCTCCGAAATATCCCAATTTATGTTGCCGTGCTTCATAAAGAAAATGAACATTAAAACAACGCCGACAATCATAATAATTCCTTGAATAAAATCGGAAAGTGCCGTTGCAAAATATCCGCCGAAGAACAAATAAACTGATGTAATCACAGCAAGCGCTATCATTACAATCCAACCGTCAACACCGTATAAAATGTCGAAAAGACTGCTTATACCGCTATAAACCGATGCAGAGTAGGGAACCAAGAAAACAAAGATGATTACCGCGGAAACAAGCTTAAGCGCTTTTGAATTGTAGCGCTTCTCGAAAAACTCGGGCATTGTCTTTGCCTCAAGTCGCTTTGTCATATTCTTAGTTCGCTTTGCAAGAACAAGCCAAGCAACAAGTGCGCCGAAAATAGCGTTGCCAACGCCTATCCAAACAGAGGCAAGACCAAACTTGCTTCCAAACTGTCCTGCGTAGCCGATAAAGATAACTGCTGAAAAATATGTAGTTCCGTAGGAAAACGCGCTCATCCAACCGTTCAAGCCCTTTTTTCCTGCCAAAAGAAAGTCGTTTACTGATTTTGAACGGCTTCTCGTATATACGGCGATGCCAATCATAACCGCCGCAAAAATCCCCATTATAAGATAGTCAATCCATTCCATAGTACGCCTCGTGTGTTTGCTTTAGTGTAGTAAAATAATAAAATATTTTCCATTATAGCACAGATAATATATAATGTCAATATATTATATAGCAAAAAATGTTGAAAAAAAGACGGAACAAAATGAAATATCATAAAGAAAACAAAAAAGTGGACGTTTCGTCCACTTTTTAAGTTATTGTGCTTGCTTGCCGCATGCCCATCCGCTATAATTCCAAAGGAAATCCTCCGCGGTTTTGTAGAAGGTAACGGTTATATGCTCCTCGTTAAAGCCAAAGCACATTGACACGTTTCCAAGGTACCTGTCGATAATTTGTGAAAATATCATTAATTTATTGTCGCAAAACCACGCGCCCGAGGTTGCACAGTCGTATTTTGAGCCGTCGTGCGTGCGCTCTCCGCCAATTTCACCCGAATAGCCAAGCTCGGGGAATTTTCCAAAATAGTTTTTATTGAAGCTGAAGGGAAGCACCATTTCGCCGTTTGCATTGGTGTAGCAAAGCTCGCCGCCGCTTTCGTTAAATCTGATGGTAAGCTCCTTTAAGCCAAGCTCGTTCTCGAAAAAAACGTATTTTTTGTTGTCCGCTTTTTCTTGCCAGGGTGAAGCTTTTTGACCGCTGAGTGCAAAAAGCGTCAGACCCTGTGTCGCGTTTTTCATGCTTTGGTATGCGTTTTCGTCATTTTCAAGCGCCTCACTCTCTAAATTCTCAACGATTAAGTCAAAAAACGTCGATAAAATAAGCTCGCGTGAAAATTCGCTGCCTTGGTTATCTGCCGTGCAAACGAAAATAAGGTCGTAGTCGGGCAGGCAAACAGTGAGCTGATCACCCATTCCAACAAATGCGAAGCCGTTTTTCTCCGTGCGCCAAATTTGATAGCCGTAGCCGTGTCCAAGCACGTCATTGAATGCAGTTTCTTGGTTATCAATTAAGCAAGACGTCGCTTCCTTTAGGTAGCTCTCGTTCATTAAACGCTTGCCGTTGTACGTGCCGTAGTTCATAACGAAGCGTCCAAACGAAAGCATATCGCGCGAGGTACAAAGAAGGGCGGAGTCGCCCCAGCTCTCGCCTGTTGGCGTTTTTAATATTGTTGCTGTCTTAAAAGTGCCAAGATGGCTAAAAATCTTATCGTTCAAATAGTCGAAAAGTGACTTACCCGCAAGCTTTTCAACAAGGCAGGCAAGCACCTGTGAGGCCTGACTGTCGTATTCCCAAATTGTGCCGGGGTAACGTAAATTTTCTCCTCTTTGGTTAAAATAAACCTTGCATCTGTCCCTACGTTCGTTTGAAAACCAATCCTGACCGCAGCCAACGGTTGACATCATAAGCATCTGTCTTACGGTTTGATTTTTTAGTGATTTGTGCAGGGGAGTGTCTATTTTTTCGGGAAAATAGTCTGCAATTTTATCATCAATCAGTAGCTTGCCCTCCTCAATTAAAAGACCGATAGCCACGGAAACGTAGCTTTTGGTTTGTGAGTACATTCTGTGGCAAAAATCGGCGTCAAACGGTGCCCAATAAAATTCGCCGAAAATATCGTATCCGCGGCACAAAAGCACGCTATGCATATGAATTTTGCGTTTCTCAAGTCCTAATATAAATTTTTCCAAATATTTTGATTTTAGTCCAACTGACTCGGGCGTAACGGTTCTGAACATAAAGTCACCTCGCAAGATTGATAAAAATATTCTATCACACGATTTGAAGAAATTCAACAAAAAAGAGGCGAAAAATCGCCTCTTTCATATTTTATATGTATCTTTGGTGGCTTTATTAGATCAAAACGTAAAGCACGAGAAGA
>JAZREL010000035.1:0-19838 GCA_045660785.1 Eubacteriales bacterium | reverse complement strand
GTGGGTCTTGTACGTTATACCAAAGAAAATTAAGGACCCCGAGTTTATTGCAAGAGAGCTATCAAAAATAGTCAACGTGAGCTATGAGGAAATTTTGTCCAAGGTAAAGAAAAAGGGGTATAAATATCAAATCATCGATAATGACTTAGACGAGGAAACGACGCGCTTGGTGCGCGAGCTAATCTCAAATTACAGCTTAGAGGATGAAATTGAGCTAAATGCAAGCAGTAAGCGGTATTATCCGTTGTCAAGCTTGGCTTCTCACGCGCTTGGCTTTGTAAACGCTGACGGAGTTGGAATTTACGGGCTTGAAAAGGTTTATAACAACATTTTGGAAGGCACGAGCGGAAAATACATAACGGCGCAGGATGCACAAAGCTCCGATATGCCGTTTCAGTACGAAGCTTATATTGAAAGTGAAAACGGCTATAACGTTGTTTCAACGATGGATTCGTATATTCAACATCAGCTTGAATTACAGGTCGAAAATGCCGCGATAGAGTCAGGGGCGCAAAACAGAGCCGTCGGCATTGCAATGAACCCAAAAACGGGCGAAATTTACGCCATGGCGGTATATCCGAGCTTCAATTTGAACGAGCCGTACGTTTTAGACGAGCTTTCACAAAAGAAGCTAAACGAGTACAAAGAGGGAACGAAGGAATACAGAAATGAGTATTTAAATTTGCTATATTCTATGTGGAATAACAAGGCGGTGACGGAGCTATACGAGCCGGGCTCAACGTTTAAGCTTTTTACAACGTCCGTTGCGCTTCAAACGCGTGCGGCGTCACTTTCAAACTCCTTCACCTGCACGGGTGCGTTAAAAATCGACGGCTATTACAGAGCGATAAGCTGTCACAAGCGCAAGGGGCACGGTACGCTTAATTTTGCTGAGGCACTGCAGCAATCGTGCAACCCGTCAATGATGAAGCTCGCCTTTTCAATAGGAAAGGAGACCTTTTATGACTATTTTAAAAAATTTGGATATACCGCAAAAACGGGAATAGACTTACCGTCCGAGGCACTTGGCTACTACCACGGCTACGATGATTTTTCAAACGTTTCCTTGGCTGTATATTCCTTCGGTCAAACCTTCAAAACAACTGCAATTCAGCAAATACGCGCGGTTAGTGTAATTGCAAACGGCGGTAAGCTTGTAACTCCTCATTTGCTAAGTGAAATAGTTGATAATGAGGGCAACAGTATATATAAATATGAAGAAAAAAACGAGGAAAATATAATTAGCGAGGATATTGCAAAAACGATAGCTGTGATTTTAAAGGAAGGCGTTGACGGCGAGGGCGGCGCGAAAAACGCATATGTGGCGGGCTATGAGGTCGCGGCAAAGACAGGAACCTCTGAGAAAAAGGATAAATATGACGAAAACGGCAACACCCCGTACAGAGTTTCGTCCTGCGTTGCGTTTGCCCCTGCTTATGACCCTGAAATTGCGGTTATTATTCTTGTTGATGAGCCAACTCTTGGCAGTAAATACGGAAGTGTTGTAGCCGCGCCATACGTTGGTAAATTCCTTGATAACGTGTTGCCGTATATGGGAGTTATGCCGTCGTATAACGAAAACGACGTTGAGCACAAGAGCGTTACTGTGCCAAATATCACTGGAAAAAGCATTGACGAGGCAACCTCTGTTTTAAAAGAGTTAAAACTTGAATATGAGATTTTGGGTGATGGTGAAACGGTAATTTCTCAAGTGCCGTCTGCGAAAAACGAGATTTATCAAAAAACGGGTAAGGTTTTAATTTATACGAGTAATTTAAACAGCACGTATACAACGGTTCCGAGTGTTATAGGCAAAACGGCAAAGGAAGCAAACATACTTTTTACCAACTGCGGACTGAATATCAAATATGAGGGTGGAACAAACTTTGTTTTTGGAGAAAAATCAACGGTTGTTTCTCAGTCAGTTGCGGCAGGTGAGTCAGTTCCAAAGGGGACGGTAGTCACGGTTGAAATCTTATTTAAGGATGAAGAGGAATGAAGCTTAATAAACTAATATATAAAGACGAAATAATAGACGCGAAAGCGGACTTTGAAATTGACATAGAAGCAATATCGTGTGACTCACGAAAGGTGCAAAAAAACGGCGCATTTGTCGCAATAAAGGGCGAATTAAGAGACGGAAATGAATATATAAACGAGGCGATAAAAAACGGTGCCGCGGTTGTTATAACCGACAGCGATTTGGCATTAAAGGGTGCGCCCTATATTTTAGTAAAAAATACACGAAGTCAAATATCAAAAATGTACGCGCGCTTTTACGGCTTGCCTGATAAAAACGCCAAGGTTATTGCAGTTACGGGAACGAACGGTAAAAGCACAGTATCCTATTTTATCTATAACATATTAAAAAGTGCAAATAAATCGGTGGGCTTAATTTCAACCGTTGAGTGCTTGATAAACGGCGAAACAGTGGACACAGGTGGTGGCGGTGCGGTTGCCGATAAAGCGTCTGCCATGACAACGCCCGACCCCGAGAAGCTATATTATATACTAAATGAAATGAAAAAACATGCGGCTGAATATATAGTGCTTGAGGTTTCCTCACACGCGCTTGACCAATGCCGTATAGACGGAATAGACGTTGATTTAGCTGTGTTTACAAATCTTTCGAGTGAGCATCTTGATTACCATAAAACAATTGAAAATTACTTTATTTCAAAGGAGCTTCTTTTCAAAAAAGCAAAGGTTGGCGTTGTAAACATTGACGACGAATACGGTAAAAGATTAAAGGAAACGTACAAAAGCATGCGTTCGTTTTCAATGAAGCAAGATGCGGAGTTTTTTGCGGACGGTATAAAATACACAAGCGATTTTATATGCTTTGATTTTTACCACAACGGAAAAATTGAGCTAAAGACAAAAATGATAGGCGCTTATAACGTATATAATGCATCGCTTGCTTGCGCAGCTTGCACGCTTTTGGGCATTAGCGCTGAAAAAATACAGGAGGGAATACTAAATACACACGTTAAGGGTCGGCTTGAGAGGTTTTCAAGCAATATTTATATTGATTATGCACATACGCCAAGGGCGACGGAAGCAGCTTTGAGCGCTATACGTGAAAAGGAAAAGGACAAAAAAATTATAGTGTTGTTTGGCTGTGGAGGCGACAGAGATAAGTCAAAAAGAGCAGAAATCGGTAAAATTGCTTCATCTTTGGCAGATATTTTAATTATCACATCGGACAATTCAAGAAGCGAGGAGCCAAGTGAGATAATAAAGGATATTTTAGATGGAGTTGACAGGCAAAAAATGCATATGATTATTCCAAAAAGAAGGGATGCAATAGCTTATGCATCGAAAATAATTAGAAAAAACGAGGTGCTTGTCCTTTTAGGCAAGGGGCACGAAACATACGAAATCGATAAAAAAGGTAAGCATTTTTTCGATGAACGAGTAATATTAAGCGAGGTGCTTGGAAATGATAAGCATAAAGCCGAGGAAGGCGAGTGAAATTGCAAAAATCGTATCAGGCAAGCTAAACGGTCAGGACTTGATAATAGATAAAATAAGTATTGATTCAAGGGAACATTCAAGCGCGGGTGCTTGCTTTATAGGAACAAAGGGTAAAAAATACGACGGTAATGATTTTATAAATGAAGCACGTCAAAACGGAGCTTCAGTAGTTATAACAGATAAAGAAAATGCAAAAGCGCCGTGCATTGTCGTAGAAAATACAACGTCAGCGCTGATAAGCTTGGCAAGGGCGTGCAAGGGAAGCACAAAAATAATCGGAATTACGGGAAGCGTTGGGAAAACAACCGTAAAAAATATGGTTATTTCGGTTTTATCACAGAAATACAGCGTTGTAGGAACAAAAGAGAACCAAAACAACGAAATTGGTGTGGCGTTAACGCTTTTGGGGATAAAAAACGAGGATTTTTGTGTTGTCGAAATGGGAATGAGAGCACTTGGTGAGATTGATTTGTTGGCGTCCTTTGCCACGCCCGAGCTTGTTGTGATAACAAATGCCAAAACCTCGCATATAGAGCGCCTTGGGTCAGAGGAAAATATACTAAACGCGAAGCTTGAAATTTTAAATTACAAGCCCAAATATGCAATTTTGCCAAACGATGAGCGTTTTATAAGACGGAATTACGGTGAAATCAAAACTATATTTATTGACGAGGAAGTGGAAAAATCTCGATTTTTATATTTTGAAAACGGCATGGAATTTTTAATTTATGATGAAAGCACTGCTCATAAAATGAAAATTTATTCATTTTGTTTGCATAATATTCAAAACGCAGAGATTGCTTTTTTTGTGGGAAAGATATATGGATTAACGTATGATCAAATTTCTTGTGGACTTGCGCGCTTTAAGCAGGACAAAATGCGCGAGGAATATTTAGATATAAACGGTATAACCGTTATAAACGACTGTTATAATTCCTCGCTTGAAAGCTTGAAATCATCGCTTGTTTCGCTCACTACTTTTGCGAATATTAGAGGAAAAAAATCAAATGCGCTTATTGGTGATATACTCGAGCTTGGCGAGTATGGCGAAAAAATACATACAGAAATCGGACATCTTTGTAAGGAGCTTAAAATAGAGAAATTATTTTTATACGGCGAGCTTTCAAAATATATAAAAATCGGCGCGGGGTACGGCGAAATATTTGAGAATAAAGAGGATTTAATTAAGGAATTATGCGAAAAATTAAATAAGGACGACGTGTTGCTTGTGAAGGCGAGCAGAAAGCTAAAATTTGAAAATATAATTGAGGGAATGAAGAAAATAAATGAGTAGCTTATATATTTATGCAATAATTTTTTTATGTAGCTTTCTTGTCACGTTCGTGTCGGTAAAAATCATTCTTCGCGTTGCTCTGAAAAAGCGCATAGGGCAAAAAATTTTAGAGGACGGACCTGTGTGGCATAAGGAAAAGGAGGGCACGCCGACAATGGGAGGAATATCCTTTCCTTTGGCGGTTTTTGCAGCTTTTTTGGTGTTTATTATGCTTATAAACGGCAACGCTTCAAGCATGTTGCCAATTTTTAACGTGGTTTTATTTGCCACGCTTAATTCACTCATCGGCTTTTTAGACGACTTTTTAAAGGTCAGAAAAAAACGCAACAAGGGGCTCAGCGCGCCTTCAAAATTTGCTTTACAGTCCTTGGCGGCAGTTAGCTTTTTGTTTCTTATGCACAGAACGGTTGGATTGCCTACTTCTTTAAAAATTCCGTTTGCTAATTTTAGCGTTGAGCTTGGTATTTTTTACTATATACTTGCATATTTTCTCCTTTGCGGATTTGTAAATGCGGTAAATTTAACTGATGGCTTGGACGGCCTTGCCTCATCCTCGATGATACCTGTTTCACTTTTGTTTTCACTGCTTGGGCTATTATTTTTAGATGATTTGTCCTTTACCTTTATCGGCGCGACGCTTTTGGGCTTGCTTACTGCATTTTTGCTGTTCAACCGTTATCCTGCAAAAATTTTTATGGGAGATACGGGCTCGCTTTTTTTAGGCGGAATTTTGGCGGGCTTATCTCTTTGCATCGAAAACGCGCTATTCGTCGTTTTGTTTGGCTTTGTATATTTATGCGAGGCATTGAGCGTAATTATTCAGGTTGCATATTTTAAGCTAACGCACGGAAAGAGAATATTCAAAATGGCACCGCTGCATCATCACTTGGAAAAGTGCGGATGGAGTGAAAAGAAGATTGTGATTATCTTTATGCTTGTAAATTCATTCACTTCATTAATTGCGCTTTTAGGAATACTATTATGAAGCAAAGTATAATTAAAATTAACGAAAAAGTGAAAAATAAGGAACTAAAAAAGCGGTTAAATATTCATCTTTTTATAAACGTGCTGATTCTTTTGTTTTTTGGCTCTCTTATGATTTTCAGCGCGGGGTATCCGCACGCGAAGCTACACTATAACGATGGTCTTTACTATATAAAGCGTCACTTTGTATTTCTTGTAATCGGCATATCGATTATGCTTGTTTTAAGCCGAGTAAAAATAGAGCTGATTAAAAAAATATCACCGTTTTTCTTTGGTGCTTGCGCCTTACTTTTAGTTTTGGTTTTGTTTACGGGCTTTTCCGAGGGCGTTGCAAAAAGATGGCTTGGAATTCCAGGCACGCCTCTTTCATTTCAACCGTCGGAGCTGATGAAGCTTGGTATAATACTGATGCTGTCGTGGTATATCTCGAAAATGAAATCAAAGAAAAGGTCAATTCTAAAGGAAATAATTTTACCGGGCATCATTTTGTTTTCCGCCTGCGGTCTTGTTTTGCTTGAAAAGCATTTGTCGGGTACGGTAATTTTGGCAATGATTGGCGCATCGGTGCTATTTGTGTCGGGAATTAATTTGAAAAAAGCGGGGCTTATCTACGGTGGCACAGGTATTATCGGTGCGAGCGTATTTTTGCTAACAAACAGCTACGCGATGAAGCGAATAGAATCGTTTTTTAACCCCAATGCGGATATTTTAAGTGACAAATGGCAAACAACACAAGGGCTTTATGCAATCGGCTCGGGCGGGCTTTGGGGGCTTGGCTATTTCAACAGCAGGCAAAAATACAGTTATGTTTCAGAGCCGCAAAACGACTTTATATTCACCATTTGGTGCGAGGAAATGGGCTTTGTTGGGGCGATATTTTTGGTTTTTCTGTTTTTAATCTTTATTTGGCAGGGATATAAAATCGCATTTAATGCAAATGATACATACAGCAGCTTAGTTGCATTCGGAATAGTCAGTCAAATCGGAATACAGGCGTTTTTGAATATGCTTGTTGTTTTGGACGTCGTGCCGAATACGGGTATTTCATTACCGTTTTTCTCTTACGGCGGAAGCTCACTTGTAATTTTGCTTGCGGAAATCGGCATTTTGCTTTCAATATCGAGAAACAAAGATATGAGAATTTAGGAGTAGTTATGAGAGTGCTTTTGTGTGGTGCGGGAAGCGCGGGACACGTAAATCCTGCAATTGCAATAGGGGAAACTATAAAAAAGAACTTACCAAAGTCGAAAATCGCTTACGTTGCGACAGTCTCCGGTATTGAAAATGACCTTGTGGAGTTTGAAAAATACCACATCGACGTAAGAGGGATCAAACGGAGGTTTTCGTTTTCAAATATAAAAAGTGTGTATCTAACGCTTCTTGCAATTAAGGAATCAAAAAGAATAATAAGAGAGTTTTCTCCTGATATCATAATCGGCACAGGCGGTTATGCCACCTTTCCCGTTGCATATGCGGGGAAAAAGCTTGGGGTAAAAATTGCACTTCACGAGTCTAATGCTATCCCCGGAAGGGCAATAAAAATGCTTGAGGGCTATGCTGATATAATTTTTACAAATTTTAAGGATAGTGAAAAATATTTTAAGCACAAGGAAAAGCTATGCCATGTTGGAAATCCGCTAAGGCACGGATTTTGCAAGGAAAGCATAACGGAAATAAAGCCGAAAAACTCAAAAAAGGTTATTCTTTGCTACGGTGGCTCACTCGGCTCTGAAACTTTAAATAACGCCGCGCTTGACGTTGTTGATAATTTGATAAGATACCAAAATAACGTTGAGTTCATTTTGGCAACAGGCAAGAGAAATTACTATGACGTATGCAGAAAAATCAAGGAAAGGCGTTTAGATACAATAAAAAATTTTAAGGTGCAGGAATATATTTACGATATGGCAAGCGTAATGTCAAGCGCCGAAATAGTAATTTCAAGGGCGGGCGCGATAACAATTTCCGAGCTTGCCGCGCTTTCTAAGGTGTCTATTTTGGTGCCGTCTCCTTACGTTGCCGATAATCATCAGCTTGAAAATGCACGCGCTCTTGAAAGAAAGGGAGCTGCGGTTGTTGTAAGCGAGGAATGCTTATATTCGCTTACCGACACCTTGAAGGAATTAATCTCAAATTACGACAAAAAAGAGAAAATGAAATCGTCAATTGGCAGATTTTTCATCCCCGACGCCAACGAGCGCATATATGCGAAAATTCATAGTATAATAAATAATTAATAAAAACTTTCTTGACTTTACATTTTATCTATGGTAACATTAAAGATGTAAAGAAAAACAGAGGAGTTTTTTATGAAAAAGGGATTAAAAATTTCAATTATTTTGTCCTTGGCTTTAATTTTCTGCTTTGCCTTGATTTCATGTCGCGGCGGAAATGAAACAAATGAGCCCGAGACAGAAATTACAACATCGGGGCTTAGCGTTGTTGACGGCGTTTATCAAACTACCGTTGACGTAGACGTTGAGTTATTTGATTTAATGTCAAAAATTAAGCTTGCTGACGGAGCAAGTATTGTATTTTCTACGTCAGATGAGTTTGAAGAGCTTATTGACGGTGGAAAAATCGAGCTTGAGGGCGGCGATAACGTTGTTTATGCGTACGTTACCGATAAGTATGACAACACGGCAGAATACACCTTCAATATTTACAGAAAGCAAATGTTTACCGTTGAGTTTGACACAAACGGCGGCTCTGCGGTTTCAGCCATTACTGTAAAAGAGGGTACAGTTATTGAAGCACCAAGCACAATTAAGTCAGGTTATAGCTTTACTTGGGATTACGATTTTAAGAATCCTATCACAGAGGATATGACCGTTACCGCTACTTGGACACCAAACAACTACGTAATCACAATTATGACAGACCCCGGCGCTGATTACATTCATTTGGATGTAACCTATGGTAAAGAATATACCTTGGATGCATGTGAGCCTTCAAGGGTTGGCTATCGCTTTAGCGGCTGGTACGTTGTGACGGGCACGGGAGAAGAGACCGTTAAGGTTCCGTTTAGCGCTAATGACACTTACCTTTATGCAAGCGACGTTACGGTTGTTCCTTCGTTTGAGGCAATTGAATATTCAATTACATACGTTGTTGAGGTTGGCGCAACAAACCCCAACCAAACAATTAAATTTACCGTAGAAAGCGTTATTGAATTGCTTGACGCAACATGGGCAAATGATGAAAAGGTATTTGCTGGCTGGTTTACGTCAAGTGATTATAGCGAGGAATCAAAAATCACGTCAATTTCTGGAATGACAGAGTCAATTACACTTTGGGCTAAGTTTGATGACGTTGATTTCTTTACAAACGTTAATTGCTATAACGGTAACGAGGTAGTAAAGGAATATCAGTTTAAATATAAATCACCGTATAGCATCGCTCCGCTTGCACCGGAAAAGGGTTACATCTTTGACGGATGGTATTTGGGTGAGCAAAAGCTTGATTTAGACGGTACTTGGGCATATAAGGATGCTGAAATTTCCTTAACTGCTAAGTTTATTGCAAGAGAAAACAACATAGAGTACGAGCTTTTCGGCGGTACAAATAACGAAGCAAACGTAAACGAATATAACGCTGATTTGGGTGAAATCGTGCTTCAAAATCCAACCTTTGGCAGTCATATCTTCCTTGGTTGGTTTACAAATCCCGAATGCACCGATAAAATCGAGGTTTTAAGCGTTGATACCGTTTTGGACGAAATGACAATTTATGCTAAGTGGCAATACGTATCAAATGTTACCGTTAACTACGACGGCGGAGAAGCAGACGAAGAAATTGACGGTCAATTCTTATATGGCGAAAGCTATGAGCTTCCAACTCCGATAAAGGCAGGAAATCTTTTTGCGGGCTGGTATATTGATGGTCAAAAGATTTCTCAAAGCGGCGTGTGGAACTACAAGACGGATGTAACTCTTGTTGCCTCCTGGGTTCCAACCACTATTGTTATCAACTATGTATTAAATGGCGGAACACAAAATGAATTAAATCCTGAAAGCTTTGACGTTTTCACAGGTGTAATTGAGCTTCTTGCACCAACAAAGGATCACGCTATCTTTATGGGTTGGTACAGAGATTCTAAGTTCCAAGATAAAATCGAGAGCATAGACACCTCAGTGGAGCGTGAAATTACAGTATATGCGAAATGGTTTGACACAAATATTACCGTTAACTATGATGCAAACGGTGGCTCAGTTGCACGTCCGTTTGAAAACGTAGTTTACGGCTCTACGTACTATCTTGCAACACCTGAGCTTCTTGGTTATCAGTTTGACGGATGGTTCTTGGGCGATGAAAAAATTCCACAAACAGGCACTTGGAGCATCTTAGAGTCCGAGGTTGCGCTTGTTGCACGTTGGAGTGTAATTTCTTATAAGATTGAATATGACCTTGGCGGTGCAACCGCTGACGGATTGGTGACTGAATATACCGTTGATTCTGACGAAATTGTTCTTTTGCCACTCGTTCGCGACGGATATATCTTCCTCGGTTGGGAAAATAACGGCGTTGTTTCACAAACTATTACGATTGCAAAGGGAAGCACAGGCAATCGCTCATACAAGGCAAATTGGATTTCCAACACGGATTCACGAGGATTTGTTTACGAGCTAAGAGGCGACCATATGGTTTGCGTTGGCTTTACCCGTGCGGTTGACAGCACACAAAAGGTTTATATGCCAAGCGAGTATTTCGGTTATCCTGTAACCGCAATTACGACAAACGCATTTACCGATTTTGGTAACAGATTCTCACAAAGCTCATACAAAAACGAAAGCTATTACTATACAATTTGTATTCCTAAGACAATCACTTTGATTGAAGCAGATGCATTTGATGGCTGTAACGGCATTTGTGTTGCACTATATAGAGAAGATGACAAGAGCATAATTGACTCAACAAAGAGTGCAGATATGGCTGAGCTTCGCGAATGGGAAGAGGGAGTTGTTTATTCCTCAGGTAAGTCGAATAAGCAGGTTAGAGACTGCATTTGGGGCTTTAGACCCGCTATCGGTTGGTCAAGATATTCCGCTGTTCCGATTCCTGATGATTACGAATAATTAAACTCATTTAAAAAGATTAAAAAATAATACAAGAAAAGTCCGTTACTGACGAAAGTGTAACGGATTTTTCTTTATACAATAAACTAAGCGGAGGGTTAAAATCTCTCCGCTTAATTTTATAAAATTTTATTTAAGCTTAAACATAGTTGAAAGGTTTTCGCATGATTTTTCAGCTGTATTTTGCATTTTTTCTTTTATATTTGTGCATGAAGCAATTGCAATTGTTGCAGCTGTACCAATTGCAATTCCAAGCATTAAGCATTTTAAGCTGTTTCCGAGCATTTTTTGATTCCTTTCTTGCAATTTCAATATTCATTATTTGCAAAAATAGAGTAAAAAATGCATAGCATGCAGAGATTTATCAGTTTTGTATTTTGAAAATTGATAATAATAACTTTGCAAAGGCGAGGTGATAAAATTGAAAAAAATTTGTTTCATTTTAGCTTCATTAATGCTTACTTTTCCACTCCTATCATTTAGCTCATATGCCGCTTCTTGGTATTGCAGGCGAGAGAAAAATCACGTTCAGCCAACGCTTGGAGCGGATCTTTCATTTTGCGAGAAATATGACCTATTTTGGTGTGATAAAAACCGAAAAAGCATGGATGATGAGCGCGTAATATATTTAACCTTTGACGCGGGATATGAAAACGGAAACGTTGAAAAAATAGTTGATATATTAAATGAGGAAAACGTTAAGGGCGCGTTCTTCGTTCTTGATAATTTTCTTATTAAAAATCAAAGCTTAGTTAAAAAAATGATAGATAACGGACACACGCTGGCAAACCATACTCTGAAGCATACCGATATGACAAAGATAAGCAGTAAGGACGAATTTGAGAAGCAGCTTTTATTGCTTGAAAATCTTTACGAAGAAATATACGGTGAAAAAATGCCTAAATTTTACCGTCCACCCGAGGGAAAATTCAATGAAGAAAACTTAAAATGGGCAAGCGAACTTGGTTATAAAACGGTAATGTGGTCGTTTGCTTATGATGATTGGGACAACGCAAGACAACCCACAAGGGAAGCGGCAAAAAGGAAAATTCTTGACAATATACACAACGGAGAGGTAATGCTGCTTCATCCAACCTCCGAAACTAACGCAGAAATCATTGGAGAAGTAATTAGAGAGCTGAAAAAACAGAGCTTTAGATTTGGCACGTTAGAGGAATTATGTCAATCATAAAAAGAATTGTTATTTTTCCTCTCTGTTTCTTTATATTATTTGGATTTTCCCCTGTATGCGCTCAAAACAAGCAGGTATATAGCTACAAAAGTGGCGAGGAAAAGAAAATTGCATTAACGTTTGATGACGGACCGCATCCTAAAAAGACTAAAAAAATCATAGACGTCCTTGAAAAGTACGGTGTTACCGCGACGTTTTTCGTTGTTGGGGTGAACGTGAAAAATTACAATAACGGAATGAAGGAAATCATCGACAGGGGTTACGAAATAGGAAACCATACCTTTTCTCATAAGGTACTAAAAAACAGCGGAATCGACCATGTGAAAAACGAGTTTTTAACAACGGAAAACGAGGTTAAAAAGCTTGGTGGCAGTGTGAGTAATTTAATTAGACCGCCCTGCGGAATATACGACAAGAGCTTGGTTGACTTTTCGCGCGAAAATGATTACAAAATCGTATTGTGGAACATTGATACAAAGGATTGGGAGCATGCCCCTTTGGCACAAATTGTCAAAACGGTTGAATCAAAGGTTAAGGGCGGAGATATTATTTTATTTCACGACTATATAAGCGGAAAAAGCAACACCGCTGAGGCGCTTGATATATTAATACCGAAGCTAATTGATTTAGGTTACGAATTTGTTTCGGTCAGTGAGCTTTTGCAAGAGAACCCCGAAACCTCATTTCTTCGGTTTGGGGAACCCGTTCTCAAATAAAAAAGAATTCGGCCAAAAGCCGAATTCTTTTCTTTTTACTTTGATTATTCTTCGATAGCTTCATCGTCTGAAGCGTCGTCCTCGTATTCATCAGCAACCGGTAAACGCTCGACAATAGCCCTTGCATCACTTTCGTTCATCATATATTTTATTATGTTCGGATAAGCGGCGTAAACGCCAATGAAATCGAACAAAGCAATAGTAATAATAAACGGTAAAATTATGCCGATAGGCGCAAATATAATTGCAAGACCGATATTGAATGCGAGCAAGATTGCACAGCCAACGAGTGCAACGAGATTTCTCTTTATTCCTAAAATTGCAAAGGAGCAGGCATTTTTGATAATCTTTCCTATGCTCAGATCAAACGTGAAAATCATAATGTAAATATACGGGCGAATGAAGAAATAGAAAATAAGCATAGCTCCCGTTAAGAACATCATAAAGAGATTGAACGTGTTTTCGCTGTTTCTGAATAAAAATACAATGTCATAAAGCAAGAATGCAAGAATGATAAAATCGAGCGCGCCGATGATTAACGACTGCTTGATATTGCGCTTTATGATGTAGAAAAAGTCAGACATCGGAAAAACTGGGTCACCGCTCATAATGTTACGGTAAATATACGTTGTGCCGACCTTGGTAAAGCCCCATGTAAAGATTGTTAAAAGTGAAAGGGCAAAGAGAATAATGGTTGCAATACTGTAAACCTGCGTGCTGTTATGCAAGCCGTGTATTCCTATAAGCGCGCTTGAAGCGTAATTTTCAGTGCCTTGAAGCGCCGCTTGAAAAGGTCCCCAGGAAAGCGACACGGGAGAATATGAATACTTATCAAACATTCCCGATATAGCGATTAAAAGGAAAACAATGGGGAAGTTGCCAAATGCAAAGATAATGTTTGCTGTGAAAAGCTTGTTGATTTTGAACCACACAAGCTTGAAAAAATTAACAATGCTTGGTGTTTTCAAAGCATTTATATCCGCCTTGTCATTCGCCTTTCCTTTTCTGTAATACCAGTCGAAAATGTTAAAGCGCTTTCTTGCTTTTTTTGAATTTTCGTGTTCGTTTTGATTCATAATATCACCTTATTTATTGATTTCGGCAAGCTCAAATGCTCGTTTTTCGCACGCCTTCATTGCATCGGCTATGATTTTTTCAATATTTTCCGCTTCAAAAACGTTTAGTGCTTTTTCCGTTGTGCCGTTTGGCGATTTTACCATTCTGATTTGCTCGTCAAGCGTTTTGTCGCTTGATAAAACCATATTGGAAGCACCGATAAACGTTTTGCAGATAAGCTCAACTGTGTTTTCGTAATCGAAGCCGAGCGCCCTTGCACCCTCATACATAGATTTTATGAAAAGATAAACGTAGGCAGGGGAGCTTGAGGTTATCGCGGTTAAAGCATTGATGTCCTTTTCTTCAATTTCAGTAACCATACCGCACGAAGCAAAAATAGATTTAACAAAATCAAATTCACCGCTTGTTACGTGTTGGTTTTTGCAAATTGCCGTTACGCCTTGACCAATAAGCAATGGGGTATTTGGCATTGTGCGAATTAATTTGATTTTATCAAAATTCTTTTCAATAGATTCAATAGTAATTCCTGCACAAATTGAAATGAAAACCTTGTTTTCTATGTCAACCTTGATTTGGGACAATACGTCCTTTATGTTTTGTGGCTTAACGGAGAAGAAAATGTAGTCCGCTTGAGAAATTGCCTCATTTATATCGTATGATTTTGAAAATGTGCTTGGAAATTTGCAAAATTGCTCCTCGTTTTTGTCAAATAAAATAATATTTGAATCTTCAACCAGCTTAGCATTTGAAATTCCGCAGGCGATGGCATACGCCATATTTCCTGCGCCTATAAATAAAATCTTGTTCAAGATGTAATCCTCCGAAAGTGAATTAAGTTCATTCTATCACATTAAAGCTATTATTGCAAGCAATATATTTATATTTAGAAAAGTTATTGACTAATTAACGGAATTGTTATATAATCATTCTGTAAAAAACAACGGAGTAAAAAAATGAAGCGAAATTTTCTTTCAAAAATATTTTCACGTATTCCAACACTTGAAAGTCAGCATCTTTTGTTTAGAAGCGTAAAGCGCTCTGACTTGAAGGATATACATAGCTATGCTTCCAACCCAAAAACCTCACAGTTTTTGCTTTGGGAGCCACATAAAAATTTACAATACACGCAGGAGTTTATTGAGCTTGTAATCTCTCGCTACAAATCAGGCGAGTATAACGATTGGGCGCTTGTTCATAAGGAGAGCGGCAGAATGATAGGAACCTGCGGCTTTACAAGAATTGACGAGGAAAACTCTGTTGTTGAAATCGGCTACGTAATAAATCCCGAGTTTTGGGGAATGGGTCTTGCAACCGAGGCAGCGGAAAAAATCGTGGATTTTGCATTCAACGTTTTGCAAGCAAACCGTGTCGAGGCGAAATTTATGTTCGGCAATGATGCAAGCTTGGCGGTTATGAAAAAAATCGGTATGAAATTTGAGGGCTACCAAAGAGATGCGCTTTTTGTAAAAGGAAAGTTTAGAACAATTGGTGTCGCTTCAATTCTCAAAAGAGAATATGACTTAAATAAGAAATATGCAGAAATTGAGTGAGCTGAGCGGCTCACTCTTTTTTTATCGAAATTTGAAAAATTTTACGGCGTTTTGTAAACAAATTTTGAAAAATATGTTAATAAAGCACTTGAATTATGTTAAAAATAATTATATAATTATAATTAAAGAAAGGTGGTGCTTATAAATTGGATAAAACAAATAAGAATACTAATTTGGCTTCGTTTTATTTTCATCAAGGCACTAACTATTATGCATATGAATATCTTGGCTGTCACGAAAGCATAGTGGGGGAAAAGCACGAATATACGTTTAGAGTATGGGCGCCAAACGCTGACAGCGTTATGCTTGTTTCCGACTTTACCTCTTGGGACGTTGGATTGCAAATGCAATGCAACGAAAGTGACGGCGTTTGGGAGGTTACGTTTTCTTCAAACGAATCCTTGATAGGGAAATGCTACAAGTTTAAGATTTGGAATCACGGAAGATGCTTCTACAAGGCAGATCCGTATGCTTTTCATTCCGAAACCTTGAATAAAACCGCATCAGTCGTTGCAAATATTGACGGTTTTGATTGGACTGACGAAAATTGGTTCAAGTTCAAGGGCGAAATTTTTAAGAAAAATAAGGGTACAGACTCCGAAAAATATTATAATTCCGCTCCTGTCAACATTTATGAAATGAACCTCGCTTCTTGGAAAAGACGCAGTGGCTGTCAGGACGTGTACGGAAAATATTTAACTTATACTGAAATTGCAAACGAACTTGCCCCGTATTTGAAAAAAATGGGATATACCCACGTTGAGCTTATGCCGATAATGGAGCATCCGTACGACGGCTCGTGGGGGTATCAGGTCAGCGGCTACTATGCGCCGACCTCGCGCTTTGGCAAGCCGCAAGAATTTATGTATTTTGTAAACAAGATGCACGAGGCAGGAATAGGTGTAATTCTTGACTGGGTGCCTGCACATTTCCCCAAGGATGAACACGGCTTATACGAATTTGACGGGCAGCCGCTTTATGAATATCAAGGAAATGACAGAAAGGAGCACAAGGTTTGGGGAACGAGGTTTTTCGACCTTGGCAGAGAGGAAATACAGTCCTTTCTTGTTTCAAATGCTTTATTTTGGTTTAGAAAATATCATATAGACGGGCTTCGCGTTGACGCGGTTGCCTCAATGCTATACCTTGATTTTGATAAGGACCCGGGTGAGTGGGTGCCTAATGACGAGGGCACAAACAAAAACAAGGAAGCAATTGCGTTTTTGAAAAAATTAAACTCTGCTATCTTTTGTGAGTTTGAAGACGCCCTTATGATTGCCGAGGAGTCAACAGACTGGCCAACGATTACAAAGCCGGTTGGCGAGGGTGGCTTGGGCTTTAACTATAAATGGAATATGGGTTGGGCAAACGATATGTATGAATACGTTTCTCAAGACCCTATTTACAGAAAGTATAGCCACGACAAATTGACGTTTCCTATGATGTATGCCTTTAACGAGAATTATATATATCCAATTTCTCACGATGAGGTTGTGCACGGCAAAAAATCATTAATCGACAAAATGTTTGGCGCTTATGACGATAAGTTTAATTCTATGCGCGCATTTATGACGTATATGATGTGTATGCCGGGCAAAAAAATGACCTTTATGGGCACTGAGTTTGCACAGTTTAGAGAATGGGATTATGAAAATCAGCTCGAATGGTTTATGACGGACTACCAACGCCATAATCAAATGCAAAAATTCATAGCAGACCTTAATAATTTCTATCTTTCAAGCAAGCAACTTTGGGAAATTGACAATTCTTGGGACGGATATGAATGGATTGAAGCAAACGAAAGTGAGTGGAATATCATTTCGTTCAAGAGAAAGGCCATTGATAAATCCGAGCTTATAGTGGTTGTTAATTTTTCACCCGTATCACGGGAAAATTATACTGTCAAGGTTGACTTGCAGGGAAAATATGAGGAGATTTTTAACACCGACCAATACAAATACGGCGGCAGGGGAGTAATCAACTCAAAATGCTTACAAACCTCGACGTATAAGAACGACTTTGGTGAAGAACAAAATTATTTTAATATAAATTTACCACAAAACGGCGCGGTTATTTTGCGCGGGATTAGTGGAAAAGCAAGGAGAGAGTAGATATGTTCAAGAAAAAAGAATCTGTAGCAATGCTTTTAGCAGGCGGACAAGGCAGCAGACTTTATGCTTTGACCGAAAAGACAGCGAAGCCCGCGGTTACCTTTGGCGGAAAGTATAGAATAATTGACTTTCCTATGTCTAACTGCGTAAATTCCGGAATTTATACTGTTGGCGTATTAACTCAATATCAGCCACTTGTTTTGAATGAGTATATCGGCAACGGTCAGCCGTGGGACCTTGACCGTATGAATGGCGGCGTTATGGTTTTGCCGCCGTATCAGGGCAAAAACGGCGCTGATTGGTACAAGGGCACGGCCAACGCGATTTATCAAAACCTTGACTTTATTAAACGTTATAATCCCGAGTACGTTTTGATTTTATCGGGTGACCACATATACAAAATGGACTACAACGCTATGCTTCAAGCGCATAAGAAATCGGGTGCTGACTGCACAATCGCTGTTTTAGAGGTTCCGCTTTCCGAGGCAAGCCGTTTTGGTATTATGGTTACTGACGATACAGGCAGAATTACCGAGTTCCAAGAAAAGCCGAAAAATCCAACAAGCACCAAGGCATCTATGGGTATTTACATATTCAATGCCAAGGTTCTTGAAAAATACTTGATTGAGGACGAAAACACTCCCGGCTCAAGCAATGACTTTGGAAAGAACATTATTCCTAATATGCTCGGTGACGGAATGAAGATGTTTACGTTCCCATTTGACGGCTATTGGAAGGACGTTGGAACGATTAGCAGTCTTTGGGAGGCGAATATGGAGCTTCTCGGTGAAAAGCCAGAGTTTGACGTTCACGACAAATCCTGGAGAATATTCTCGCGCAATTATGCGGCACCGCCACACTTTATAGGAGAAGGCGCAAAAGCCGTAGATTCTATTATTTCCGAGGGATGCGAAATATACGGTAGCGTTGAGCATTCCGTTCTTTCAAGCAACGTTATAGTTGAAAAGGGTGCTGTCGTTAAGGATTCCGTTATTATGAGCGGCACCGTAATTAAAGCGGGCGCAAGTGTAACTTATTCAATAATTGACGGAAACAGCATTATTTCCGAAAACTCCAAGGTTGGAGAGGACAAAACGGTTGCTAAGGGAATTGCGGTTATAGGAAGCGGTCTTTGCATTGAGCCAAATACGGTAATCGACTCAGAAGCTATGATAAACAGTGACGAGTTCGAAGGCGTTACAAGCATCGAGAAATAAGGAGGAGCTAAGTATGTCAACTACAGGAATTATTTTTTCAAACATTCACGATAATAACATCCCCGAGCTTACAAGAAACAGAACGATGGCATCAGTTCCCTTTGGATGCAGATACAGACTTATTGACTTTACACTTTCAAACATGGTTAACTCCAATATCAGCAACATAAGTGTAATTACACACTATAATTATCAATCCTTGATGGACCATATCGGTTCGGGTAAGGATTGGGACCTTGCAAGAAGAAGCGGCGGTATTAAAATACTTCCTCCGTTTATCCGTGCAACTGCAAACAGCACAAATCAGCTTTATTCTACACGTCTTGAGGCATTAAAGAGCGTAAATCCCGCTATTAGCAAAATTACCGATGAATACGTTGTTTTGTCCGACTGTGACGTAATTTGCAATATAGACCTTAACGATATGATAAATTATCATAAGGCAAACAATGCCGATTTGACAATGGCGGTTAAAAAGGTTAATTTGTCAAAGGAGCAGGCAAAAATTAACGTGTTGGTTGATTCAAATGACGACGGCGTAATTACCGACGTGCAAGCATATCCGACAAACTTTGAGGGCGAGGCGGACATCAACCTTAACATTATGGTTTTGTCAAGACAGTACTTGCAGGAAATCGTTGTTGATTCTATTGCACACAACTATACAAGCTTGACAAAGGATATAATTCTTCGCGGTATTACAAGAAAATCGTACAGAACATATAGATACGACGGCTATTTTGCTTGCATAACATCCTCACAGGATTATTACACCTCAAGTATGGAGCTAATCAAGGATAAAAAAATAAGAGATCAGCTCTTTGGCGTTAAGGACAGACCCGTTTATACAAAGGTTAGAAACTCCGCGCCAACGTATTACAGCCCCGATGCTAAGGTCACAAATTCACTTATTGCAGACGGCTGCGAAATTTACGGCGAGGTTGAAAATTCCATCATTTTCCGCGGAACAAAAATAGGCAAGGGCACTAAGGTTAAAAACTCAATTCTTTTCCAGGATACATATACTGGGGAAAACGTTGTTCTTAACTGTGTTATTGCCGATAAGAACGTTGTTATAAGAGATAATAAGGTTCTTTCGGGTGACGAAACATTACCGTTCTACCTTTCTAAGGGTAAAATGATTT
>JAZREL010000034.1:0-18435 GCA_045660785.1 Eubacteriales bacterium | reverse complement strand
AGCTTGTGCGCCGCCCTCGATGGTTTGGAGCATATTTGTGCCCGTGTCACCGTCGGGAATTGGGAAAACGTTTAAGTCGTCAACCTCGCCCGAGTGTGAGCCAAGCACGGATGCGCCGCCCATAATCATTTGAGAATATATATTACCGTCAATTGTTTTCTTATCCATTATTTGCTTTCCTCTGCCTTAAAGGTAACGTCCTTACCGAATGCGCTAAGACATACGGCATCAGGGCCTATTGTACCACCGATGATAGGACCTATGTAGCTAACGTAGATATCCTTGCAAGGAATTGCTTCCTTAACCATATTCTTAAGAAGCTCAACCTCTTCCTTGTCACAGTCAGCGTGTGCAAGGAAAACTGTCTGCTCCTCTGCATTTAAGATGTTTTCTTTAAGAAGATTTACGATTTCTTGGAAGGAGTTTTGTCTGCCCTTTACCTTTTTGAAGCCGGTTTGGTAGCCGTCAACGTCGTTAATAAGAATTGGCTTAACACCAAGGAGGTTGCCGAAAAATGCAGTTGCACCCTTTACTCTGCCCGCCTTATGCATTGTTTTGAGTGAGTGAACGGTTGCAAATTGCAAAATCTTTTTGCGGTTTGCCATAACCCACTCGTAAATTTCCTCAGCGCTCTTGCCTGCCTCTGCCATCTTAGCCGCCTCGATAACGAGTGCGCCGAGAGGAACGCAGGAGTTGAGTGAGTCAACACAAAGAATCTTTGCGCCCTCGTATTTTGCCATAAGCTCGTCCCTTACAACATAAGAGGTGTTAACTGAGCTTGATTGCTTTGATGAGCAGGAGATTGATACGATATCATAGCCCGCCTCGATGTATTTTGTGAAAATAGCGGTATATTCCTCCGCAGGCACCTGTGCGGTTGTTACGCGGTCGCCCTCTCTCATTACGTTATAAAGCTCGTGAATTGCTTCCTCGCTCCATGTGAGAATTGCTTCCTTTTCTGTGCCTCTGTAGGTATAGCGCATTTTTGCATAGTCGATGTTGTATTTTTCAAGAAGTTCGCCTGTCAAGTCTGAACAAGAGTCTGTGATGATTTTTACCGGTTTCATAAATTTACCCCTTTAAAAATTATTTTACTTGTTTTTTGTAGGTTGGCAAGGTGACTGTGAAGGTTGTTTCGCCGCCCTCGCTCCTTACTGAAATTTTTCCTGTGTGAAGCTTAACTATCTTTTTAACGATAGCAAGTCCGACACCGTTGCCCTTTGCGGCGTGAGATTCGTCAACTTGATAGAACTTATTAAAGATTTTGTCTATCTTGTCCTTTGGAATTTCATCACCTGAATTTTTTATCGCAACCGAAAGAAACGACGCTTCCTCGGAAATTTCCACGGAAACGACTCCCCCCTCGGGTGAGAACTTAATTGCATTGTCCAAGAGATTTATAAATACCTGCTTCATAAGCTCCTCATTTGCTTTGATTTCATGCTCGTCAAAGTCGAGGTAAAGCTCGATATTTTTACTTGACCATTGGTTTTCAAGAAGCAAAACGCAGGTACGTATTTGCTCCGAAACGTTATATGTGTTTACGTCGGTGAGAATCGTTTGGTTCTCTACCTTTGTTAAATTAAGCACGTTTGTCGCCATATTTGCAAGGCGCATTGATTCTGATTCAATTGCAAGCAAATATGCTTTTTTCTCCTCCTCGGAGATATTACCCTTGTTTACAAGCTTAGCAAGGCCTGCAATTGAAACAATGGGTGTTTTAAACTCGTGCGAGAAGTTGTTAATAAAGTCGGCACGGAGCATTTCCGTGTTGTCGAGCTCCTCTGCAAGCTCGTTAAAGCTTTCCTCAAGCTCCTGAAAGGTACGGTTGCTTGAAAGGAAGCCGCCAAAATGAAGGCGCGCCTTAAAGTCACCCGATGACAAGCGGTTCATTTGGTTGATAAAGTCGTTTACCGGCTTTAGCGGAAATCTTCCAAGAAATACAAGGAAAATAAAGAGCACAATTATTGTAATAACGACGAAAACAAGAATTGTGAGCATAATCTCAAGGAGCAGCTCGGTATTTTCAAAGCCAAGCTGAATAAGTGCCCAAACGCCAAGCGCCGCCAAGGCAAACGAGGCGAGCAAAAACGCGATAACCACGCCCGAGAGCGAAAGGTTAAGCGAATAGCGCTGAGATTTTATGCGCTTAAAGGTGTTAAATTCCTTTTTCTTCATACAAGCTTTACCGCCTTATAGCCAAGCCCGCGCACGGACTCAATTGAAAACTCCTCCCAGCCCTCGAATCTTTTACGAAGGCGTCCTATATGAACGGTAACGGTTTCCCAGCCCGTGTCACTGTCCTGTCCCCAAATTTCGTCCATTAGCTGAATGCGCGTAAATATCTTGCCGGGGTATGAAAGAAGCTTGTAAAGAAGCATAAACTCCTTTTGAGGAAGCTCCTGCACCTCGCCGTTACGCGATACGGTAAGCGAATCGTAATCTATAACTACCTTACCGATTTCAATTTTATGCTCATTTGCAATCTTTGCACGGCGAAGGAGCGCCTTGATTCTATATAGCATTTCCTCGTCGTCAATCGGCTTTGTCATATAGTCGTCAGTTCCCACAATAAAGCCCTTGTGCTTATCCATTGGGAGCTGCTTTGCGGAAGCCATAAGAATTGGCAGGTTGTTATTTGAATCGCGAAGTGTTTTGGTGAATTCATATCCATCCATTTTTGGCATCATAATATCTAAAACGACAAGGTCAATATGCTCCTTGTCCATAACCTCAAGTGCTTCTATGCCGTCGCCCGCTGTCGAAACGGTATATCCGTTCTTTTCAAGCACGGCGCTAAGGAACATTCTTGTACTTTTATCATCGTCTACAACAAGAATATGAATCATCTTTCCCACCTCCCTTGCACATTATATAGTGGTAAACTAAACTGAAAATAAACAATATAAAGTATTATACTACATAATATTATAGTTGTTTTTGTATTTTTTTAGCCATTTTGCACAATAGCTTGACGCTTTTCACCTAAACGCGGTTATTTTGCCGCTATTTGTGCTTCATTTGTGTTTTTTCCGTTTGATTCCTCGCCCTGACGCGAAATTTTTTTCTTCACGATAAAGAAAATCAAAACGTAAAGCATAGCAAGGAGTGAGAAGCAAACGCCGATTATAGATACAACCTGCTGTGCGTAGATTGAGGCGCCAAAAAATTCGTTTCCGTTTTCTTGAATTTTCTTAACGAGGAGTGCAACTATTGTCGTTGTTGTAAAGCCGACAACACCTGAAAGTGCTTGAGTTACCGCCAATGCGCCAACGCGCTTTGAGGGCGGTGCGTAATCGTAGCAAAGGTTTATCAGGGCACTGTTTATTCCGCCCATTGCAATTCCGTAAAGAATATAGTGAAGCATAAACATCACCTTGCCGTTTTCGGGCGTTGCAAAGGCAACACAAAGGAAGCTCAGCCCCGCCACCACAAATGCAATGGTGATTGTTTTAGCAAAGGATTTTTTGTCAGCCATTATACCGAAAATTACCGATGCGACAATTCTTGAAACCGCAGAAACGGCACTTAAAACCGCCAAAAACGTTGCGGCAAAGCCAAGCTCCGTTTCGTTTTCCATATATGAGCCGTAGAATGGCTTTGAGGAGCAGGATGCAATATTCCAAAGCACGAAAACAACGGACACCATAATTACGCCCTTATTTTTAAAGGTGGAGAAAAACTCCTTGCCGACGTTTTCTCTTGATTTTGGTTGCTCCTTCTCTACTGACAAAATCATAGTCAGGGTGTGGAAAATCATAAGGACGAAAACGGTTACGGCAATTACGATAAATGCGCCCGTGTGGTTGCCGTTTTCTTGAAATGCATCAACGATAGCACCCATAACAAAGGAAAAGACAATTCCCATAACAAGGGAGATAATTTCCTTTTTAGCGGTAAACTTGCCCCTTTGCTTGTCGTCGATAAGTGACATAAACCAATTGATTTTTTGCGGATGCGCGACGTAGTAAATTAAGTACGCCGCCAAAATTCCGACGATGAAAATTACCTTTTTCGCGCCCGCACCAAAATTAAACACGGGGATTATGTAAAGTAACATAAAAAGGAGCTGATTAGCCACGCTGAGTGTTAAAACGAGTGGCTTTGCGCGTCCGCGGCGGAAAAGCATTGCAATCAGCTGAAAGACGCAGCCAAGAGAAATAACCGCGGAGATAACCGCACGCACAGGGTCAGAAAGGTTAAGTCCGTTTGCACCCGTCAGTCGCGGCAAAAAAGATTCCGCAAATAAAATAGAAACCAAATATTCAAGTCCTGCCTCGATAATATACATAACTCGGCTTCGCTTGTATGCTTTTTCCATTATTATCACTCCTTTTTGAAAGCTATATAATAATTGATAAATTTGTTTATTCACAAAACAGATACATTTTAGCACAGTAGGAACTAAATTGCAAGTATATTTTTCGCGCGCGAGTAAGCGCACGTGCGCATAAAAGGCGGTATGATTTTTTCTATATTAGTCTATATATGAATTTTTTATTGACAATTTTATAAATCCGTGATAAAATATTACAAAAAATTCGGGAGGTAAATGATGGTTCTTACAATCGATATCGGAAACTCAAATATTATTTTCGGCGGTTTCTTGGGAAACGAGCTTAAATTCGTTGCACGTATGGCAACCGACACAACTAAAACGAGTGACGAATATGCAAGCAATATTTTAAGCATTCTCGCCCTTCATAACGTAAATAAAGATGAAATCACGGGCGCTATCATTTCTTCCGTTGTGCCACCGCTCAACCGCGTTATCAAAAAGGCGGTACGCTTAATTTACGGTGTTGAGCCGCTGCTTGTCGGCCCCGGAATTAAAACGGGCATTGGAATTCAGTGTGACAACCCGTCCTCTGTTGGCGCAGATATTATTTGTGCGTGTGTTGCGGCTCATAATATTTACGGCTCCCCTGCTTTGATTATCGACATTGGCACGGCAACTAAGATGTCCGTTGTCAACGACAAGGGCGCATTTATCGGCGTTTCAATTATTCCCGGTGTTTTAATGGGCTTAAACGCTCTTTCTGAGCGCACAGCTCAGCTTCCAAAAATTGACCTTTCAGCACCGCCAAGCGTTATTGGCAAAAACACCATAGACTGTATGAAAAGCGGCGTTGTTTTCGGTAATGCAAGCTTAATTGACGGTATGATTGACAGAATCGCAGAGGAATACGGGCACCCACTCGACGTTTACGTAACGGGCGGCCTTGCCTCAACGGTAACTCCGCATTGCAAGCACAAGATGACACTTGACAGACACTTGGTGCTTAAGGGTCTTAATATTTTATACAATAAAAATAATTAAAAATTTCCCGTGCAAACGGGAGGGAGGACACCTCCCATACATAACCACGTTTGTTGCTTGCTTTGCAAGTGATAATATAAATTTATGCGTTGCACCTTTATGGGCGACAGCAAGGAGGATTTATGAAAACAAACAAACAAACCGGTGAGCAAACCCAAAAGCTTGTGCTTACAGCATTGCTCACAGCTATTGTTGCACTTCTGTCCTATTTTGGCGGATTTATCAAAATCGGCAGTCTTGCTTCAATCTCACTCACCTTAATTCCCGTCGTGCTTGGCGCGGCACTTTGCGGCCCTTGGGTTGGAACCTTTCTCGGATTTATTTCGGGCTTGTTCTTCCTTTTCAATCCTGCAGATAGCTCCTTTTGGCTAAATATCAGTCCACTTGGCACTATATTTATAGTTTTGCTTAAGGGCTCTATGTCCGGTCTTTGTGCTGGCTTTGCCTACAAGCTGCTTGAAAAGCTAAACAGATATTTCGCGGTAATAGTCAGCGCTATTGTCTGCCCTGTTGTGAACACAGGAATTTTCCTTATCGGCTGCCGCCTTTTCTTCTGGGACACGGTTGTTTCGGGCGCGGCGAGCGAGGGTAAGGGTATAATCGCTTACTTACTTGTTGCATTTGTCGGTCTTAACTTCGTTTTAGAGTTTATTATAAATATCGTTTTAAGCCCTGCAATTTTAAGAATAATAAATATTCGTGAAAAAATGAGATGATTTTCTCATATATAAAAGCTCAAAGCTCAATTTTTGCTTTGATGACGCTTGAATTAAAAAAGAGCCACATATGTGGCTCTTTTCGTTTATTTAGGGGTTATTCCTCAACGTTTGTTATTAAGTCAGAGCTGATGAGCTGTGCCTTATCGGTAATGCCCTCTCCAAAGTATGCAACGCTGTCGCCGATTATTGCATATGCGCCGCAGTAAATTTCGGTTGATTTGTTTTCCTCGGAGATTCCGTTAACCTTTAGGTTGAAAATCGAATATTCATTTTGTGTAAAGTCAGCTAAAATAACTCCGTCAAGCGGTGCTTTATCTGCGCCGATAAGCAAGCCGTCACTTGATACGTTTTTCTTCGCCGCTAACACGCCGTAGCTAACCGTCTCGCCTGTTGCCGCCTCATACTTTGCAATTTCCTCGGCGTTAACTGTAATGCCGTAGGTAAAGGATGAGCCGTCAAGCGCTTTTGCATAGCCCTTGTTTACAAAGAGTGGGCCTGAGATAACCTCAGTTGACTCCTTACCACAGCTTTGGCAGGTTGTATATGCGCAGTAATCGCTTAAATACTTCTCGCCCGCAAAGCCGTATTCAACGGTATTTTCGTGATTTCCGCCGCGGAAGGCGTCGCACGCGTTATAGCCGTAGAATATATAGTCGCCGTTATTGTACGCTTCTTTATCTAAAAGATAATCCGCATATGAAACAACGGTAGCATTTGTGAAGTTGCCGTTATTATCAGTTGCACTGGATGTATAGCTCTTGAAATTAGTAATCGCGTTAAGAAGCTGCTCCTCAGTGCCGCAATAGAAGAACTTTACGTTAGCTCCGCCGTAAAATGCGTATGAAACGCGATAAACGGTGTCAGGTGCGGTTGCGTAGAAGCTTGCAGGGAGATAGTATTCCTTTACGTTACCCGCTTGATATGTAAAGGAGTGATGGTCATTTCTTATCGTGCCGTTTGAATTTAAGTTTATAAAGTGAGTAAAGTTTTCGGGAAGTCTAATAATTTCAAAGCCACCTGCGTAGCTAAGGGCGTTGTTATCAATTGTAGTCATTGAAGCGGGGAGTTGAATTTCCTTAAGTGAAGAACAGCCCTTAAACGCGCCGCTTTGTATTGTTTTAAGCTTTGAGCCCTCGTCAAAGGTAACTGTTTCCAAGGAAACGCAGTTGCAAAATGCTCTGCCGTTGTTGTCACTTTGTGATGCGATAACCTCAACGGATGCAGGAATATTAACCTTGCGGAGTGACTTTGACTCGTGGAAGGCAAGGTGGCTAAGTGTTGTAAAGGTAGAGTCCTTATCGAATTCAACCTCCAAAGCTTTTGTTGCCTGAACAAGTCTTTCCGTATTTGTCAATGTGTTTGGACAGCGCAAGAAAAGAATTTCAAGCTTGTTCGGAGTATAGGTAATACCTGCTTGGAAGTTAACCGCGCTGTAGTTTGAAAATGCGGTAATGCCCATATCGTTAGGCATATTTATGCTGACAACGTTTTCCTTGGTCGGTACGGGATACTGATCCTTCAAGGTGAAGTCAGCCGCTTTTACAAATCTATAATATCCGCTACCATGGTTTGTGTAAACGGGGTCATAGGATACGAAGGATTTAACGGTTTTTACGTTGCCCTCGGTCTTAATTACGTACCAGGTAAGCGGCTCACCGTCCTCAGTCCACATTGGGAAGCGGCCCTCATACTCTGTGACAACACCCGTCGCGTCATCAATTGTTAACGTAAGATGTGTTGTACCACTCTCATCCTTATATGTCCAATCGGCTGCACTAACAGAAACGGCAAGCGCGAAAATGGCAAGTGCAAGGACTGAGATAAATAAAATAATCTTCTTTTTCATAATATCTCTCCTATATTATAATTATCAAGTCAATTTTAGCATACTTGCCTCTTTTTGTCAAGCAAGTAATTACTTGACAAAACAAAAAGAGCCACAGATGTGACTCTTTTTTATTGTGAAGTCGTTTTTTAGACACGCGGTATAGCTGAGGCAAGCTTGCCTGTCGCCTTATGCGACAGCATTTTATGGGGATAGCGAAATGGATGCAGAAGTTGCGAACACGAAGTCGTCGGCGTACTTTGTACGGCAGTACGAGTGGTCGCAACTAAAAAACAGACATAAAAAGAGGAGATGTTGCGAAAATCGCAACATCTCGACCTTATCGTTAATAAACACATACATTCACTTGATTTTTTAGTTAGAGTAATGTCTGTTTTTGTTCTGCGCCATTGCAGCATCCCTATTTATCCGCCAAGGTATGCTTTCTTAACCATTTCACTCTCGCTAAGCTCCTTGCCGGTTCCCGAAAGAACTATTTCGCCGTTTTCCAAGACGTAGGCGCGGTCTGAAATTGCAAGAGATTTGCCCGCATTTTGCTCAACCAAGAGAATGGTTGTGCCGTCCTTGTTTATCTCCTTGATGATTTCAAAAACCTGATCAACAAGAAGCGGTGAAAGACCCATCGACGGCTCGTCAAGCATAAGAAGCTTCGGGTGGCTCATAAGCGCGCGTCCCATTGCAAGCATTTGCTGCTCACCGCCTGAGAGTGTGCCCGCAACCTGATTTTTTCTTTCGGCAAGACGCGGAAAGCGCTGATAAACTCTTTCAATATCTGCCTTAAAGTCAGCTTTTTTGTTTTTTACGGAGTAAGCACCCATAAGTAGATTTTCGTAAACGGTCAATTCCTGGAAAATTCTTCTTCCCTCGGGCACCTGTGTCATACCGAGATGCACAACCTTGTGGCACGGAGTTTTCGTAATATCCTGTCCGTCAAAGACAACCTTGCCGCTCTTTTTTGGAATAAGACCGACGGTTGACTGCATTGTAGTTGTTTTTCCTGCACCGTTTGCACCGATGAGCGTTACAATCTCGCCCTCGTTAACCTCGAAGGAAATTCCCTTTATTGCACGGATAACGCCGTAGCTTACCTCTAAATTTTGTACCTCTAAAAGTGCCATAATTAACCTCCGATATACGCCTTGATAACCTCAGGGTTATTAAGCGCTTCCTTAGTGTCGCCCTCGGCAAGGACAGTACCGAAATTAAGCACGGTAATCTCATCGCAAAGACCCGACACGAATTTCATATCGTGCTCGATAAGCAAAATTGTCATATCGAAGTTTTCACAAATATACTTAATTGTGTTTACAAGGTCCTCCGTTTCATTCGGGTTCATTCCCGCGGCGGGCTCGTCAAGCAAAAGGAGCTTTGGATTCGTTGCAAGCGCACGTGCAATCTCAAGCTTTCTTTGCTTACCGTACGGCAGGTTGCATGCAAGATTGTTTCTTTCGTCAAGCAGACCAAAGATGTCAAGCAGCTCCTTTGCGCGGTTGCGCATTTTTCTCTCCGCTATGAAATGGCGTGGAAGGCGGAAGATTGATTCAAAAAGCGTGCATTTATACTCGGGCTGATTGGAAAGACCAACCATAACGTTTCGTACAACCGTCATATTGTTGAAAAGACGGATGTTTTGGAAGGTTCTGGCAAAGCCCTTACGGTTGATTTTTTCCTGGCTCAGACCCGTTAAGTCCTCACCGTTTAAATAGAAGGAGCCCGTCGTTGGCTGATATACGCCCGTGAGCAAATTGAAAACCGTGGTTTTTCCTGCACCGTTAGGGCCGATAAGACCGTAAACCTGATTTTTCTTTATCTTAAGGTTCACATTTTGTACCGCCTTAAGGCCGCCGAAGGTAATGCCAAGTCCTCTTGTTTCAAGCACGTATTCGCTTTCAATGTTCTCTCTTTTGTGAGGAGCGGGCTTGGGGGCTTTAATCTTTTTCGCCATTACCCGAAACACCTCCTCTCTCGTCTATATCGGCGCTGTTTTCGCCTGTATAGTCAATTATAACGTCGGTAGATAAAACCTCGTTCATCTCTATCTTTGTCGGCACAACGTCCCATCTTGCCGCATCGCTTGACGCGCTTGAGAGCTTCGGCTTGCGCTTAAAGATTTTATTAAAGAGGTTTTTAAGATTAACTCTTTCACGGAAGTTTTTGAGTGCCGGTGCGTTATTATAAATAATAACGAGGATAAGAATTATCGCGTAGAAAAGATCCTTGTAAATCGCATTGTCGCCCGTGAGCTTTTTGCTGAGGAACTCGTTAAGCACCGTAATGAGCGAGGCGGAAATAATTGAGCCGTTTATGCTTCCCATACCGCCAAGAACTACCATAATAAGAATTTCAATTGAGTAGTTATAGTCAAAGGACGAAGCGCTGACGGGCTTGTTGGCGTAGCTGAAAAGCACACCTGCCATACCTGCAAATGCGGCTGAAATGACGAAAACCATAAGCTTATGCTTCGTTACGTCAATACCCATTGCTTTTGCCGCAATTTCGTTATCACGAATAGCGGTTATGGCTCTACCCGTTTTGCTCTTTAAGATATTTTGAATTACGAAAAGCGTAAACAAAATGAGCAAAAATCCGATAATAACAAGAATATACATCTTCTTTTTCGGGAACGACGGGCTTTGAAGTCCGAGTGCGCCGCCGAAATTGAGAATTTCCAAAATTTTTGCAAGAAAGCTCTTTATAAATTCGGGGAGCTTCGATGCGTTTATTTTGCCAACTGCATTGTCGTACGAGGAGTTAATGAAAATAACTCTGACTATCTCACCAAAGGCAAGGGTAACTATCGCAAGGTAGTCACCGCGGAGTCTGAGCGCCGCAAAGCCAACGACAAAGCCGCACACTGCCGCGCATATAGCGCCAAGCAAAAGTGCCAAAAGCAAAACTAAAACGTTTGTGTTTTCAAGGTCAAATGCATTTATCAGCATCATTGAAAGCTTACCGCCAAGGAAAGCGCCGATAGCCATAAAGCCCGCGTGACCAAGGGATAATTCACCAAGGAAGCCGACAACGAAGTTTAATGACACCGCCAAAATAACCGCAACCGTAATCTTTTGGAAAAGGAGCGCGGTTGAGTCCTTCATCGGGGTGGCAAGGGCAAGAATAGTAAAGACAAGCATTACTGCCAAAATTACCGTATAGTTGAGGTAATTTTTGGAAAACGTTCTTGCAAGTGAGCCAAACGTTACTTTCTTTTTCATTATACCTTCTCCCTTCTCTTCTTTCCGAGAATGCCTGTTGGCTTAACGAGAAGAACAATAATAAGAATTGCAAATTCGATAGCGTCAACGTAGTCGCGAAGCGGTGTTGCGGCAAAGATTGCCTCAATAAAGCCAAGCACGACGCCGCCCACCATAGCACCGGGGATTGAGCCGATACCGCCGATAACGGCAGCCGCAAACGCCTTGATGCCGGGCATTGCGCCAAAGGTTGAGTCAACCGATTGCGACTTGAAGAGCAAGAACACGCCTGCAAGCGCCGCAAGAGCTGAGCCGATTATAAAGGTAACCGTGATAACAGAGTTTACGTTTATGCCCATTAGCTGAGCCGCACCTCTGTCCTCGGAAACGGCAACCATTGCGCGTCCCATTTTCGTATATTTTACAAAGAGTGTAAGTCCTACCATAACGGCAACGGATATAAGAATTGTCAAAAGCGTCAAAACGCTGATGTGAAGATTTCCAAGCTTGATTTCACCAAGGTTGAGGGTAATTCCCTTCGGCTCCGAGCCGATAAAAATCTGCGCCGCGCTCTGTAAAAGCTTACTTACACCGATGGCGGTGATGAGAACTGCCAACGGAGATGCACCGCGAAGGGGTCTATACGCCGCTTTTTCGACAATTATTCCAACAAGCACGCAAAGCACAATAGAGGCAGAAATGCCAAGTGCGGGGCTTGTTGCAAACAAAAGCACCACGGTATAAGCACCAACCATTATAATATCGCCGTGCGCAAAGTTAAGCATCTTGGCAATACCGTAAACCATGGTATAGCCAAGGGCAATCATCGCGTATATGCCGCCTATGCTAAGACCGTTAATAATAATCGTTAATAAATCCATTGTTTTTTCCTTATCTTTTGCCGCACCAAGTGCGGATTTTAAGACGTTTTAATTAAGACAATTTGCCGACGCCACAAAAGCGTCGGCAAATAATTATTAGTTAAGATAATCAGTTTACTGAGCTTGTTTTACTACGTACTTAACTGCTTCCTTATCTACTGTACCGTCCGCATTCCAAGTAATTGTGGACTTGTTTTCGCCCTCGCACTTACCTGTAACGCCGTTGAACACAAAGCCGTTTGCGAACTTGTTAAGAAGGATTTCTGCAAAATCTTGTGCTGACATTGTAGCTGAGATGTCCTCACCCTCAAGTGCCGCTACCATTGCATATACACAGTCATATGCTGCTGCGCCGAATTGGTTAAGTGGCTCACCTGGGTAAGCTTCCTTGTATGCGTTGATGTAATCAGCCGCAGGACCCTCGGTTGCTGTTGAATCAAAGTGTGAAAGGTATGAAACCTCTTGTGGGATTGTGTCGATTGCAAAGCCGTCAACTGCGTCAATACCGTCGAAGCCGTCGCAGCCGAAGTAAACTGCGTCTGCCTTAACCAAGTTTGCGCCCTGCTTCATAAATTGTGAAGCTGGTGTGTAGTAGATAGCCATAAAGATTACGTCGCAATCCTTAAGAAGTGAGATTTGTGTGTCGAACATTGAAGCTTCGCCTGTGAATGATGCCTCAACGGGCTTGCCGAAGGAAGCGTCGAGGTTAGCCACGAAGTTGTTCTTGATACCAACTGAATAGTCGTCGTCTGCCTTGTAGAAGATACCAACCTTCTTGCCTACATAGTCTTGGTTGAAGAGCTTAGCAGAAGCTGTACCTTGGTTGGAGTCTGTGAAGCACATTTGGAAGCCGCCATCCGCTGTTGGGATATCGTCGCCTGATGCTGATGGTGAAAGATAGAAAATACCGTCCTCAACAGCGTAATCCTTAAATTGGATACCTGGCTTTGTTGTTACTGTGCCGAGGTAAAGCTGACAGCCGCCCTCGTAAAGTGTTGTGTAGGTTGTTGAAACGAGTGTAGCATCATGTTGGTCGTCAGCTGCAACGAGCTCAAGCATAATGCCATTGATACCGCCTGCTGCGTTGATTTCGTCAATAGCAAGCTGAGCGGAATTCTTAACTGCGATACCGTACATAGCAGCACCGCCTGTGAGTGGGCCGGACATACCAACCTTGATTTTTGTGTTGTTTTCAGCATAGTTAACCTCGTTGTTTCCGCCACAAGAAGCAAGAACAGCAACCATACCGAAGGTGAGTGCAATTGCCATTACAATTGCAAGTACTCTTCTGAGTTTCATTTTAAGTTTCCTCCAAAAATATAAATATTATTCTTATCATATAATTTTTCGCGTGCAAAGTCAATACCTTTTTGCAAAAAAAATAAAAAAATGTGCAATCTTTTTGCACAAGTGTTTCTATTTTGTGGACAAACAGTAAAATTTGCCCTTAAAAAAATACGCCGAATTATTTTAGCGCGGTAAAGTGAGTAAAAATGCCCCACCGCAATAACAAATCGCGTGCCGCGTGTGTGCAAGCGTGATAACAATCACGCTTGCTGCCATCCCTTGCAAACGTCAACCCAAGCGGTGTAGCTTGAGTATTTTTCAAGCTCGTCAATTGTTAATTCAACTGCGCTGCTTGAGCTACCGCACGCGGGGAAAACGGTTTGGAAGCGCTTTAGCGACTCGTCAAGATACACGTCAACGCCCTCGTTTACGGCAAATGGGCAAACGCCGCCAACCGCGTGACCGATAAGAGAAACTGCCTCGTCGGGCGTGAGCATTTTTGCCTTTGTTGCAAACTGTGCCTTAAATTTCGCGTTGTCCACCTTGCCGTCTCCTGCGCAAACAACCAAAATTGCCCTCTCGCCCACCATAAAGGACAAGCTCTTTGCAATTCTTGCCCCCTCACAGCCAAGCGCCGCAGCCGCAAGCTCCACCGTCGCGCTTGATACGTCAAACTCTTTTATTCTTTCTTCAATTCCAAGCTCCTTAAAATAAGCTCTGACTCTCTCAATTGCCATAATTCTCTCCCGATTAAAATAATTGTTATATAAATATGTAGAAATTATATCACAAGCAAGAGTGAATGTAAAGAGAAAAAGCACCCGAGGGTGCTTTTTCTATATTTATACGCCGCCTGTTTCACCTACGATTATTGCACATTGCACCATAGTAATAAAAATCAGTACAAACGGTGAAATGGCAGAAAAAACTATCCAAGCTATTCTTTCTGCTTTTAGTTTAGAAAAAACAGCAGAAAGCACGTTCATACAAAGAGAAATTGGAATTGTTACTATCAGACCAAACATTGAAATGAAACAAATTATAAAGCCCGTATCAGCGATAACTCGCCAATAAGCAGTATCCCAGAAAAAATGATAGAGCGCGCCGCATACCACCGTAATGAAAAATAAAAGCAAATACGCAGAGTGCAGAGCTGTTGATGTGATGTTAAAACCTTTTTTCACAAAATCACCTCCTTATATATTGTTGTGAAAATAATATAAAATACAGGACGACGTGTCGAAAATGTAAACATCGTAGCATTCGTACTGCTCGTACTCGCTTTCGCCTATCGGTTCACCCATTTTGTCATAAATATAGAAGTAGTCGCTTTCATCTATTACCGTGCGGTCAAGGTCGTAATTCTCTACAAGTGCGCGCCCACTCTCAGTATAAGCTCCTGCCGCAATTGCATTTACCCAACTATCAAAATTATCAACATAACCGCATAGCACCTCTATATCGCTTGTGCCAACGGGAGCAAAATACTCATTTTCCTCAAAATTCGGCACCTTACTAAAATAATACTTTCCGTAATCTGTATAGTCTTGAAAACCGCCGCTTGAATAAAATTCCTCACGCTCATATTCCCCAAGCGTAGCAATAACTATCTCGTGCCGTGGCGTAAACATATCTAAGCAGGAGCAAAGAATAACCCCGACAAGGAACAGCATGAGTATGATAGCTGTTGTTTTCAATGATTTTTTCATATTTTACGCCCTCCACACTTGATTTTATCTACTTTAATTTTAGCACATAGACACATACGAGTCAAGAGTGAGAAAGAATTCCCCGTATTTTGACCGCCTACTCACCTCAATTATACTCAATCTTTGAGTAAAAGTCAATACTCAAAATTTGAGTATGCTAGACTTTTTTTGGCATAATAAATGTAAGGAGCTTATATGAATTACAGAACGAGAATGCGAAATTTGCGCGAAGACAGGGATTTAACTCAAAAAGAGGTTGGCGAGATTATAAACAAATCGCAGCAGGGCTACAGTCATATCGAGGACGGGCGCGCGGAATTAAAAATCGACGATTTAATTAAGCTTTGTAAATTCTACGGAGTCAGCGCTGACTATTTTATTGGACTTAGCGACAAATAATGAAAAAAGCACCCGAGGGTGCTTTTTGTTATTTTATCTCTTTAAGAGTAACGTTTGAAACGTTTATTTTGCCATTTTCCGCGAAAACACCGAAGAACGTGCCTGTAAAGCTCATCGGGCTTGTAACCTCAGTTGTCAGGAGCGCGGTTTTTCCCTTACCGAGAGTGCAAAATTCGCCATCCTTTTCGTAAAGGAAGGTGTAGTAGCTTCTATCGCTCTTTATTTTCAGATTGATTTTGCCGTTATACTCTATTTTTTGTGAAGCAACTACAACGTCGATATCACAAACGCGCTTGCGCAAGCAAATTTTGTGTCCTTCCTCGTCCTTGGTTACAAAAATATCATAATGGAAAAAGCTGTTATAGAAGGCGGTAATTCCAACGCGCGCGCCGTTTTCAACCTCACCCTCAAGCTGCGCGGTCATTTCCATATCAAACTCACCTTGGCGCACCAAAATTGCACTTGGATTTCCACCCTCGCATGATAGGTCGTCACCGCCAATTAAGGTTAAGCCGCCGTTTTCGAGGCGATAATTTTCGCGTTTTGGATTGCGCACAAAGTTCCATCTTAAATCAAGCGCGCTTCCGTCAAGCTTGTCCTCAAAATCAAGTGAGGTAGGTGCATCACACGGTGCGGGCAAAGGGCCGTCCATTTCAAAATCTATTAAGCCGTTATTTCCAACGATAGGCCATCCGTCCTGCCATTTAACGGGAGCTAAAAAGGTTTCTCTGCCGAGATTGTGAAGGTGTGTGTCCGCAAAGGGTCTGATTGCCAAGCAAACAAGCCACCAATTTCCGTTTTGGTCCTCAATTATATCCGCGTGTCCCGTTGCTTGAATGGGTCCCGGGGCATCTCTGTGCGAAAGGATGGGGTTATGCGGGCATTTTTCAAACGGACCCCAGATGCTTTTTGAGCGTTGCATCGTTTCCATATGACCGTATTCGGTGCCGCCCTCTGCAAGCATAAGATAATAGTATCCGTTTTCCTTATATATATGCGGAGCTTCGGGGTATCTGCCGCCGCAGCCGTTTGAAATTAATGTAGTTTCGGTATATTTTTCGCCCGTGAACGGGTTGACCTCGCAAAGATAAATGCCTATTTTTCCGTTCTCGTCCAAGCCGTTTGACACGAAATAGCAGGTGCCGTCATCATCCCAAAACAGCGAAGGGTCAATGCCGCCTTGGTCAACGTATGCGGGCTCACTCCACTCACCGCGAATATCCTTTGTATGCACGATAAAGTGGCCGCCAATTGACACGTTGGTTGTGGTCATAAAGAACGTGCCCTCGTGGTATCTTATTGTCGGCGCGTAGATGCCCTTTGATACAACAGCGCCCTTAAGCGGAAGCTGTGTGTCACGTGTAAGACAATGCCCGATAAGCTCCCAATTCACAAGATTTTTACTGTGATAAATAGGAACTCCGGGGAAAAATTCAAACGTTGAGGTAACGAGATAAAAATCGTCCCCCACACGACAAATACTTGGGTCGGGATTAAATCCCTTGATAATTGGATTTTGGTATTTCATAGCGTTTCGCCTTTCTTTTTTCTGTATCTTTATTTTACCATACATAGAGCTTCATTTCACATTTATTTGTTCACGGGTTCAAGACTTGACACCGTTAGCTTACCCTCAATGTCCTTTGTGAAAATTATCTCATATTTATCTCTGTTTATCGAAACATAAAAGCTAATCTTCTCCGTTTCCAAGATAAATTCCTCAATTGTATCAGGCGCTTTCGGGAAAAACGTATCTATAATGAGATCCGAAAAGTTTCTTTCTCCTTCCGCCAAATAAGTGCCGGATTTGGTAAATTCAATTGATATATCATTTCCGTATTTATCTACAATTTCGGGGCTCGACTCAATATACTCCCTTGCCTGCGCCATGTATACGTCAAAATACTCCCGCTTTTTCTCGTCTGCCAAAATTCCCCGCGATACCGAAAATGCAGTAATCCCGAGAAAAGATGTGGCAAATACACCGATTAAAACAAAGATTATTATTTTTCTTTTCACGAATAATCACCTCTTTTTATTTATTGTAGCATAAATAATTATTGATTGCAAGACAAAGTGCTATATAGCGTTGCATCAAGATTTCGTTCACCTTGCAGGGGGACGACGCCATCGCCCGTTTCCGTAGGCACAGGCGTCCCCGACTGTCCGCTCAACCAAAAACGGGAGGGAAAACCCCTCCCCTACAAGTAAGATTTGACGATGTAATTTTTTGCTGGGCGAAAGCATTGGTTCACAGTTAATCGGCGCCGACAAAACAAAAAAGCACCCCGATTGGAGTGCTTCAAGATGTATCTTCTAATATGGGCGGCACCTGAGGTGACTTCCGCACTCGTCGCATAGTCGTCTGCCTTCGTTTGCCCAAGCGCCAAACTCGCCATACTCCTTGCTTTGGAGCGAAAAACGTCGTCAAAGCAATTCTCAATTGTTTTGACTTAGTTTTCAGATTTGACCGATGTAATTTTCGCAAGCGAAAGCATTGGTTCACAGTTAATCGTCACCTCCCAGAACGAAAAAAGCATCCCACCGAGATGAAGTGACTTCCAAAACGAACGGCACATGAGGTGACTTCCGCACCAGTCGAATGGTCGATTGTCTTCGTCAACCCAAGCGCTTGCCTCGGCACTCTCCCTTCTTTGTGGCGAAAAGCGTTGTGAAAACGATAATCAATCGTTTTCACTTAGCTTCCAGATTAGAACCGCCGCGCCTTCGGCGCTGTCGGTTCACGTCAGTGACCGGTAGCTCCAAAACAAAAAGCACCCGAAATTGGGTGCTTTTTGTTTTGGAGGTGACGATCGGATTTGAACCGATGGATAACGGTGTTGCAGACCGGGGCCTTACCACTTGGCTACGTCACCACGCTAATAGTATATGAATTCTTGCTTATTTTGTTAAAAAGCAACATCCGATTGAGGATGTTGCTTTTTTCTGGAGCGGATTACGGGGCTCGAACCCGCCACCTCAACCTTGGCAAGGTTGCGCTCTACCAAATGAGCTAAATCCGCATATGGTGCCTCCGATCGGAATCGAACCAACGACACGGGGATTTTCAGTCCCCTGCTCTA
>JAZREL010000033.1:0-51551 GCA_045660785.1 Eubacteriales bacterium | reverse complement strand
TTCTCGGAAGGTTGGCGCAAGAGCGACTGACCTCTCCAAAACAAAAAATCCGGACCACAAGGGTCGGGATTTTGTTTTGGAGGTGACGGCCGGATTTGAACCGGCGGATAACGGTGTTGCAGACCGGGGCCTTACCACTTGGCTACGTCACCATATTGGAGCGGATTACGGGGCTCGAACCCGCCACCTCGACCTTGGCAAGGTCGCGCTCTACCAAATGAGCTAAATCCGCATATATGGTGCCTCCGGTCGGAATCGAACCAACGACACGAGGATTTTCAGTCCTCTGCTCTACCAACTGAGCTACAGAGGCATAGAAAACATATAATTGGCGACCTGACGGGGACTCGAACCCCGGACCTCTAGCGTGACAGGCTAGCGTTCTAACCAACTGAACTACCAGGCCATTTAAAAGCGAACACCGTGGTGTTCGCTTGGTGGAAACAATAGGGCTCGAACCTATGACCCTCTGCTTGTAAGGCAGATGCTCTCCCAACTGAGCTATGCTTCCGTATTCCGTTTTGCCCTTGCGACGTGTGTTATTATAGCACAGCTTTTTTTGTTTGTCAATACCTTTTTTGAAAAATTTTTTATTTTTTTTTGAACATTGCAAAAGCCCTTGATTTTATTGAGTTTTGAGAGCTTTTTTTCGCACCCCTTTTCCTCTTTCCTTTCATTTTTTTATATTTTTATTCTGCTTCAACCCCAAAAGAACAATTTTCTTATTTTCTCTATTGACAATTTACCGTTCATATGCTAAAATGTTATCGCAAAATAACTTTACTTCATAAAATATTTTATCGAGGTAGCGCAGTTGGGGACGTTTCCGAGCGCACCCAGTGGGTGATGCAGCGAGGAATAAGGAGTGGCAGTTACTTGGTGATTGACGAGCAAACCTTGTTTGCGATGGCAGAACCTTAGTAACAACAGGAAGCGCCGCGGACAACTGCAAATCAAAACTAAATATTTTTCGAGGTGTAGCGCAGTTGGTAGCGCGCATGGTTCGGGACCATGAGGCCCGGAGTTCGGGTCTCCGCACTTCGACCACCTATGACTAAGTTGAACACACGGGATTATAAGTCCAAACTTAGTCATACCTTGTTTAATGTAAGGGGTTACTCATTATTGAGTAGTCCCTTTTTGTTTTATTTTAAATAACATAAACATTGATTTTATACTGATAATATTGTATAATTCAATTATACAATATCGAATTTAACAAGGAGTTTATATGAGTAACAGATATATATTTAAAAAAGACAAGCTTCCGAGACCGATTATTGAGGGACGTGATGAGTTTATAAAATTATACTATGATGCTTGGGAGCTTGCGTTTAAGAATATTGAATATATTGACCGTGATGGGTGGAAAGATATTTTAACCTGTATGCCCGGTGTAGGAATTATGTGGCAATGGGATTCCTGCATTATGACCTTTATCACTAATTATTCAAACGGTACGCTTAGTGCCTTTAATAATCTGGATAATTTATATATGCTCAGGCGTGAGGACGGCTTTATGTCTATGGCGTACAATCTTGATGACGGTATGCCCACTTACGGCGAAAGAATAAACCCACCTCTTATGGCTTGGGCAGAGTGGGAGCATTATTTGATTTCAGGAGATTGTTCTCGCTTTGAAAAGGCGCTTCCTGCACTTGAGGGAATTTATAATTTTATCGAGAAAAACAGGAAAAGAGAAAGCTGCGGCCTATACTATTTTGAGGACACAGGATCAAGCGGAATGGATAATTCGCCTGTTAGTGGATATGGAGCTAAGCATCTTGACGGAAGCGACACTTGTTTTGTTGATTTATCATGTCAGCAGGCGCTTAGCGCACTTTGTTTTTCAAGAATTTGTGATAAGCTTTCTTTGAATGATAAAGCAATTTTCTATAAGAATGAGCATCCAAGGATTTGTAATTTGATAAATAAATATCATTACAGTGAAAGGGTGGGTTGGTATTTCAATTTCTTTGCCCGTAATTGGAGTGATGAAAGAGTCAAATTTATCAATTCTAAAACTGCGGCAGGCTTTTGGCCGCTTGTGGCAGAGGTAACAAGCGGTGAACGCTTGCGTTCTGTTGTTTCCCATATGATGAACGAAAATGAATTTTACACTAAAATTCCGTTTGCTACTCTATCTAAGGATGACCCCAATTACGACTGTAACGGCGGATATTGGCTTGGTGGCGTTTGGGCGCCAACAAATCTTTGCGCAATAAAGGGACTTTCTAAAAACGGATATAAGGAGTTCGCACGTGAGGCCTCAATTAAATATTTAGAGGGAATGTGCAAAGTGTCAGACGACAGCGCCTTCGGTAGTATTTGGGAGGCGTATGCTCCTGATTTTTACAGACCTGCAACAACGGAATACAATACACTGTCCCGTGCGGAATTTGTTGGTTGGAGTGGAATTGCACCTATAACTTTGCTTATTGAAAATATTATCGGCTTAGAATTTAACGCACAAGAAAATTTAGTTACCTTTAATCTCAATGAACGTGGCAAATGCGGAATCGAAAATATGATTTTTAATTCTAATAATATAAGCATTGTTTGCACGGAATACGTGCCGTTTAAGGATAAAACCGTAATAGAGATTGAATCTGAAAAGCCGTTTAAATTAAAGGTGGTAACAAAATATCTTTGGTATCCTAAGGAGATTGACATACCACAAGGAAAAACCGTATTAAAAATATAGTTTTTTATAAAATTTAAAATTCTATAACAACTTTTCAATTGAAGGTTTCATGTTTTCAATATTGTTTTTCAAAAAGACCTGATGAAATTTCTCATCAGGTCTTTTGGTTTTATACAAAACATATTTTTGCTCTCTTGAAATCTATGTTTTTACACTCTTAAAACTCCTATTTTGGGGAAATCACAAATTTCAAAAAGTGCCATTTTCGAGGTCGTTTTGGCATGTGATTTTACATTTTATCAAAAATTTCACCTCGCAAAAAAGTGGCAAGAATCCTTTTGCCATAAGGTTTTTTGCACTTTTACAAGCCTGTTCGTCTGGGGTTAGGTTAATTCGACCATAAACAAAAAACGCATCCTTTATGGGTGCGTTTTTTCGTTTGTCGTAGTGTGGCTGTGAGAACTCCGCTTTTCGCTTGCGAAAATGGAGTGCGCCTCATTCGAATGCACTGAGAATTAAAGTTTTACTGGAAATTTACTAAATTTCATATTCATATGATTTTTTCAATCATTTCAAAATGGATTAGCAAAAAAAATTAAATAACATTTGCTCCCGACAATTGACTTTGGTTATCTTTCGCGGTATAATTAAGAAAAACGCTTTTGAGGTGGATTATGTTTTATACCTATATAACACAAGGCGAGGTGGGGTACGGCTTTGGCATATCCTCTGAGCTTCTTTATAAAAAATTGCCGCTTGACCTTTGCTATTTTGAGGTGTTTGAAGACAAAAACGAAGCAAAGCATCGCGAAAAATATCTAAGAAAGCTGTCTTATGCAAAACTTTCGTCATTAATTAAGAGCAAGAAGGCGTGCGGCTTTACCTGCCATAAGGAGGGCGAAAAAACGGTTATTTGCTTAAAAAACGGCATTTACAATTTGACGTCGCCGATTTTGGTTAAGGGTGAAAATATCGAATTTCGCGCAGAAAAAAACACCGTTATACAAGGTTGTGCAAAAATTGATGGCTGGGTAGATGAGGGCAACGGCGTATTTTCCGCAAAAACGGAATATGATGCTGACGCGCTTTATATTGACGGCGAAAAATATCAAATGGCACGTTTTCCTAAATATAATCCCAATATAAAAATTTTTGGCGGATTTTCAAGGGACGTTTTGTCAAGGGCGAAGGCAAATGAGTGGAAAAACCCACGCGGCGCCTACATTCACGCAATGCACCTGCACAACTGGGGCGGATATTCCTATGAGGTGACGGGCAAGGACGAAAACGGTGACCTTACCTACGTTGGCGGATGGCAAAACAACAGACAAATGGGTATGCACTCCGATTTTAAGTACATTGAAAACGTGCGCGAGGAGATGACAGAGCCGGGTGAGTGGTATTTTGACAAGGAAAACAAGCGCGTTTACGTAATCCCCAAGGACGGGCATAGCTTAGAGAGTGCCGAAATTTGTGTAAATTCAAGCTTTTTCGTATTCAAGGGATGCAAAAACGTAAGCTTGGAAAATATTAAATTCAGACGCGCTAAAAGAACCTTTATGCAGGCATACGATTCGCTTTTGAGAAGTGACTGGGCAATATATAGGGGCGGTGCGATTTATTTTACAAATTCAAGTGATTGCACCATTTCAAAATGCTCGCTTTTTGACATTGGCACAAACGGCGTTTTCGTTGATGGCAAAAACAAAAATATCACGGTTTCAAAATGCCATTTCAAGGACTTAGGGGCTAGCGGTGTTTGCTTTGTTGGCAAGCCAAGCTCGGTAAGAAGCCCGCTTTTTGATGCGACAAAGAGCCAAAGCTTTCTTGAAATAGACAAAAAAAGAGGCCCAAAAAGCAATGAATATCCCAAAAATTGTACCGTTGAAGACTGCTTAATTGAGCACGTTGGCACACTTGAAAAGCAGGCGACGGGCGTTGAAATTTCAATGTCGTATGGCATAAGCGTTATTAATACGAGCATTTACGACGCCTCCCGTGCGGGAATAAACATTTCCGAGGGTACGTTTGGCGGTCATATAATTGACGGCTGTGACGTCTTTGACACGGTTAAGGAAACGGGCGACCACGGTAGCTTTAACTCCTGGGGCAGAGACAGATATTGGCATCTATACGACATTGACGATAGTGAAATTCACAAGTACGTCAGTCTTGACTGTATTTCAAAAAACATTATCAGAAACTCAAGATTCCGTTGTGACAGAGGATGGGATATCGACCTTGACGACGGCTCGTCGTATTATGAAATTTACAATAACTTGTGCTTAAACGGCGGCATAAAGCTACGTGAGGGCTTTTATAGATACGTTCACAACAATATAACGGTAAACAACTCCGTGCATTTGCACGTTTGGTATGAAAACAGTGGGGACGTGGTTGAAAATAACGTTATTTTCACGGAATATCAGCCGATTTTAATGGAACACGGCTTTGGAAAAAGCATTGATTTCAACGTTTTACATTCAAAGAATACAAAGGGTATTAAAAAAGCGCCTGAGCTTGAAAAAATCACGGGTATGGACAAGGGGTCAATAAAAACCAAGTGCATTTTCAAAAATGTAAAGCGCGGTGATTACACGCTGATTTCTCCGAAAATTTGTGGCTTTGAAGACTTTCCCTGTGAGTTTGGCGTAAGATATGAGCCGCTTAAAAAGCTTGCAAGGACTCCTGTTTTGCCAAAAATCAACCAAAGCCAAAAAAAGGGTAAATCTAATATTATTACGCTATTTGATATGAAGGTTAAAAACATTGAAACCGACGGTGAAATGTCAGCTTTCGCAACGGCAGGCCATAACGGCGTGCTTGTCTTGGACGTTGACCAATTTGCAAAAGCATCGGCAAAGGGTATTCTGCCCTGCGACGTCATAGTTGCCATTGGCGACAAGGAAGTAAATTCTCTTTCCGACCTTGAAGGGCTTTCAAAGGGCGAATTTCTTTCATCCAAAATTACCGTATGGCGCGCACCCTCGCGTGTAATTTTAAATTAAAATAATAAAGCAATTTTAAAGGGGCTGACGCTAACGCGACAGCCCCTTTCCGTTATAGCTCCTATGTTGCCGAATGCTTCCTTATTTTGCAAAGAAGCTTACTTTAAACAAATTCATGCTTGCATGGCCTTCCATGGATATATCAAAAACAACGTCGAATTTATCCCCTTCAACCCGTGTAGGCAGAATATGGAAGGTTTTCTCCATTACATCGCCGTTGCAATTGCTCAAAGGCGCGGTTGTAACCTTTTCCTTTACCTCTACCCCATCGGACGTATATGCACGAATGGTAATCCAATGTTGGATTTTCGACTCTCCATTGTCATAAATTTTTAGTTTGACAGAGGTTTGACGTCCGTTTTCAAAAAAGAAATCATTTTCATAAATTGCTTGCATTTTAAAAAGAGAAAACTCTTTAAACACAGAATAATGAGGCAAGCTTACAAGCTCCGTTGTACTAAAGGTTTCGCTTGCTCTATTACCAAACGCCCCCTTGTAATAGACGTTGTCGGTATCCTTACAATAAAAATCATCTTTTGGAAATACTTCCAAGCCATCATCAGTTATATCGTACGTATCGACGCTTAACATTTTGGGAATGCATCGAATAATTTCATCCGCCAGCTCCTGCGTGGAACGAGGTAAGAAGAACGGTGTGTTCATCGTCATTCCATAATCCAAGGTATTCAACGACGCCGTAATAATCACGTCGTTAATCGGCTTTATCCATTTTTCGGGAAGATTAGAGTTTCCAAGAATAATGCCGAGTGTTGCCGCCAAGCTTCCTGCCGAACAATCGGCGTCTTCACCACAGTTGACAGCAATAAGCATACTCTTGCCGAAATCCCCCTCGCCGTATAGCAAGCCCATAATGGCGATTGCTATATTTTGCGGAGCATCAAAACCGGCAGGTGCGGGCTTGTACTCTGTAAGCTTGATATCCTTTAGCTTTGTGTGTTGGTACGAAAAGGCACCGGGAATTTCTCTAAAAATGATGTCCCTTGCTTCCTTGCACGTCTTTCCACTTTCGTAGCAGTCCTTGACAAGTGAAATTCCCTTATAAAGGACGCTTTCACAAGGAATATAGCTAAGTCCGATATCAATCAGCTTTTTAACGTCGCTTTCCAAGAAAGCGGCGCTTTGCATAGCCGCCCAAAAGACTTCGCCGTACGTTCCCTCGTCCGCGTGGTCGATTGAAGAATCAAAATATGCGTAGCGAGTTGCGAGTTCAGGATGAGCGGGGCAAAGACACGCCCAAATCTCGCTACGAATGAAGGAGCCACAGCTATCTTTATAGCTATTAGCATGATATCCGGATATTGGCGTGGGAATACCACGTCTTAAATTTGATTTGCCCACCCCGTATTCTGCCCAGTTGGGATTGACAAAAATACTATAATATTCCGCCAAAATTTCCGAATTTACATTTCGTCCAAATCTTCTTACAGCATTCAAGGAAGAAATCTGCAAGTCGAGGTCATCATTTGGCTGTGGATTATTTTCAATATTCGGTTGAATAAAATATTCAATGTCGAAAAAACCGTTTTTTCCTTCAAGTGGTGCGCCAAGTGTTCCACCTACGTTTTTACCGTTAAAACACCCGAGTATCTTATCTCTTAAAAGCTTTTTGTTCATACTTACTCCTTTTTCTTCATTTATATTGTAGCATACAATTACTTTAAATAATTGTAACAAAAATCTATCACTATTGCAACCTTTTTCAACGCCTGCTCGCGCTTTGGTCTTAAATTTCTTTTTTATATATTCTGATACTCCACTCTAAAGTAATCAAGCCAAGCTTTGAACTTGTCTTGGGCGGCGAGGCAGGTGTCGATAAGGTAGCCCTTTTCGCGTTTCCATTCCGTGAGTCCTCGATAGTAGAACATTTTCAGGTTTTCATCGATTACAAACGGCACGATATTATGCTTTAAGCACTCTTTAAACAAAAGAAGTCTTCCTACCCTTCCGTTTCCATCTTGGAATGGGTGTATACACTCAAAGCGATAATGAAAATCTATTATTTCCTCAAATGTTTTCTTTTCACCGTTGTTATACTCCTCAAGAAGTTTTTTCATCTCCTTGGCTACCAGCTCAGGCGGTGTTGTGTCCTTGCCGCCCACCTCGTTTGGAATCTTTTTGTAATCACCAACGTTGAACCAAGATATTCTGCTGTCCGTCGTTCCGTTTTTGAGGATTCTATGCAGCTCCTTTATGAGTGCTTCGGTTATATTTGAATTAGCTTTATCAATAATTAAATCAATGCATCTGAAGTGATTTGCCGTTTCTACTACGTCGTCAACGTTGACGCTCACATCACTTACGCCTATCGTATTTGTTTCGTAGATATATCTTGTTTGGTCGTGCGTAAGGCGGCTTCCCTCGATGTGGTTTGAGTTATAGGTCAGCTCAATTTGCACCTTGTGATATATTCCGCCCGTCATTTTCGTTTGCTTTTCCGCTTTAAGAACGTTAAGTAAGGTTCTTTTTGCCTCACACTGCTTGTTTTTTCTTTCCGGCTTTTTTGCATCCTTGGGAATTGTCCAAGTCTTGCCGACAAGAATTGCGCCCTCAACCCGTCCTTCAGCACAGTAATTTCTAACACTACGCTCGGACATATTCCACTTTTTTGATATTTCACGTACTGATATATAACTCATATTTACACCTCTGAATTTCATCCTGCATATAGTATACCATTTTATCGGCAAAATTTCAACATTTTTTAATATATTTTTATTTATTTTTTGCCGATAACGGAAGCTTTACCGTTTTCAAAGGGTTTGTAAAACGCTTTTTCGCTTTCTTCGCATCAAATTTTAACACTGTAAGAGATAAAAAAGCACCATCGGCTGATGGTGCTTTGGTTTAATTGAAGGATGGGGCGTGAGTGTCGCCATTTGCGAAGGCGTTTGGGCCGGGGTTGGACATTGAAAAATACATTTTGGCGGCCTTGGTTGTGCCGAAATCTCTATTTGAGCCCGTTTCTTGCACCTTGTTGAAGGCATCACGGAACATTTGGTTGTGCGCTTCCTCACGGTTGAGGAGAAAATCTATTGTTTCTCTGACCTTTTCATCCTCAATTTGACGGTACAGATATTCATATACTACCTTTGCCCTTTGCTCGGATGCGATGTTTGAAAGCAAATCCGCGCACAAATCTCCCGTAACCGTTACGTAATCACCCGTCCAAGAATAGCCGGATGCATTTATAAGCCCGGGATTTAAGCCAAGAAGCACGTGTGTTTGTATTTCGCCTGCTTCAACCGTGGCTGCATCGACGTCGTGTCCGTTTAGTAAATTTATGGTTTGAGCTATCATCTCCATATGGCTAAGCTCCTCCGCGGCAATATCAAGGAACAAGTCCTTAATTTCGGGGTCTTTGATTCTAAAGCTTTGGGACATATATTGCATCGCCGCCTTTAGTTCTCCGTTTCCTCCTCCAAGCTGCTCCTGCAAAAGTGCCGCATATTGTGGGTTTGGTCTTTCTATTTCAACCGGATGAAATAGCATTTTTTCGTGCTTAAACATAACTACCTCCTAAAATTATATTTCAACACTACTATTTCCTTTTTTTGCGAATTTATACACGTTTTTTATCTCGGCTGAAAGCTTTTCCTTCATTTATATAATTTATATTTATCTTTTAAAAAAACACGCGGCTGTGCTACAATAAGCTTATCACCTAAAGGAGTAATATAATGATTATAGACAGCAAAAAATATAACGGGGCGTGCATATGCGGCAAGAATCCTCTCGCACCTAAGCCAAAACAAAAAGGACACCGAATTGGTGTCCTTTTGTTTTGGCGCATTAAAAGAGATGAAAATCGAACTGTAAGTATAAAACGGGATACATTTTGCAAGCAAAATGAACTTCGGCGAGTCCCTGATGTGCAAGCCCCTCGATGACTCTTGCCTCGTTTACGCACCCCATTTGCATTGCTACGCAATACAAATGTGGGCAAGAATCCTCTCGTACCTAAGCCAAAGAAAAACAAAAGACACCAACTATGTGGTGTCTTTTGTTTTTGGCGCAGGAAGAGGGATTCGAACCCCCGTGCCGTTAGGCAAACGGTTTTCAAGACCGCCTCGTTATGACCGCTTCGATATTCCTGCATATATGATGCAGCTTCTGCATCATATATGCAGGACACTGAGACGTGGGTCGCAACATGTTGCGAATCCGCTTCGTATGCTCGACATAAGCCATCTGGGAGCTCGCTCACAAGGGGCTTGTCGTAGCACAAGACGAAGTCTTGCTATTCCTACTGATGCATTACTGCTATTCCTGAAACAAATGTAAAGTACAATTTAATTTCTTTTCGCCTAAGTATAATATCACATTTTTTCTTATATGTCAATATGTTTTTGAAAATTTTTTATTTTCTTAATTTCAAGCTGTTTTCCAGCTCACAGCAAAAAGCCGACTTTGGCGTCGGCTTTTTGAATTTCAAGAAATTTATTCGGAAACGACCTCGATAATATCGTGAATATTCACACGGTTAACGCGTGTGTATGCTCTGCCGTTTTTGTATTCAAAATTAAGCTCCTCGCCATTTGGCTGCAAAATAAGCTTTTTTGGAGCTTTTGGGAGCATAATTGAAATTTGTGCATCCAAAACGGGTGGCAAGGTGTCGTCAGTTGCGCAGCTTGAGTCGGCGTGGGTGCCGTTTGCATTGACGAGCTGAACCATAAGTTTTCCGTCCTTACTTAGTGCTGTCACCTCAAGCTTACCGCACACGCCCTCTACCCTTACTATCGGCTCGTAAAGGTCGCTTACCACCGCGCGGGCAAGTGTCCTTTGCATATACTGTGTGCCGCTTAGGTACTGCTCACCAATATCAAAGCCGACTAAACTAACAGTTCCCGTGCCGTAGCTTTGGCGTGTGGCAACCGGTGCGCGCTCGGTTGAGTGTCTTTCAAAAACACACGCGATATTTCTTGAATTTTCCGCCTCTATTTCGCAGGGCGAGAAGCACGCGCCGTATTCCGTTTCGTCAAGCGTGAAAAGATACGGCTTGTAGTCCTTTGTGTATTGATTTGCATGGCCGTTTTGCGTTTCATTTTCCACGTTTTTCAGATACTCCTCGAGGGATTTTACCGAAAACGGTGCGCCGCCGCTTTCGAAAATTTCGCAGGTGGTTTTACCGATAAGGACAAGATTTCCGCCGTTTTTAGCATAGTCAAGGAGCATCTTGATTGTTTTTTTATCAAGGCCATAGCGAAGCTCTGGCACGACGATCATTTTGTATTCGTTTACGTGCTTTTCAAGAGTATGCTCGCAGACAATTTCAACTGACTGACCGATATCGCAAAGGAGTGCGGTTGTGCCCATTACGCGCTCAAAGCCGCTGCGCGAATATAGGTTGTGCGCTTCTCTGTTTCTGTCGTAGGTTGAAAGAAGCACGGCAGCTTGGTGAAGTGGCTTGCCACGGAAGCAAAAATCACGGCGCGAGCGTACAAATTCAGACACAGGGGCAAGCTTTTTTAGCTCCGTTTCGTTTGGAGAGCCGTCGCGTTTTTGCATGACGTAGTTTTGATATGCACCGCCAACGGAGATAACTGACGCTGCCTCTTGCATAATTTGAATTGGATGCTTTGAGGCGTAGCTCTTTTTTGCGCCAACGGAAATACGGAAGTTCCAAGACATAAGATCCCAACACATTTCCTGTTGAGCAAGCGCACGCGCGGCGTATCTTGCGGAGTTAAAGCTGTTTGACGGATTTAAATCTCCCGAGAGGAAGTCAACGTGGGCACAGACACTTTCGGGCATATGGTCGCTAAACGCCCAATTTGATGCAATTTGAAGCTTGGGGTGCTTTTTATGGAGCGTGTCAACGTAGTGGTTAAGATATCGGCGGAAAAGCTCGCGGAAATACTCACGGAACTCGTTATAGTACGGGTCGCTATGAGATTTTGGCGCGTTGCCGTTTAGATTTATTCCCGTTTCTTGCTCAAATTTCTTTATCGACTCATCGCGGTAGTCGGCGCAAGCCTTCCAACAATCTCCATCCACCCAAACGCCGTCAACACCGTAAATCTCGGCAAGCTCACTCAGCTGTGGGATTAAAATATCGTCAACGTAGCTTGAATCAAGGCGCGTTGCACCGTTTTCGTAATTTCCGTAGGCGTTCAAAATTCTTGCATCGGGATGCTCGTTGCAATATTTTATATCGTAAACGCCCGAATAGTGCATGTATAGTCCAATGCCCTCCTCGTCTGTCACCTTGCGCCAAAGCTCCAAGGTGTCCTTTTCAAATTCGGGCATAGCATTGCCGATTTTTGAAGGGTAAGATGCCCAACCGGGGTGACCCTTGCAGTCAATTTGGATAAAATCGGGCTTTAACTCACGGCAAATTTTGCGTATCTTCTCCTCGGTAAGCGTCCCACCCTGCACGCCGTCATTTGGCTGCGCGTGGTAGTCAAAATGCAAGCCGAAAAAGCTATCTTCTCTTCTTTTCATAGTAAAATCCTCTCTTCAAAATTTTCTTTTGAGTTTTGCGCGCTATTTTCGCTTTAGTCCTTGCAAAAGCGCTTTGGAAAATGTTATACTTAAATAAAGTAACAGAAATTGGGGGCAAAAAATGAATGATATAATTATTATCGCGCTTGTTTCGCTTGTTTTGGTAATTTCCGTTTGCTCGCTTATTGCATCCGTGCTATCGATAGTGCTTTCGCGCAAGGGCGGCGAGGTTAAGGTGGACACAGAGCCGCTGAAAAACGTGCTTGACTTGAAAATTGAGCAGGTTGAAAAATCAAACGACTATAACGCGAAATCAATCGGTGAGAAAATCGACAAGCTTCAGCTTGAAATGAGCAAGCTGAACGAGCAAAACGCGAAAAACTACGTCGATATGATTGAAAAGCTTAATGCTTCAATTGAAAAAATGAACCAAGACACACGTAAGGAAAACGAAAAGGCGATTGAAAATCTCAACAAGCGCTTTGACGAGTTTTCACACGCTATGCTTGAAAAATATAACGAAATTGACAAAAACGTGGGCAAATCACTTTCCGACCTTCGCCGTGAGAACAGCGAAAAGCTTGACTCGATTCAAAAGGTGGTTGACGAAAAGCTTCAAAAGACTATTGACGAGCGCCTTAAGGAATCGTTTGAAAACGTTGTTTCGCAAATCGGCAACGTCAACAAGGCAATCGGTGAAATTAAGGGTATTGCAACCGACGTCGGCTCACTCAAAAACGTGCTTACAAACGTTAAGACGAAGGGTATTGTCGGCGAGGTTATTCTCGGCGGTATCATCAGCGAGATTTTAACGAGGGAGCAATACGAAACCAACCTTGTGACAAAGGCGGGCTCTCGCGACCCTGTTGAGTTTGCAATTAAAATGCCGTCGAGCGAAAACGATTTCGTTTATTTGCCTATTGACTCAAAGTTCCCGCTTGAAACCTACTATAAGATTAAGGAAGCAATTGACGCAGGCGACAAGGCGATGCTTGAATTGGCACGAAAGGAGCTTCGCCAAAAGATAAAAACGTATGCAAAGACTATTGCCGACAAGTATATAAGCGTGCCCGATACGACAGATTTTGCAATTATGTTCTTGCCTATCGAGGGGCTTTATTTAGAGGTTGTTGAATCAGGGCTTTTTGAGGAATGTCAGCGCGAATACAAGATAAATATGGCAGGGCCGACAACGCTTTGTGCGCTTCTTAATGCACTCAAGCAGGGCTTCAACTCCCTTGCAATTCAGAAAAAGAGCGCGGACGTATTTAAGCTTCTTGAAGCGGTTAAGACCGAGTTTGGCAAGTTTGCACAGGTGCTTTCAAAGACACGCGACCACCTGAGAAAAGCGGACGAGGACCTTGAAGCGCTCGTTGGCACAAGGACAAACAAGATAAATCAGCGCCTAAAAACCGTCGGCATGCTTTCGTACGACGAGGCGGCAGAAATTATCGACGAGGAATAATTACCTCACAGTAAATCAACAAATTGCGCCCATACGGGCGCAATTTTTGTTTACAATATTATGATACCATAAATATTTTTTCGAGTCAAGAAAAACAGAGGATATATAAAGTACATATAATAATACTAAAAAAATTAAAAAAACTATTGACAATTCAAAATTTATGTGTTATCATATTAGACGCATTAAGCAAATAGACGCGCCCGTAGCTCAGCGGATAGAGTGCCCGGCTACGAACCGGTAGGTCGCAGGTTCGAATCCTGCCGGGCGCGCCAAAACAGAAAACCACCCAATCGGGTGGTTTTTTTGTTTTGTTTTGGTGCGCTCGGCGTGGATTCGACCTGCCTCGTGGCTTTGCCACGAATTAGGTTCGCTCTTTTTTCGAAGCAAGTCGAGGCGCTGGCGCATCAGCGGCGAGAAAAAAGCTTTGCAACGCAAAGAATCCTGATTGCTCGGGCGCGGTCGGGTGGTTTTTTTGTTTTCTTTTGGCGTGGTCGGCGTGGATTTACGGGACGTCGAGGGCTCCGTCCCCTACGGGAGGAATTAGGTTCGGATACGAGGCAACGGCGTGTCTGCTTGCAAGCTTAAGCCGTGATGAAGCACATTTTCGTAAGAAAATGCCTCCTGCCGTGGCGCGCGGTTTCGGTTGGGGTTTTTCTTTTCTTTTGGCGTGGATTTGCGGGATGTCGAAGACGCCGTCCCCTACAAAAAGCGTCTGTACAACCCCTTGTTGCTTATTAAGAAAAAGAGCTTGCATTTTTGCAAGCTCTCTTTTTTATTGTATGCTTTTGAAGCTATATTTTTGACGTTATGCCTGTTCCTTGGCTGCAAGCATTGCACGAACGCCATTATAGGAAGTGAAGCAATATTTGTCGCCACTCTTCTTTTCGCCGTCCTGCAAATACGTATACTCAGTTGTTGAGTCTTTTGTTGTGCCAACGTAAGCACCCACTGCAATGTCGATTTCCTTTTGATCCTCGGTAAAGCCGTAAATCTTCAAGTTGAAGAGCACGAAGTCGCAATCGGTAATATCGGCGATGATTACGTCTGTCTGTTCGTTGCCGTCTTTATCGAAAATATCGTCATTTCCGATATTTTCCTTTGATCCCGCAAACACGCCGTAGCTAAGAGTTACGCCCTTTGCTGCCTCGTATGCTGAAATTGCATCCTCGTTTACCTTAAAGCCGATTGACATTACACCGTCATCATATTCCGCCGCGGAGTAGCCAAGGTTTACAAAAAGCGCTGTGGCTACCGTATCGTTGTTTACGTCGTTACATCTTTCGCATTTATAGCTATAGTAGCCATCCTTTGAAATATCCGCATATACCAAGTCGATAAATACGGTATGGCTATGACCGAGCAAGGTGTCCTCGTCCACCTTTTCTTCAACAAGCGTACCGCAGAAGCAATATGACTTTGTTGATCTGTTTTCGGTGCAGGTTGCAGCCGTTGCTTCAATTCTCTCAGCTAAGTGATTTGAAGGGTCTGTCTCGGAAGCACAGTAAATTTTAGTGTGGCTGCCCGAAAGTGAGGTCAAGCTGCTTGCATCCTTATCGTTTGGATTGGCAAAAATGATTTTTGCGCCGCTTGCCATTTTCCAGTTCGAGGTTTTAAGAGCGGTCATATCACCAAGGAAAACAATATTTTTAACAGTTGAAGTGGAGTTGGTTTCAAACGCCCAGCTGTTTGTTATTTCGGTTACGCCCTCGGGGAACACGAGCGTTTCATTAAGGTTTTTGCATATCTTAAAAAGCTCGCCCGTCATAGTTGTAAGTCCACTTGGAAAATAGTAAACCGATGGCTTTTCGGGAATACTTTCATACGTAAACGGCTCGCTTACAAAATACATATTTTGGCAGTTAAAAAATACACTCGATTCGTTTTTTGACGACGTTGTAAACGTGGTAAGACCGCTTGGCAAATATACCGCGGTTAAATTTGTGCATTCTGCAAACTCATGGTCGGCGTTTATGCTTTCAATACATTCGGGGAAGGAAAACGCCACCAAGCTTGTGCATCCTTGGAACATCCACGAGGGTAATGATTTAAGCTCTGAGTCCGCAGTATGCTCAAACACACACTCCTCTAATTTTGCGGATTTTTCAAAGCTGCATTTATTGATTGTGGTTACGGTTTTGGGAATAGAAACTCTTTCGCCCGGAAATCTTGTAAAGGAATATTCGCCAAGCGTGGTTATTCCCTCGGGGATATCAAGCTCTACAATGCGTGAAAGCGAGTAGCTTGCACCTGTTTTTTCGTTAATATAGGAGAAGTCGAGGTTTGAGGTAAGACCTATTTTTCCTGTGTGGTCACCCTTAGCTATCGATTTTTCATCCTTGAAAACGTATGCAGACGGACAAGTAAAGCCATCATCAAATACTACGACGTCATCGGTGCTTACCGTGATATTTTGCTTGGTTGGAGCATCGTCGTAGGTGGTAACTGCGGCACTTACAGAAATGGCGAAGGCAGAAACCATCACCGCGATTAAAGAAAGAACGAACAAAAATTTCTTTTTCATAATTTTTCCTTTCGTAGATTTTATTATTATTTATACTATTGTATCACGTTTAATAAATAAAATCAAGACACTTATTTAGAAAATATGATTGGGCGTAAAAGAAAGCTAATGCGAGGCAAAGGTGCGCAATTTATCTGCGTTATTATTGATTTTTTTGTCGATTTATGGTAAAATAAAGTATCTTTTATTTTTGGAGGAGCTATGAAAAAAAGATTTTTGGCGATAGCGTGCCTGTTTCTCGTTGCCTTTTCGCTTTCGGGATGCTTCTCGGCATACAGAGATTTTCCGAGTGACGTTGGCAGAAAAAGCTACGACGTGAGTGAATATCGCACGACGATGCAATATTACGACGATTTTAAGATTTTACAGCTTGCAGACCTGCATTTCGGCATTGAAACCAACGTTGAAGCACAGCTTGAAATTGTTAAGAAAAACATAAGAACCGAGGAGCCCGACCTCATAATTTTAACGGGTGACAACTTTATGTACGCCTCAAAGGGTATTGTAAAGACGCTTGTTTCCGCGCTCAACGAGGAATGCAAGCAGCTTAGTGAAAAGCGTGATGGGCGAATCACGAAATTCGCCCTTACCTTTGGCAACCACGACAATCAGGGCGACTACCCAAGATATTTTATAAACGAGGTTGTTTCCTCTTACGTGACAAATGACGGCGATGAAATTAAGGATTCAAAATTTGCCGCGTTCGTTGATTTCGAGGACGATAACATCTTCGGTCTTACTAATTTTTATATTGATTTAGTAAATGACAGAAGCAAATCGCTCGCGGACGTTGACGTAAAATACCGTATTCATATAATTGATTCAAACACGTACCATTTTTCAGGCCCCGACTATGACTACGACGTAATACACGACGATCAGCTTGAGCATGCGATAAAAATCCGCCAAAATGCGACAAGCGACAAGGATTATATCGGTCTTGCGTTTTTCCACATTCCGCTCCCTGAATACCAAGAGGCGTGGGAGCAGCACTTAAATAGCGACGGGGGCACAGGCGGTCAGGGTGAGTGCAACGAGGACGCGCTCCACGGCTACAAAAATAACGGCTCGTACGATAAATTAAAGGAAGCAGGCATCATTTCCTTCTTCTGCGGCCATGACCATATAAACTACGGTGATTTCATTTACACCGACAAGGATGGCGACAAAGCAATTTTCTCCTACGGAGTTAAGGCAAATAATCAGCTTTATCACGACACGGAAATAATCGGCTACAAAACCGTCACACTAAAGGACGTTTCAAGCGAGGAATTTATTTCGCCAAGCAATATTAAAGAGTGCTTTGTTAACGTAACGGAGGGATATGCAAGCTATGAAAAATAATCTTAAAAAACCTCTAACTTACACACTTAGCTCCTTGTTTTTGCTTTTTTCGTGCTTTTATATGTACGATTTTTATAAGTGTCTTTCGGGTTTTATTGCAAACGGCTTCCGTGAGGCGGGCGTGATGCTTCCCATGGTGCTTTCGTTCCTTTTGCCCGTTATTTGCTTTCTGTTCTTTTTCTACGACTTTTACGTAAAAAGCGTACACAGGGTCGCTAAAATCATTTATTCCTCATTTGTTATTTTGTGGGGAAGCGTAAATCTCGGCTTCATTTTAAACAACATTTCTTTATACGCGTCTAACAACCGCTACGGTGTTTACGACTCACTCCCAAGCATTATAGTTCACTTCCCTTACGATATGATTGTAGTGCATGGCGTGCTTATTCTTTTGCAGGTGTTTAATATATTTTGTGCTGTAAAATCAGACACATCCCCCGCTGTTTTTCAAAAGGACTTGAAGCAAAACGGATTTATCAAGCTGAAAATTTGGGAATATTTACCGTTTAGTGTGCTTGCAATTGTTGTCTTTGTTTTCCCCGGTGCTGCGGTAACGGCAACCTTCACTGCATTTTCAAATGCGTTTTACGATTTTAGATATATTTTCCTACTTTTATGGGTTGGAATTTTGCCTCTTATGAACCTTGCATACCTCGTTATCAAGCCCGAAAAGCTTATTAAAAGCAAGCTTGCAAGCGCGCTCACACTCGGCGCAGGAATTTTAACAAACGTAATTTTTGCAGCACTACTCCTTATTTTCGAGCTAACCTATCCGAACTTTATGGTGCATATCGGCAAGCCACTTTTCCTAATTGCGTTTTCCGTTTCCTTACCTATTGAAATGGGCGTTATTTTAGGAATACAGGCGTTTGGCTCGGTTGCTATGATAGTTAAACTAATTTTGTTTTTTGCAAGAAAAGACTTACTTAAATAAATATTTTGGAGGATTTTTTTATGAAAGAAAAAACATTTAACAGCATTCAAAAATCGTCAGGTATTCTTGCAGTGCTTATGTTCCTTGCTACCTTTGTAGTGACGGTTTCAATTCGCACACGCGGTAACTACTGGCATATTTTTGGAATCGGAATTGCACTATTTTTCGTTTCCATTTTCGCTACGTTCAAGCTAAACAGATTAGCGGGCGTGCTTCTTTTCCTCGTTACAGGATTTTGGGTTTACGTTTTAGTTGACAGCTGCTTTAGAGGAAACGGCTTGCTCTTCAATAACGCAATTTCACACGCCAGCCTTACTAAACTTGGCAAGGTTTTCACAATCTTCTACATTTCATTTATGCTCATTGGCTTATTCCTTTTGACCGTGTTTGCATTTTTGAAGCCTCGCGCAAAGGTGTTTATCGCAGCGCCACTTGCGCTTTTTGCACCAATAGTTATGACATTTTTCCACGTAGTAAACTATTTAGCAACACAGCTTCTTTACCAAGACAGATACTTCGCTACTGTCGTGGACAGAGCAAGTGGTCGTATCGTTCCGATTTTAACGTTCTTGTTTGGATTTATTTTCCTTGCCGTAGCTATGTTCCTTGGCAACCAAAGCAAGAAAGTAAAGGAAAAGAGCGCATTTGTAGCTTCAGAAAGCGGCGAGCTTGACGAAAACGCGAGCGTGGCGGTTTACAGCTTACCAAAGATGATTATCTTTACAATCATTACGTTTGGCATTTTCCGCATCGTTTGGGTAAAGAGAACGACAGAGTTTATCAACCAATATACAAACGGAAGAAAGAAGGACCCCCTTTTCACCGCTCTACTTTCAGTGTTTGTTCCAGGCTACTATTCATACTTCGCTTACCAAGCATCACTTGCACTTCAAGGCAAGGATGAAAAGGCTGACAAGTCAATAAACGCGTTCCTTCCTATCATTTCACTTGTTTGCCCAATAATTACCGATTTGTATATCCAAGACACAATAAACAACTACATCCTTGGCACAGATAGCGCAGTAGCAGTTGATCTTGATGGCGCAGAAAGAAGCCCAATCAAAGTATTTTTGCTTTCTGCTATCACAGGCGGCATATATGCAATTTTCCGTATAAACGATATTTCAAAGCGCTTTAAAAACGTTGGAAAGCCATCACTTTCGCCTATCGTTTGGGGAATTCTTTCATGCATTTTCCCACCTATTTCAATTTGGTGGGCAGCACGTATGTCAAAGATACTTGACACATACTACGAAACACAAAAATGCACACCGTTCGTTATGGCAAGCACACTTTGCCCACCACTTGCATACGCATTGATTCAAGACAGAATTAACGAGCTTGCAAGCAAATAAACAAAACAAAAAAGACACCGAGAGGTGTCTTTTTGTTATGCTTTTTGGCGTTTTGGAATTTGGGAAAGGAGCACGGCGGTGAGCATTAAAAGGCAGCCGATGAATGCTCTGGTTGATGGGAGATTTCCCTCGAAGATACATTCGAAAACGGTGGCAAAGAGTCCTTCAAGTGCGAAAAGCAAGGATGCAACCGCAGGGGCGGTGAATTTTTGACCGATGTTTTGTAAGGTATATGCCGCGCCTGCCGACATAACGCCGCAGTATAAGATTGGAACAATATTGTTTGTAATTCCTTGCCAGGTAAGATTGCCGAAAAATAGTCCGAGAATCATACAAATTATGCCTGCAACAAAGAACTGCGTGCAGGAGAATTTTAAGATTTCCACCTTACCGCCGACTCTATCCACCAAAATCATTTGTGCGGAAAATCCGAATGCGCAAATGAGAACTAAAATATCACCAAACTCAATTGAAAAGCCGCTTGTGACGGAGAGAAAATAAAGTCCTAAAAGCGAGATTGGAATTGCAATCCAAACGAAAAGCGACGGCTTTTCCTTGAATATAGCAAATACGGCAAGTGGCACGATAATTAAGTAAAGGCCCGTTATAAAGCCCGCGCGTCCGCTCTCGCCCGTCAGCTGTATTCCAAATTGCTGTAAAACGGCGGAAATGGAAAGGAGCGCACCTGATACTGTGCCGAAAATGAGTGTGCTTTTGATTCTTTTGGTCTTTTCTTCCTTCTCCCCTGCTTTGCTTCTTTCAAAGATTAAAAACACGGGGATTAAGACAATTCCGCCTATTATAAATCTAATTCCATTAAAGGAAAAGTTGTCTATATTGGCGGCATCCGCACCGACCATATCTTGAAACGGAAAGCCCGAGCCCCAAATTATTGCCGTCAAAAGGCAGATGAGCGGGCCGAGCAGCTTGAATTTTTTCTTTTGCATATCTTTATAGCGTTTTTATATATTCCTTTAATATTTTTTCTACTTCTTCGTACGTAGTGGCGTGGTTAATTGCAACGCGCACGGGGGCGTTGCCCACCATTCCCTTAAGATACCAGCTCAGGTGCTTTCTTGCTTCGGGAATTGCCACCTTTTCGCCCTTGTCCTCTATCATCAGTCGCGTATGGTAAAGTGCGGTATCGATTTTTTCCAAAACAGTGGGGGGAGTGTACGTTTTCTCATCAATTTTTGCCTTGATTTCCTCAAAGATGAACGGATTTCCAAGCGCTCCTCTGCCTATCATAACGGAGTCGCATCCTGTTTCTTCATACATTCTTATAGCATCATCGGCGGTGTATATATCGCCGTTTCCAATAACGGGGATTTTTACCGCTTTCTTTACGTTTCTTATATATTCCCAATTTGCGCTCGGCTCATACATTTGGGCGCGCGTACGTCCGTGTATGGCAATAGCGCAGGCGCCCGAGTCCTCCGCCATTTTTGCAAATTCAACGCAGTTTATACTCTCTTTGTCCCAACCTGCACGAAATTTCACGGTAACGGGTACGCTTGAAGCACTTACCACCGCTTTTATTATTTCGCTTGCTAATTTTATATCGCGCATGAGAGATGAGCCGTCACCGCTTGAAACGATTTTTTTGACGGGACAACCCATATTTATATCAATTATATCGGGGGGAGTGTCTGTTTTTGTATGCTCGTAGAGTCCGCGCGAAAGTAAATACGCGGCGTTTGCCATAGATTTCGGCTCGTGCCCGAAGATTTGAACGGCAATTGGAGAATCACCCTCTCTCACCTCAGCAAGCGTGCCTGTTTTTTTGTCGTTAAACTCCATCGCCTTTGCGCTAACCATTTCGGAAACACAAAAATCCGCACCGTGCTCCCTTGCTATTTTCCTGAACGCATAGTCGGTCACTCCTGCCATCGGGGCAAGAATTATTTTGTTTTTGAAGTCCATAATCTTACCTCCCTTTCAGTATGGTTTCCACCTCATCCACCGCCACGGCTACTCTTTACTTTTCATTTTTCGATTTTTGGGCGGTCCCCCTTCCCTTGCAGGGCAGCAACCCTTTTGTCGCAAGCGACATTTCCCCTCACAGGGGAATCACCTCAAGGGGAAGGCAGTGCGCCATCGGGGCAAGAATTATTTTATTTTTGAAAATCATAAGTTTCCTGCCTTACAATCAGTTTTGACGTCTTACGGACGTGTATTCGTCATAGTACTTGTAATAAGGACAATCCTTATTTTTGCAAGTCAAATAGTCTAAATATTCGTCCTCGTCGAGGTCTATTTTGCACACGTAGTCGTCAATTTCCTCGTCGTAGTCGAAATATTCACAGGTATCACAATTCTTTGGCATACTTTACCTCTCCCATCGCCAATCCTTCCACCGCAAAGCGGTCCCCCTCCCTTTGCACAAGGGAGGCATATAAGGTGTCACAGTTTTTTGGCATACTTTACCTCTTAAAATTGAGGGAGGAGCAAGCCCCTCCCCCTACATTTATTCTTTGTAATTTTTTGGATTAAAGAAGCAAGTTAGACAAGGCGCACCACAGATTGAGGGCGAAGGCGTACTTATACGTACGCCGAGGTCGCAATCGAGGAGCAACGCAGGGGTCCTCAAACCGAAGCGATGAGGTTTGGGGTTCTCGCACGCGGTATAACGAAGCTTATTTAATTCAAAGTGTACGTGGTTCCCTCTCTGGTGTCCTTAATAACAACGCCCATTTCAAGTAGCTCTGCGCGGATAGCGTCAGCGCTTGCGAAGTCCTTTGCTTTCTTTGCATCTGCACGCTTAGCAATCAATTCCTCGATTTTCGCTTTCAATTCGGGATCGATATTATCGCTTGCGCTTTCATTTTCGTTTGCTTGTGTGCTTTGTGCATTAAGCTTTTCTGCGCGGTCAATAAGTCCTACGGAAAGTACGTAGTCAATGCTCTTTAATGCTTCGAGCTTAGATACGTCGTTTACGCTTGCTTTCAAAATATCGTAGATGCAAGTAATTCCAAGGGCGGTGTTCATATCGTTTGAAACCTTTTCAATGAAGGTGTTTTTAGCGTTTTCAACGAATGCGCTGTCAACCTCGCCATCCTTTTTGAGGGAAGCAATTCTTCTTACAAGCTTGTTATATGCTCCCGTTGCTTGGTCAAGTGCCTCGTATGAGAACACAAGCGGCTTGCGGTAATGTGATTGGAGGCAGAAGAAGCGGTATGCAAGTGGGTCGTATCCCTTTGATTCGATAAGTGAAACGGTCAAGAAATCGCCCTTTGATTTTGACATCTTGCCTGTTTCGTCGTTCAAGTGGTGAACGTGGAACCAATAGTTGCACCATTTTTCGCCCGTGTATGCTTCACTTTGTGCAATTTCGTTTGTGTGGTGCGGGAAGATATTGTCAATACCGCCGCAGTGAATGTCAAGCTTGCTTCCAAGATGCTTCATACAAATTGCGGAGCATTCAATGTGCCAACCGGGGTAACCGATGCCCCAAGGGCTGTTCCATTTAAGCTCCTGATCGTCAAACTTTGATTTTGTAAACCAAAGCACGAAGTCGCTCTTGTTTTTCTTGTTTAAGTCCTCGGTAACGTCGTCGCGCACGCCAACCATAAGCTCATCCGTGGAGTGTCCGCTAAGCTCGTTGTAATTTTCAACCTTTGTGGTGTCGAAATATACGTTTCCGTCTGCAAAATATGCATATCCCTTGTCCTCAAGCGCCTTTACCATTTCAATAAAGCTGTCAATGCAGTTTGTTGCAGGGTCAACGATGTCGGGATACTTGATGTTGAGCTTTTCGCAATCGGAAAAGAATGCGTTTTTATAAAACTCGGCAATCTCAAGCACGGTTTTCTTCTCACGCTTTGCGCCCTTGAGCATTTTGTCCTCACCTGTGTCACCGTCACTTGAAAGGTGGCCAACGTCGGTGATGTTCATAACTCTTGTCACATCATAGCCAGAGTAACGAAGGAGCTTTTCCAAGACGTCCTCCATAATGTAGGTGCGCAAATTTCCTATATGTGCAAAGTGATATACCGTTGGGCCGCAGGTGTACATTTTAACCTTGCCGCTTTCGTTCGGTACAAAATCCTCAACCTTTTTTGTAAGTGTATTATAAATCTTCATTTTAATTCCGTGCCTTTCTGAAAATATCTATTAAAGCGTAAACCGCAAGCGGAATACTTATAGCCAAAAGAACGTAAAGCCCTACGTTGTTTGGAATAAACAAGAGGTAATTTGATGCATTGAACGTCATATGCAAAAGAATACAAGGAATGAGTGACCTTGTTTTCGTATATACGAAGCCAAGGACCAAACCAAGCAAAAACGTGTAGCCGAGGGCAATCAGCGACGGCAAATGGACAACTGAAAAGAGCGCGGCGCTTATTATAACCGCTAACCATTTTTTGGTTGCGCCCTCAAGGGAGCTAATTATAAGCCCACGGAAAACAAGCTCCTCACAAAGCGGTGCAATAAACACTGTATAGATTACGGCAAGTGCAATTCCTCCGCTCAAAATCGAGCTTGAATGTGCATTTTGGCTTTCCACTATCTCGGATGGCAAAACAAAGGAAAGAAGCATTACCGCACCTTGGAAAATTCCACTAAGCCCTATGCCGAGAAGTGCGCCGTCAATTACGTATCTGACCTTAGTGATGCGCGCTTTCGTCACCTTGAAAATATTCGTTTTAAGAGCAAGGAAGAAAAACGAAAGTATAAGAATGATAACAGCGTATGATGCAATCATTATAGGAGTTGCAAGCTTCGATATTGCTTCCTCATCAAGGTTAAACGCCTTTGCAAAGGCGTTTACAACAATAGTTAAAAGCGAGGGCACGAAAAGAAAAACTCCGAAAAAGAACGTACACCTAGCAGCCGATGCGACAATATTTATCGCTTTTAACCGTTTGTCCATTTCCGTCCCTCCTGCGCGTGTGCTTATATAAATATAAATTACAGTTATTTTAGCACAAATATATCGTTTTGTAAATATATAATAATATTTTTTTTAAAAAAGTATTGCAATTTGAATTTTCATATGTTATAATGCTCTCGAATACACGGCGAGAGAGGGCATGGCAAGGTCCTCTCTCCTTTTATTGAATAGCTAGAGCTTTAGAGGGTGAGGGAAAAACCGTGAACGCGAAACCGTCGGCGTACTAACGTACGGTAGTGCGAGCGGTCGCGGTTAGAAAAGCAAATATGAGATTTTTTGAAAGAAAAATCTCTACCTTAAAAGGTTTTATGACGTTTTGACAAGCAAAACCTATTATGAAAAATTGCTTTTCGTTTTCACCAGCCTGTAAATGCTCGCGAGAAGGAGGATTTATGGCAAGCATTGTTGAAAGAGTTACACCGCTTTGTGAAAAGGTAGCTTCGGAGCTTGGATATTTTATCTGGGACGTTGACTACGTAAAAGAGGGTACGGAATGGTTTTTGCGCATTGAGATTGACAAGGAGGACGGCATTGGCATTGAGGACTGCGAAGCGTACTCACGCGCTATTGACCCGCTTCTTGACGAGGAAAACTACATTGAGGGTGCATACCGCTTAGAGGTTTCCTCTCCAGGAATTGAAAGAATTATAAAGAATGATTTTCATCTTTCAAGGTGCATTGGTGAGGTTGTTGAAATTAAGCTTTTTGCCGCTATTGAGGGCTGCAAGCTGGCACGCGGTACGCTTTTTGCATACGATGCGGAAAACGTCACCTTAAAGGACGAGAGCGAAATTATAATTCCGCGCAAGAACATTGCAAAGATGAATATTTATTTTGAATTTTAGGTTTTTTGCCAAAATTATAAACGATTATTAATTAAAGGAGATATAAAAATGAACAAGGAGTTTTTTGAAGCACTTGACGTTCTTGAAAGAGAGCGTCACATCCCAAAATCCTACATGATTGAAAAGGTTGAGGCAGCGCTTACAACAGCTTGTAAGAAGGAGCTTGGCGCATCCAACATCACAGTTGTTATCGACCCTGAAAAGTGCGACGTTAAGGTGTACAGAAAGTACACAATCGTTGCTGAGGTTGAGGACCCAACAACTGAAATCACCAAGGAGCAAATCGAAGCGCTCGAGGCAGAAAGAAAGGCAGCAGGCATTAAGCACAAGGTTCGTTCACGCCGCCGTTCAATTGGCAGCGACTACGAATTCGAGCTTCACACAAAGGAGTTCAGACGCTTAAGCGCACAAAATGCAAAGCAGGTTATTATTCAAGGTATTCGCGAGGCAGAAAGAAGCTACCAAGCGAAGGAATACGAGGACAAGCGCGGCGAAATGCTCTCCGCTATCGTTACTAAGGTTGAGGACTCAACGGGTAACGTTGTTGTAGATACAGGCATTTCACAAGCAGTACTTCTTAAGAACGAGCAAATCCCAGGCGAGGTTCTTTTGGTTGACGACAGAATCAAGGTTTTTGCAACTCAGGTAAACACCGAGGCAAAGGGTCCGCTTGTTTCACTCACACGTGTTCATCCTACTCTCGTTAAGCGTCTTTTCGAGGCAGAGGTTCCCGAAATTACAGAGGGCACAGTTACTGTAAGAAACATCAGCCGTGAGGCGGGCTCAAGAACAAAGATTGCAGTTTCATCACGTGATGAAAACGTTGATGCGGTTGGTGCTTGCATTGGTAACAAGGGTGCAAGAATCGGCGCGGTTGTTGACGAGCTTAACGGTGAAAAGATTGACGTTATTCCTTATAGCGACGACCTTTGCGAATACGTAAAAGCTGCTCTTTCTCCCGCTACTGTTAAGAGCGTTGAGCTTGTTGGTGAGCGTCAGGCAAGAGCCATCGTTGCACCCGACCAGCTTTCACTTGCTATCGGTAAGATGGGTCAAAACGCACGTCTTGCTGCACGCTTGACAGGTTGCAAGATTGATATTAAGAGCGAATAATTATGGAAAAAAAGGTTCCTTTAAGAAAATGTCTTGGCTGTATGAGCTCTTTTCCTAAAAAGGACTTGGTAAGAGTTGTAAAAACACCCGAGGACGAGGTTATACTTGATTTGAGTGGCAAAAAATCGGGCAGGGGCGCATATATTTGTAAGAACAGCGCTTGCCTAAAGAAAGCACTTAAGTCAAAAAGAATTCAAAACAACCTCGAAATCGAAATTCCCGAGTGTGTAATTTTAGAGCTTGAAAAGGAGCTTTTGGCTAATGAACAATAAATTTTTATTTATGCTGGGGCTTTGCCGCCGCGCGGGCAAGCTGATAACAGGGACGGACTTGGTGACAAAATCACTCCCAAGTAAAAAAACATACCTTGTTATCTATACAAGCGACGCATCCCAAAACACTGAAAAGAAGGTTACTGACAAATGTCGCTTCTACGGTGTTGAATGTCTTAAAACAGAGTTTGATTCGAGCGCTGTTTCAAGTGCGATAGGAAAAACGGGCAGCATTTGTACCCTTGGCATAGCTGACGTGAATTTTGCAAGTGAGCTTAAATCGCTTATTGCAGCTTCCGTCAAGGACTCTCAATGAAATGAGGTATAATTTATGGCACGAATTAAGGATTTTGCAAAGGACTTAGGTCTTGATATAAAGGAAGCTTGCGACCTTTGCGCAAGCTACGGTCTTGGAACAAAGCAACAAAGCGGCAACATCGAGGACGGTGAGATTGCTGTTTTCTTAAACAAATATACTCTTAGCCGTCAATTCAGCGGCATTGATTCATATTTTAATGGCGATGCTACAATCAAGGGCGCAAAGAAAAAGGCGGAAAAGAAGGTTGAAGCTAAGGTTGAACCAAAGGCAGAGGTGAAGGAAGCACCAAAGGCAGAGGTTAAGGTTGAAAAGAAGCCCGAGGTTAAGGAAGCACCAAAGACCGAAGCTAAGCCACAGCCAAAGGTTGAAGCCAAGGCAGAAGTTAAGGTTGAAGCTAAGGAAGCACCAAAGCCAGAGGTTAAGGTTGAAAAGAAGCCAGAGGTTAAGGAAGCACCGAAAACCGAAGCTAAGCCACAGCCAAAGGTTGAAGCCAAGGGCGAATTCAAGCAAGCGGACACAAGAAAGCCGTTTGAAAAGCAAGAAAACCGCGGTGAGCGTCCACAGTTCAACGACCGTCCACAGTTTAACAAGGACGGCTTCCAAAAGAACGACAGACCCTTTAACAAGGACGGCTTCCAAAAGAATGACAGACCGTTTAATAAGGACGGCTTCAACAAGGGTGATAAGCCATTTAACAAGGACGGCTTCCAAAAGAGTGACAGACCGTTCAACAAGGATGGCTTCCAAAAGAACGATAGACCCTTTAACAAGGATGGCTTTAACAAGGGTGGATTTAATTCCTTTGATAAGGACGGCGGCGAAAAGCGCTACAACGTAACACCAAAGGTAAAGAAGCCCGAATCTAACGTAATTGAAATTAAGACAAAGACAGGTGCAACACGTGTTGTTGACACAAGAACATCAAACGTTGACCTTTCTAAGTACGACGAGAAGAACGATTCATACGAGTCAAGCTACGGCCATTACGGCTCACAGGGCACTTCTAAGCAAAAGCTTAAAAAGCAAAACAACAAGGATGCAAATGCGAAGAAGGACAAGGAGCGCTTGGCGATGGAAAAAATCAAGCGCGAGGTATTTGAAAAGGCGAAGAACACTCAGCTTTCAATCACCGTGCCTGATGAAATTTCCGTTGGTGAGCTTGCTTCCCGCTTGAAGGTTAATGCAAACGAGGTTGTTAAAAAGCTCTTTATGATGGGAGTTATGGCAACTGTAAACGAGGTTGTTGACTACGATACCGCTTATCTTATCGCTGACGAGCTTGGCGTTAAGGTAACTAAGGAGGTTGTGGTTACAATTGAGGAGAAGCTTTTCGAGGACGAGGAGGATGCTCCCGAATCACTTATCGAGCGCGCTCCTGTTGTTTGTGTTATGGGTCACGTTGACCACGGTAAAACCTCACTTCTCGACGCGATAAGACACTCAAACGTTACAACGGGCGAAGCAGGCGGTATTACACAGCATATCGGTGCTTACCGTGTTAACATCAACGGCAAGGATTTAACATTCCTTGACACCCCGGGTCACGCGGCGTTTACCGCAATGCGACTTCGCGGTGCTATGGCAACTGATATTGCAATTATCGTTGTTGCCGCAGACGACGGAATCATGCCACAGACGGTTGAGGCAATCAACCACGCAAAAGCTGCAGGCGTTGATATCGTTGTTGCAATTAACAAAATGGATAAGCCAACAGCTAATCCCGACAATATTAAGCAAGAGCTTACACAGTACGACTTAGTTCCCGAGGAATGGGGCGGCGACGTTATGTGTATTCCTGTTTCCGCACACACAAAGATGGGTATTGACGACCTTCTTGAAAGCGTGCTTCTTATCGCTGAGGTTAAGGAGCTTAAGGCAAATCCTGACCGCTTGGCTAAGGGTCTTGTTATCGAGGCGAAGCTTGACAAGGGACGCGGTCCTGTTGCAACGCTTCTTGTTCAAAACGGTACTCTTAAATCAGGTGACGTTGTAATCGCAGGTAATGCTGTTGGTCACGTAAGAGCGATGACTGACCATAACGGCAAGGTGCTCAAAACCGCAGGTCCATCCGTTCCTGTTGAAATCACAGGTCTTAGCGAGGTTCCGCTTGCAGGTGACGAATTCAACGCGGTTAAGGACGAAAGAATGGCAAGAGAGCTTGCTGAGCAAAGACGTGAAAGAGCTAAGGAGGCAGAATTCAAGGCGAACGCTAAGGTTAGCTTGGACGACCTCTTTGCACAAATCAGCGACGGCGCTAAGGAAATCAACATTATTATTAAGGCAGACGTTGGTGGCTCCTGCGAGGCAGTTAAGGCATCACTCGTTAAGCTTTCAAACGAAGAGGTTAAGATTAACGTTATCCACACAGCAGTTGGCGGTATTACCGAAAACGACGTTATGCTTGCTGCGGCTTCAAACGCTATTATCGTTGGCTTTAACGTACGTCCTGATAAGAAGGCGATTGACTCAGCTGAGCGCCAAAAGGTTGATATAAGAACACACAGAATCATTTACGAAATTATCGAGGAAATCGAAGCCGCTATGAAGGGTATGCTTGCGCCTACCTTCAAGGAGGTTATTAACGGTCACGCCGAGGTGCGCCAGACAATCCGCGTTCCGGGTGTTGGTACAATTGCGGGCTGTTACATCCAGGACGGCAAGATTACAAGAAACTCTCAAATCAGAATTTTGCGCGACGGAGTGGTTATTTTCGAGGACAAAATCGCTTCACTCAAGCGCTTTAAGGACGATGCAAAAGAGGTTGCCGCCGGATATGAGTGCGGTGTTGGACTTGAGAAGTTTAACGACATCAAGGAAGGCGATATTTTGGAAGCTTTCGTAATGGAAGAAGTTCAAAGATAGGATGTCAGATACGGGTAAAACCGAAATCACAATAGCACATCTAAGGGTGCTTCCCACCCATTCAAGCACACAAAAATCAAAATTCAACTTTCCCATTCTAATTAAATTTAAGGTTAAGAGGTCTTTTCGACCTCTTTTCTTTATGTGATTTCTAATCACGAGTGACTTCTCTGCCGTACCAAGTACGCCGACGAGACGCCCCTCGCACTTTTTTCCTCCGTCCTGAATCCTATCGCGTTAGTTTGTGCGTGTCGCTAAAGTTATTTTTCACTCGCACATTCTCCTCAAGGTGAAGTTGTATTTTATCTCTCGCTCTATTCACGCATTTTTCCTCCTCCCTGATGCTTATCGGTGTGGCTTATGCGTGATTTTAGGACAAAAAACAGACACAGGGTCGACCCTGTGTCTGTTTTTATTTATTTTTATGTGCCTTTGCACATTTCACTCGCTATGCGAATTTCACGCACAAAGTGCATTTCACAAATTCCCTTAGGAATTTATTTCATTGCGTTTTGGCAATTTGGCAAAACGCCTTGCCCTGTGTCTGTTTTTGTGTTTTTTAGAGTGCGGCAACGATTGCATTATAGAGCTCATCGTATGTTTCAAACGCGCCGAGGTTTGGGTTATCCTTCTTGATTTGCTCTGTGCTCTTAAAGAGGAAGCCCGCCTTGCTTGCGTTAATCATACCGAGGTCGTTATAGCTGTCGCCTGCGGCAATTGTTTCAAAGCCAACGGATTGGAGCGCCTTAACGGTTGAGTATTTTGACTTCTCCACTCTCATCTTAAAGCCAACTATCTCGCCGTTTTCCGCAACCTTTAAGGTGTTGCAGAAAATTGTAGGCCAGCCGAGCTTTTCCATAAGCGGCTTTGCAAACTGTGTAAACGTATCGCTGATAATTATAACCTGTGTTTTTGCGCGAAGCTTGTCAAGAAACTCCTTTGCGCCTGCCATTGGCTCAATTTTTGCAATTGTTTCTTGAATTTCCTTGAGGCCAAGACCGTGCTCCTTCAAAATTGCGATACGGTAAGCCATAAGCTTATCATAATCGGGCTCGTCACGGGTGGTTCTTTTAAGCTCGGGAATTCCGCTTGCCTCTGCAAACGCGATCCAAATTTCAGGTACTAAAACGCCTTCAAGGTCAAGGCAAACTATGTTCATTTCACTCATTTTTTACTGTTCTCCTGCGTAAGTTATTAAAAATATAAATAATTATATCACACCTTATCGAATGTGTCAACTTTATTCCTCTAAAACGCTAAATTTTTAGTAATTTTTTTGTCCGAATTATCATATATTTCTCTTGCTTTTTATGGGGACATTCTGCTATAATATTATTAATGTATTTTAATAAGGAGGGAAATTAAAAATGAGACTGCTTCTTGGTTCGCTTAAGGAATCGCTTTCGTCAGTTTTGCCTATATGTGCCATAGTTTTGGTGCTTACCATTTCCCTCGCGCCTATTTTACCGGGCGTTATGGTTATGTTCCTTTTCGGCTCTATTTTGATTATAGCGGGAATGAGCATTTTTACAATCGGCTCTAACATTTCAATGCAGCCGCTTGGCGACGGCATGGGTATTTTGATAGGACAAAGCAAAAAGAAGCTGCTTCCGCTTCTTGTATGCTTCTTCGTTGGATTTCTTATCACTATTGCCGAGCCCGACTTGACGGTGCTTGCCGACAAAATCAATCTTAATTTCACAAATGACTTTTTCAACAAATGGCTTCTTGTGCTTTGTGTGGCACTTGGCGTTGGTACGTTTTTGGCGTTTGCCCTTATCAGAACAAGAAAGAAAATTCCACTTGCATATATTTTAGTTCCGCTTTACGGAGTTGCGCTCGTGCTTGCCACGTTGCCTTACATAACGGGCGGAAAAATCGGCTCAATTGAATTTATTCCAACCGCGTTTGACTCGGGCGGAGTTACAACGGGCCCAATCACGGTTCCTTTTATAATGGCGCTCGGTGCAGGTATTGCATCAATGCGTAAGGATAAGCACTCAGCGGATGACTCCTTCGGTCTTGTTTCGCTCTGCTCCATTGGTCCTATTTTGTCAGTTCTTATCCTTGGTCTAATAAGAAAGCCGGACGTGAAAAATTCGCCCTTTAATCCCGAGGATTATATGAATTTCACCACGCAGGACGCGTTTTTGGAATTTTTCAATCCAAGCGTTGCCGCACACGGCATTCTTACTTACGCAAAGGAGGTTGCGCTTGCATTCCTTCCTATCGTTGCGATGTTCCTTGTGTTCCAGCTTATTTTCAGACGTTTTAACAAGCTTCAGGTTTTAAGAATTTCTGTCGGCTTCATTTATACCTACGTTGGACTTGTCCTTTTCTTAACAGGTGCAAACATTGGCTTTATGCCTGCAGGACAGCTTATCGGCGAGGTGCTTGGTGGCGGCGCGTTCACAAAATGGCTCCTTATACCTATCGGTATGGTGCTTGGCTACTTCGTTGTAGCGGCAGAGCCAGCGGTGCACACCTTGAAAAAGCAGGTTGCCGAGGTTACAAACGGTGCTATTTCGCAAAAATCAATCGGCTTGGCGCTCTCAATAGGTGTTGCCGTTTCAGTTGGAATTGCAATGACACGTATTTTGTCGGGGCTTCCTATCTTGCCCGTACTCATTATAGGTTATATTATTCCGCTTGTTATTACGTTCTTCGTGCCCCCGATTTATACGGGTATCGCGTTTGACTCGGGTGGAGTTGCTTCAGGTCCTATGGCGACGACGTTTATTTTGCCGTTTGCAATAGGCGCTTGCTCCGCGGTTAATGCGGGAAGCGAAAATCTTTCATCCAAAATCATGACAGATGCCTTCGGTATCGTTGCTATGATTGCTATGACTCCGCTTATCACAATTCAAGTTCTCGGTCTTATCGGTAAGGTTAAGCAGGACAAGAAGATGAAGAAGATCCATAAGGAAATCGAGCAAATCGACGATGGAATTTACTACTACGACGAGGAGGTAAGCGAAAATGGCTGATGATTCACGCATAGTTATGCTGCTTGCCATAATCAGACGTGGCAAGGGTGGCACTTATATCAAAGCCCTTCAAGAGGACGACGTTGTGATGCACTTCCAATGCGTCGGCGAGGGCACAGCTCCGTCTGAAATGATGGAAATTCTCGGTCTTGGTAACAGTGAAAAGGATATTGTTATCAGCTTTGCCACAAACAAAACGGCACTTCGCATTGCGGCAACGCTTAACAAAAACCTCGGCGCAAGCCACAGCTATCAAGGTCTGTTTATGGTTATTCCAACAAGCGCATTTAGCCGTATTTCGGCAGAAATTATAAAGAAAAACAGTAACGATTACGTAAAGGGAGGCGAGGACAATATGCAAAGCGAATTCAAATACAGCTTGATTTTAATATCTGTTAACCGTGGCTTTACCGACGCCGTTATGCAAACTGCAAAGAAGGCGGGCGCAACGGGCGGCACAGTTATCAAGGCAAGACACGCTGAGGCAGACATTGTTGAGGCCTTTGCAAACGTAAAGCTTGAGGACGAAAAGGAAATCGTTGCCATTTTGGCGGCTGAAAGCATAAGAAATCAAATCCTTGAGGACGTAAACAGCGAGTTTGGACTTAAGAGCGAGGCGCAGGGGGTTGTATTGTCTGTGCCTGTTGATAAAGTTTTCAAAATATAGTTGACAAACACATAGAGGCATAACCGTTTTCTGCTCTCTATCTGTTCGCCAAAATTTCGTTTACATTTTATTTAGAAAACAGGCGCTTGCCTGTTTTCTTTTTTATGTGCGGCAAAATATACGTTTGATGTCTGAAAAATTTGACAATTGTTGGTTTTTTCGTTTTAGGTATTGACTTTTGTGGGACTTAATGCTATACTTAATGGGACAAGATGTCCCGAAATATGATAGGTTTTGTACCAAATTTCTGCAAAATGTGTCCCATTTTAGGAAAATTCGATTTGCGAGGAGAAATATTATGAGAAACGTTAGTGCTGATACAATTATTGCAATAAAGAGATGTGTGGAGAATTATTTTGACGATTTTACGCGCTCGCCGTCGTTGCGCGAAATTTCCGCTTTGACGGGAATTAGCAAAAGCACGGTGCAAAGATATATTGAAATTATGGAGCGCGTTGGAATTATCACACGTACAGAGGACGGAATTGAAACGCCGTATATTACGAAAACCGAGAGAAATATGGTTACCGTTGCTAAGCTTGGACGTATTCCCTGCGGTCCGCTTGACGAGAAGGAGGAATATATCGAGGGCTACGTTAAGCTTCCAGAGTCCTTCGTTGGCAAGGGTAAATTCTTCATTCTTACCGCCTCGGGCGAATCTATGATTGAGGCAGGAATTGACGACGGCGATATGATTATCATTAAGCAACAAAACACAGCGCGTCATGGTGATATTGTCGTTGCATTGGCAGAGGGACAAAGCACACTTAAGCGCTATATGCCTGACCCTGCAATTAAGAAAATTCGCCTTCACCCCGAAAACTCCTCGATGGAGGATATAATCGTTGATAGCTGCGAAATTCAAGGCGTGGCGGTCAAGGTTATTAAATCATTATAATGGCAAAATTCACACGCATGCCGCTTTCTGTCGGTGTTGTTTACCGTCAGGACGGCAAAATTCTGCCCGTGCTTATTATATGCGAGGGCGGAAAATTTCAAATTGATAAAATTCTTGACCAAAAGAAGCACGCGCCTTTGGCCGTTGGCTCAATTGCGCCGATAGAATTTACCGTTTTGGTTGCGGGTGAGACGAAGAAAATTTATTTTGAAGAGGACACGGGTAAATGGTTTTCCGTGAAAGAAACGAGGCGCAGATGAAGGACAGAGTTATTTTGCACAGCGATGCAAACTGCTTTTACGCCTCGTGCGAAATGGTCTTAAATCCCGAATTGCGCGGCAAAGCCGTTGCGGTTGGCGGACATGAAGAGGACCGACACGGCATTATTCTTGCAAAAAGCGAGCTTGCAAAGCAAGCAGGGGTAAAGACGGGAATGCCGCTTTGGGAGGCAAGAAACCGATGCCCCGATATAATCATTGTGCCGCCGCATTTTGAATATTACTCTAAGTTTTCAAAGCTGCTTCACAAAATTTACGAGCGATACACTGACTACGTTGAGCCGTTTGGACTTGACGAGTGTTGGCTTGACGTCACGGACTGTGGCGAAAACGGCTTCATAATTGCCGAGGAGATACGAAAGGCGGTTAAGGAGGAGCTTGGGCTCACGGTAAGCGTGGGCGTTTCCTTTAACAAGGTTTTTGCAAAGCTTGGCTCTGACTTAAAAAAGCCCGATGCGACAACGGTTATAACACGCGAAAATTTTAATGAAAAGATTTGGGATTTACCCGTTTCGGAGCTTCTTTATTGCGGAAGGCAAACGACAAAGGAGCTTCATTCAATGGGAATTTCAACAATTGGGGCACTTGCACGCGCGCCGATTGATATGATTATTAGACGTCTTGGCAAAAACGGCGAGGCGCTTTGGCATTACGCAAACGGACTTGACACCTCGCGCGTGGCGCACAAGGACACCTACACTCCGCCAAAATCGGTTGGCCACGGGATAACCTGCCGTGAAAATCTTGAAAACACTGACGAGGCAAGCAAGGTTATCGTGTCGCTTTCGCTTGACATTGGCTACAAGCTGCGCAAGGAAAAGCTTTGGGCAGGCGGCGTTTCACTTGGTGTCAGGGACGAGCATTTTTTGAATTATTCGTACCAGGTAAAGCTTGAATTTCCTACACAGGATGAGGCGCAAATTGCAAAAGAGGCAATTTCGCTTCTTGACAAAAATTACGATTGGCGATACAAGGTGCGCGCAATTACGGTCACCGCCATTTCACTTGAGGGTGAGGAAGCGCCCGTGCAGCACGATATGTTTTTTGACTACGAAAAAGAGGACAAGCGCAAGCGGCTTGGCTCGGTTATAAACGATATTAAGGACACCTACGGTAAGGCGTCTATTTTGCCTGCAACCGTGCTTGACGAAAAGAAAATGCCAAAGGACAGACAAGAGGACACTGTGCTCCCCGGTATGATGCATAAATAATTTATAGATTAGGATTTTTTGTGTCTTGAAAGCATTTTTTGTGGGGGATGTGTCTAAATTTAGCACATTTGTGCATACGGCTAACAGGAATAGAATTAAGAGGTAAATATGGAAATTAAGGAAATTGGCTACTTAAAAACAGCGTTTCCAACGAAATTTGGTGTGCCAAGGCAAAGCGGAGTTTCAAAAAGCTCCCCTGCCACGTTGATTTTTAACGAGGAATACCGTGTGCCCGAGGCGCTCACAGGACTTACGGGCTACTCCCACGTTTGGGTGATATGGGGATTTTCAGAAGCAAAATACGAAAAGTTTTCACCAACGGTGCGCCCACCTCGCTTAGGGGGAAATCAACGTGTTGGAGTTTTTGCCTCACGCTCTCCCTTCCGTCCTAACTCCCTTGGCTTGTCTGTTTTGAAGCTTGAGAGGATTGAAAAGGACCCGAAATACGGACACGTGTTAAAGCTTTCGGGTGCTGACATGATGGACGGCACACCCGTTTACGATATAAAGCCGTATCTCCCCTTCGCTGACTCTGTGCCCGAGGCGCGCGGTGGCTTTACCGACACGCTTGGAGATTTTATGCTTGAGGTGAGTGTGCCGAACGAGGTGAAGGAAAAGCTGCCTTGTGAGCTTTACGAGTGTCTTGTCGATGCATTAAAAAACGACCCACGCCCCTCTTATATCGACACGCCCTCGCGTGTTTTTGGATTCCCCTTCGACAAATACGAGGTGAAATTTACGGTTGAGGGCAAGTGCTTAACCGTTTTATCGCTTGAGGAAATTTAAAATATTACATAAAAAAACCGTGCTTCGAGATGAAGCACGGTTTTATTTTTAGAATTAACAAAATGTAAAAGATTATTGTGCGAAGCCACCGAGGAAAACGTAAGCAAGGAAGAAAATAACGGTTAAAATACCCAAGGTGATAAACATAGGAACAAGCATGCTTTTTACAGCTGACCAATAGGTGTTCCATCTATCCTTGAAGGTGCTTGGCGGCGTAACAAAGCCGTCCTTTTTTGATTTTCCCTTAGAAAACGCGGACATATCGGCAATGGTTCTGCCATCGTCAATATATTTTACCTTTTCCTTTTTCTTTTTCTTCTTATCGCTCATTTTTCTCTCTTTCCTTAGATAAGCGTAATTACGCTCAGTCAACTGATTTTGTGTGGAATCAGTTTTCTTCGTTTAATAAGTGGCATGCTGCAAAGTGACCCGGCTCGTGCTCCTTATACTCAGGAACAACGTGCTTGCAAATCTCCTTTGCGTATGGGCAACGCGTATGGAAACGGCAGCCCTTTGGTGGGTTTACAGGTGACGGAATATCGTCTGCAAGCACAATGCGCTTCATTTTTACGTCGGGATTCGGGTTAGGAATTGCCGAGAAAAGCGCCTTTGTGTATGGGTGTAATGGGTTTCCGAAGATATCCTCTTTTTTACCGAACTCCATCATCGCGCCAAGGTACATTACGCCAATTTTGTCGGAAATGTACTTAACAACGGAAAGGTCGTGTGAGATAAAGAGGTACGTAAGACCCATTTTTTCTTGTAAATCCTTAAGAAGGTTGATAATCTGCGCTTGAATTGACACGTCAAGTGCGGAAACCGGCTCGTCACATACAACGAGCTTAGGATTTACAGAAAGGGCTCTAGCTATACAAATTCTTTGACGCTGACCGCCCGAGAACTCGTGTGGGTATCTTTCGTAATAATAATCACGAAGGCCGCACTTTTCCATAAGCTCCAAAACGTAGTCCTTTTCCTTTGATTTTGGCACAATCTTGTGAACCTGAACGGGCTCTGAAAGAATACCGCCAACGGTGCTTCTCGGTGGAAGCGAGGAATATGGGTCTTGGAAAATTATCTGCATTTGCTTTCTGATTTCGCGCATTTCTCTTGACTTGTAATTTGTAATATCCTTGCCGTCAAAGATAATTTGACCGCCGTTTGATGGGTGAAGCTTCAAAATGGTTCTACCCATTGTGGTTTTACCGCATCCACTTTCACCAACGATACCAAGTGTTTCGCCCTTTTTAAGGGTGAATGAGATATCGTCAACGGCAACAAGCTCGGAAAGAACCTTACCTCCAAGAGTCTTTTTAAGAGGGAACGCCTTTCTTAAGTGTCTAACCTCTAAAATTGCATCGGGATCAAAGGGCTTATTCTTGTCCGCTTCAATAGCCGCTTGCTTTCTCTCTTGGTATTTTCTTGCCTCCTCGGCGTCGTCATATACCACAGCTTCGTTTTCTGCCTCGTTTGATATTTCCTCGGTGGGATTTTCAAGACCGTTTTCTAAGATTTCTTCAGCCATTTTATTTTCCCTCCTTCATATCATTATATAAGTGACAAGCAACGAAGTGAGTGTCGCTCACCTGTACCATGCCCGGGTAATCGCCCGAGCATTTGCCTATGCACTCGCCGCATCTTTCCTTGAAATAGCAGGTTTTTGGCATATTTATCGGGTTTGGCACGTTACCTGGGATATTAAAGAGCTTTTCCTCATTTGAATCAAGCGTTGGCTTGGATTTTTGAAGTCCCTTTGTGTATGGGTGCAAGGGGTTATGGAAAATCTCCCCTACCGTACCCTTTTCAATAACCTTGCCCGCGTACATAACCACAACGTAGTCTGCCATTTCAGCAACTATACCAAGGTCGTGAGTGATGAGCATAATTGAGCCGTCGATTTTTGTTTTAAGATCGTTAAGTAGGTCAAGGATTTGTGCTTGAATTGTAACGTCAAGTGCAGTTGTCGGCTCGTCCGCGATAATAAGACGCGGATTGCAAGCAAGTGCCATTGAAATCATAACACGCTGACGCATACCGCCAGAGAGCTCGTGTGGGTATGCCTTATAAACGCGCTCGGGCATTGCAATTCCAACAAGGTTGAGCATTTCAAGGGATTTTGCCTTTGCCTGCTCCTTGGTTGCATCGGGCACGTGGATAAAGGTAACCTCGTCAAGCTGTTGACCTATTGTAAAGATTGGATTGAGTGAGGTCATTGGCTCTTGGAAAATCATCGAGATTTGCTTACCGCGGATACGGTGAATTTCGTTTATCGGCATTTTTGCAATGTCGTAAACCTTTTCCTCATCTCTGTACTCAATTTTTTCTTTTTTATCCTCATCGAGCACCTTGAAGGCGAACGGCTTGCCGTTCATTCCTCTTACGTAGTCCTTTGAGTTGAAGCGGATTTCACCCGAGACAATTTGTCCCGTTGGGCCCTGCAAAAGGCGCATAACTGACATACTTGTTACGCTCTTTCCACATCCGCTCTCACCTACGATACCAACCGTTTTGTTTCTTGGAACGTTAAATGAAACGCCGTTAACTGCCTTAACAACGCCTTGGTCAGTAAAGAAATAGGTGTTTAAGTCTTCAATTTCGAGAATATTATTCTCGTCCTTCATTGTTGATAAAAATTCGCTTTCGTCCGCTTTACGGTTTTTGTACTTTTCTAAGCGGCGCATTTCCTTGGCGTTTGCCTTGGAGATTGCTTTAATTTCCTTGCCTGAAAGGTAAGAATTTGTTTTCTTTTCTGCCATTTTTCTTACCTCCTTGCTTTCGGGTCAAGCGCGTCACGCAAGCCGTCACCGACAAAGTTAAAGCCGAGAACCGCGATTACTATACAAAGTCCTGCAGGAACCCAGATAAGTGGGTTTGCCATAGCTATCTCAAATCCGTTTGCCTCCTCAAAGAGGTTAAGGATTGTACCCCAAGCGGTGTTTGGCGCTTTTACGCCGAAGCCGAGGTATGAAAGCGTTGATTCGTAAATAATCATACCGCCCAAGCTGAGTGTCATTTGAACAATAAGCTGTGGCATTACGTTTGGAATTAAGTGCTTAAAGATTTTTCTAAAGGTTGAGTAACCCATTGCCTCTGCCGCAACCATATATTCCTGCTCACGGAGTGAGAGAATCTGACCTCTTACAAGACGAGCTGTGCCCGGCCATGAGATGCAGGAAATAAATATCATAAGGAAGTAAATTCTCGTTTCGCCCGAGATAAATGCATATCCCTCGCTAATCCAACCGTTAAGAAGCACGCCGACGATAAGAAGAATCGGAATGCCCGGTAAGCACATAAGAATATCGCATATACGCATTATGATATTGTCGATTACGCCGCCAAAATATCCAGCCAAGCCACCTGCGATTACACCGAGCGCGGTGATAATTGCAACTGCCAAGAATGAAACGATAAGTGAAACGCGTCCACCGTACATAAGACGTGAAAGCACGTCGTAGCCCGATTTATCGGTGCCGAGTGGGTGAAGCTTAGAGGGCTTAGCCAAGGTGCTGTCCTTCTCATACTTTTCAAGCGTTTGCTTTACTGTTATTTCCTCACCGTCAACGATAATCTTATACTCGTTTGTGGTATATTCGATTTTACCGCTTTCGTCCTTCTCATCCTGCTGCCAGCCGCGACCTGCGGTATTACCCATTACGCCCTCTGCAGGCACAATGATATGATAAATCCAAGGGCCAACGAAGGAGAATAGGAAAAGTCCTACTACCATTATAAGTCCTATAACGCTGAGCTTTGAACGGAAGAAACGGCGAACAACCATTCTTGTTGGGGACATAAGCTTGACGTTTTTGTCAAGCGGCACATCCTCAGCCGCAGGTGCGGCCAAGGTTGTGTCGTTATTTTCTTTTAATTCTTCGTTTGAGGGAAGGATTTCATTTTTGATTTCTTCTGTCATAAAGTCCTCCTTACTCAAGCTTAACTCGTGGGTCAACGATTGCATACATAATGTCGGAGAGCAAAATTCCGAGAATTGCCAAAACGGCAAGGAACATATTATATCCCATTATAAACGGAATATCGCCCTTGTTTGTCAAGGAAAGTGCCGTAGTACCGATACCGTCAAGACCGAAAATCTTTTCTGTGATGATAGCACCTGAGAAAAGTGACGGAATAAGTCCTGCAAGTGTTGTAACGAGTGGAATTAGTGTGTTTCTGAATGCGTGCTTGTATATTACCTTACTTTCCTTAAGGCCCTTTGCTCTGGCTGTACGAATATAGTCGGAGTTAAGCACCTCAAGCATATTAGTTCTGGTCATTCTCATTCTGCCGCCCAAGCTGAGTATCGTAATTGTGAATATCGGCAAAACGTAATACTTAAAGTTACTGATAATGTCTCTTATAACTCCCTCCGTGTTTTGCGTCGCGTCCGTGCCGCCCGAGATTGGGAACCAACCGAGAAGGTCGGCAAAGATTGCCTTGAACACGTTTCCGAAGAAGAAGGATGGAAGTGAAATACCTATCATTACAAGAACTGTAATTACGTAGTCGCGTACGGAATATTGGTGAGTTGCCGCTGTAATTCCGAGAGGAATTGCAATCAAAAACTCGAATATCGTAGCAACGAATGCAACGACGAATGAGGTTGGAAGTCCTTGAAGAATTATTTGTGATACGGGCTTTTGACCGTCAAAGGACTTACCTAACGTGATAAATCCGTTTTCAAACTCAAAGAGCTTGCCGAGCCAAGAAAAGTAGCCCTTTATAATTCCAAGGAAGCTATTATCGCTAAGACCGAGCTGCTCACGGATTTTTTCCAAGGTTTCGGGCTCGGAGTTCATACCCGCATTTGAGGCAACGAAGTCTATTGGCATTAAACGAACTAAAAAGTAAATGATAAGAGATACAGCTACTAATATTAGAACTGAGAGTCCTACTCTTTTTAGTATATATTTGAACATTGTATCACTCCAAATTAGTCTTTAAATTCAACTTCCCAAATTCTGTCAAGCGGCGAGGAGTATGGATTTGAATTCTCGGGGAGTGAACTTGAGTCGATGATGTCTGAATTGTATGCGTAAACTACGCTTCTTTGATATACAGGGAGCTCGATTGCAAGGTCAAGGAGATAGCCCATTGCTTCCTTATAAATACGCGCGCGCTCCTCTTGGTCAAGAGTTTCTCTTGCTTCGTCAATCTTTTCGCTGAGTGCGTTCAAGATTGCCTTTTCCTCTGCTGTACCGTTTGTCTTAAGGTGTGAATAACCCCAAGCTCTTGTACTTGATGCAGTTGAGTTCTTGTGGTAAACCTGATACATATCAGGGTCAAGTGTTGAGCCCCAAGCAGCTGCCCAAACAGCCAAGCCGCCTGTTGAAAGCTTTGTAAGTGCTGTTGCATCAGGAACAACCGTTACGCTCCAGCCCATATCGTTAAGAAGCTTAGCAGCGTCGATAAAGGTTTGGAAGGTTGGGTGGTCTGTTGATGCGCCTGCGATTGTGAATTCGATCTTAAGACGTGAGTCACCTGCGGATGCGCCTGCTTGCTGCATAAGGTCTTGAATCTTTGTTCTTGCAGCGTCCTCACCGTCGTAAATGCCGTTGCCGTCAAGGTCAACTGCCCAGTTACCAACGTATGGGTAGTCCTTACCGTTATCGTTGTCAAGTGAGCCGTCCTCGTTTCTTGGATATGCCCAGCTTACTGTTGACATTGTCCAGAAGATTTGGCTTGCAGTACCCGGACGGTAGTAGTTAAGTGATGTTGCTGTGTTCATTGCACACATAATTGCTTGACGGATTTCTCTGTCTTGAATCTTTGATGCGTTGATACCAACGTAACCGTAGCCGAGCTGGTCCTCAAGGATGTACTCGTGTCCGCCTGCGTTCTTTAAGCCCTCGAGCTTATCGTAGTTTTCTTGGGTGAGCTGTGGTGAGATGTAGTGAACTGAGCCGCTTTCAAGAAGTGAAATAGCGTCAGCTGCAGGAAGTGCTTGATAACGAACCTTTTCAATCTTTGCGTTTTCAATGCCTGTGCCTACTGTTTCAAAGTAGTCGTTTCTCTTGAAGTAAACAACGTTGTTTGCAAGGAAGTCAACGCCTGCCGGGTTATCACCGTTTGCACGGTTTGTTGCCTTATAAGCACCTGCGCCCATAGGAACAGTTGTCTTTGCAGACTTTTGAATTACGTTTTGCATAAAGCTGAATTTACCGTAGTCAACGCCGAACTTGTGGTTTTCGATGTCAACTGCGTATGCGGAGTCACCGTAGTAGTGCTGTGGAGCAACTGCGAATGAGAAGTTCCATTGTGCCTTAGGGTCTTGTCCGTCGATTGTGATTTGGAGCACGTCGTACTCATCTGCATTTACAGGTGTGCCGTCGCTGTTGTGCTCTTGTGCGATTTTATATGTTGTACCGTTAACGGTAATTTCTGTCATTTCTGTGTTGTGGCCAAGTGATACGATACCCTCGATGTGGTCGTAAACAAGTGTGCCGTCGTCATTCTTCTTTTCGTCAAGAATAACGCCCTTTGCCTCAGCTGTATATTCTGTCATAAGCTGAGCAGCTGTTGCCCATGCTGAGAGAATAATGTGAAGCTCTGTATTAATCTTTGAGTTGTAAACGTAGTCGATTGCCGCTTCCTTTGAGTTAACAACGTCTTGGTTGTATTGTGGAGTTGCGGAAACAATTACGCTCTTGTCGTCTGTTTGCTTGCCGTTTACAATCTTTTTGCCCCATTCAATCTTAACGAAGCCCTCGTGGTACATGAAGCGAGCGATGTCGTCAGCTTCAGTGCTCTTGTCGTCCTTTAAGAGTGGGTTTGTCTTGTATGGGTCTGTGTCTGAATATGCGCTTTGAGCAGCAACGTAGTCGTCGCCGAGCTCCTCCTTGAAGAGCTTAAGTGCGTATTCGTAGTCCTCAAGAAGCTTTTCGGATGTGATGTTTTCACCTGAAACTGCGCTGAGATAACCGCTTGAGAGCTTCTTATTAAGGATTGCATTTTTCATATCCTCATAGGTAGTTTCATACTGACCTGCATTTGAGGTCTTACCGATTGAGGTAAAGAGGTTGATAAGCTCGTTGATACGGGCTTGAGCGCGCACGCCTGCCTCTTGTGTGATAATTTCATCTTGGCTTGCATTGCCTGATGTCTTTTGCTGAGTCTTGTACTCCTCAAGGCCCTTAATCTTTGTTGAGTAGATTGTTGCTGAGCCCGTGTATGCAGGGTCAAGATATACGTAGAGGTTGAATAAAACGTCCTCCATTGTGAGTGGGTGTCCGTCGGAATACTTAATTCCGTTCTTAAGAACGAAGGTGTAAACTGTTTCGTCCTTTACTGCGTCGTACTCTGAAATTTCAAAGTCCTTTGCTACTGTTGCATGGTCTTCACCGTAAGCAACCTTTACAACGCCGTCAACATACTGTGATGAAAGCATGCCGATTTGTGTCATCGATACTATCGTACCGTCTGCTGCTGTTGTTGAGAAGAATGGGTTGAAGTTGCCGTCGAAGTCGTCAGACATAATAACGAACGCGTCGGGCTTTGTTGTTCCTCCGCCGTTTCCGCTATTACCTCCACAGCTTGAGAACAACACAACTGTGCTTAAGCACATTGCCACACAAAGCATAAGTGCTAAAATTCTCTTTTTCATTTTGTTTTCTCCTTTTATATGTATGAAATTTTAATAAACGAATTATTCCTGCGGCTTCGCTTCAAAGACAAGCTCTAAGCTGTTGCCGTTTTGAGTAATTACAAGCGTTTGGTTATCAAGCTCGCTTGTCACCACCTCAAAGCTAAAGCCGTCAAGTGAAATGCCAAGGCCGTCGTGATAGCCGTCTGCACAAATAAGACCAACCTCATAATCAGCGGTTACCATTGCATAAGCAGCGGCTGCGATTTTGAGTGTAGCATTTGTAAATTCTACGTTTGTAAAGCTGCATCCTTCCTCAATCGCTGCGGCGAAAAGTGCATATCTTGCGCCCGGCTTGATAAATACAGACTTTGTAATGGTTGCAGTCGCACCGTCAAACGTTACGTTTTCGATTTTAGCGTCCTTTGAAATTGACTTGAACATACCGAAATACTGTGAGTTTGAATTGCTTTCAATGCTTACGCCGGAAATTTTGAAGTTATTTCCTTGAATTGTGCCGCTGAAATCGTTGTTTGTGAACACACGTGGCCATGGGGTGAGTGCCTCAAACTGAAGATCAGCCATAATTTCGTAATTGCCGTCCACCTTAGCGTTGTTTACAAGCTGCTTTGCAGAATAAATTCTGTACCATTCGCCCGAAACTTCCTCATATTTAATATAAAGCTTCATTTTAAGGTTATCAATTGATGCAGTTGCTTCAGCGTAGGTGTAGGTGTGCTTTTGCTCGCTATCGATTTTGTTGTTGAATTCGGGGTCAAGGTAAAGACCCTCAAAGAAGCTTGTTAGCGTTCCGTCTTCGTTAACAAATCTTTCTGTCCAAGCGTACTTGCCTGCAGTGCCCGCTGAAACAGCGTCCTTGAGCGTGCCAAAGTTGTATTCGCCCTTCTTTAAGTCAAGATATGGGGCGGAGATGATGCTGTTTTTACCGAGCATCGGGTTTTTAATCTCGTATGTTGCAACAAGATTTTCGCCATCGTAAATTTCAACTGACGGATTTCTTACCCAAGCGGCATAGAACGTAATTGCGGGCTCACTTGCCGTGTAATCCTTTGCATCAAGCAAGTATTTGCCGTCAAAGCTCCATTTACCGCTGTAAATATAAACCGTGTTTCCCTTGTCGTCCTTAACTACGTTTCCTTGTTCATCCGTTTTCTCTGTTCTTTCAGAGTACCAGCCGGCAAATGAGTAGCCGGGCATAGCAGAACGCGCAATTTCCTGTGCATTCGCCTTACCGCGCACTGAGTCCTCAGGGTCAATAAGCGGTAATTCAAGCTTACCGTCCTTATTTACCTTCAAGCTCTCTTGGCTGTAAGTGTCGGTAACGTAAAGCTGACCTGCGTTACCGAAATAGCTTCCGTTTGCATCGTATTTAACCGTTATGTTGTAGCCCGACTTATCGTACTCACCGTACACGCCGTTGCCTGTACAAGCAACGAATACCAAGCTAACAAGAAGGATTAGACAAGCGATAATTAAAATTTTAATTTTCTTGTTCATTGTTTCCTCTTTTTCTTTGCTATGCCAAGCGCCCGTTGGCGCTTAGCGTAGCATAAAATTACTGTCCTTATTTATTTTTCCTCGGAGTCTTCTTCGGTTGCTTCCTTTTCGGTTGCTTCCTCTGTTGCAGCTTCATCGGTAATTTCCTCGGCTGCCTCTTCTGTGATTTCCTCTGTTGCCTCTTCTGTGGCTTGCTCGCCGCCTTCGGTGCTTTGAGGTGCTTCACTTGATTCGCTCTTTTTGAAAATGCCCTTAACAACTAAAAGTGCGATAAATGCAACTGCCACGCAGAATGCAAGGAGGTTAACTGCGGTTGTAATGGAAAGAGCAACTATTGCAATTACGTAGCCGCGGTTTGACTTATCCTCAACGTCAACGTCACAGTCAGGGATGTTGTCGTCCGGCTCGTTTGGTGTTTCAGGAGTCATATTCTGGCTCTTAAGTGCCAAAATTCTGTTTTCTGCAGAAACGAGTGAGGAGTAGTTGGTTACAAGCGCTTGCTGTTCCTTTGTTGCAATCTTGTTATATGCCTCTCTTGCCGCGATAACGAGTGCTTCGTGTGAAAGCTGAACCTTTTCGGGAAGTGAGTTGATTGCCTCGATTGCTTCAAGGGTGATGTCATCCATTGCAACTGCGCCGTCAACAACCATTGTGAAATATTGTGAATAAATAAAGGTGTCGTAATACTGACCGTTTGAAGGTCTAACCATAATAAGCTCGGGGTTGCCGTGGCCTATACGGTTTACAAAGTTTGCACCGTAGTAAGCGTTTGAATATTTACCGTCGGAAACGTTCCACATATAGTAAGGAACGATGCCAAGACCCGAATAGATAATTACGTTACCCTCGTAGTCGGTAAACTCGTAATCACCTGTTGCAGGGAGATTTTCAAACGATTCGTAATACGTGTTGTCAAATTCTTCCTCGAGAATAGGTGCTTCGTAGCTCTTGAAGACAACGGATACAAGCTCGTTACATTCAAAGAACGCCTTGTGACCTATTGCATCGAGTGAGTGTGGAAGTGTTACTCTAACCACGTCGCTTCCTGCAAATGCCATAGCGGTGATTCTTACAGTGCCCTCAGCCACGTCTACCATTCTTTCGTCCATATCACAGAAGGTGATAAGCTCGTAGCCGTTTGGAACTACTGAATAAAGTGAGCCGTTGATTACCTTTACGGTTTCGCTTATATCGTAGGTATATACCGTTTCAGTATAGGTTACACCGTTAAATTCCTCAGTTACTTCTACTGAGAAAGGAGCGATTACACACATTGCAAATGGGTTATCGCCAAGGACTGTGAGCTTTTCGCTGAGCTTAACCTCAAAATCAGTTACGTTTTCCTTCATAAAGGCAAAGTCGCCGATTTCAACAGCACCTGAAAGGTCTGCCTTGTTAAGTCCTGCATAAGCAAATGCATAAGCATCGATTTTTTCTGAGAATTCAAGGTTTTCTACCTTGCCAAGACCCTCACAGTAAGCAAACGCGCCCTCTCCAACGTCGGTGCCCTCGCTATTCAAGGTAACCGAAATGAGGTTGTGGTTGTTTACAAATGCGTACTTGTCAACGTAGATTGCATCACTTAAATCAACTGTGATAAGGTTTGCCTCAGCAAATGCTTGAACGCCGATAACCTCAACGTTTTCAAGGTTGATAAGGGTGAGCTTCTTGCAGTTTTCAAACGCGTGGTCTGAAATTTCCTTAAGTGAGTCACCAAGAGTTACCTCCTTGAGCTCAAGACAGTTTATAAATGCTTCAGCACCGAGGTACTTAAGTGATGAAAGGTCAATCTTTTCAAACTTTGGTGTGTAGTAGCGGTAAACGTAGTAGTTGTCCTCGATTAACATGGAGTTTCCGTTTGCATCCGTATAAGTATAAAGGATGTCACCGCCGAATGCGCCGTTGCCGATTGAGATAACGCCTGAGAGGTCAATTTCCTTCAAGCTGCAAGCGCTGTAGAACGCTTGTGGGCCAAGGATGATTCCATCACCCATCTTAACTGTTTCAAGTGCAGCCGCGCCCATAAATGCGCTTTCGCCAACCTTAACGCCGTCGCCGAGAGTAAGGTCAGTCAAGCTTGATAAATACTTGTAGTAGTATAGCTTTTTGTCTGTTACTGTTTCGTCACGAACAAGCTCGCTATTCTCGCCTCTTGAGAGCATAAACGCGCCCATGCCGAGCTCAGCGCCATCGCCGATAACGACTGTTTCAAGATACTTGCACTCGCAGAATGCACCCTCGCCAACCTTCATGCCCGCAGGAATTTCCACGGTGGTGAGGTCAGTGTATGCAAATGCATATGCGCCGATTTCTTTTATATTATTTAATGTAGGTAATTCGTTGATTGAGGTCTTGAAGAATGCATATTTGCCAATCTTTTCAAGTGTACCGAGATTTACCTTTTTAAGTGAGGTGCAGCTTTCAAATGCATTGTCCTCAACTACCGTTACGCTTGGAATATTAACCTCGGTAATCTTTGATGTGTATGCAAATGCGCCTGTGCCTATTGTAGTTACGTTTGGATCGTTCAAGGTGAACACGCCTGATACGGTTGGAGCAACCATAACAAGTGTTGTGCCGTCCATTGAAAGAACGTACTTGCCGTCGCTTGAAAGCTTATATGAAGTATTTTCGCTATCAATCTTAAGCTCTGAAATTACTGTTCTTGCAAATGCAACCGCGCCTATTGTGTTAACGTCCTTACCAATTGTAACGTCGGTAAGATTTGTACATCCGTAGAACGCGCCCTCAGGGATAACGTCTGCATTGATTGTGATTGACTCAAGTGCACGACAGCCCGAGAATACGTACGGACCGTACTTAACCTTCTCTGCCTTAACCGTTACTGTTTTGAGTGATGTGTTGCCGTAGAACGCGTATGCGCCGATTGACTGAAGCTTTTCAGGAAGGATAATTTCCTCAAGATTGCAGGTTCTTGTATCGGGTGTGCCGTCGCCGTTTGTATCAACGAGCTGACCGTTGTTTGCAAACGCGTAGTCACCGATAGCGCAAGCGTTATCAAGTGAGATTGTGCCCTTAAGGTTACATCCGTCGAATGCTTCCTTGTTGATGAGCTGAACGTATTCAAGTCCCTCTACCTTAGAAAGCTTTGAGCAGCCGTAGAATGCGCCGTACTCAATTGCCTCAAGGGTTGATGGAAGGACAACTGCCTCGAGTGCGGTAAGATTTGCAAACGCGTATGAATTAATCTTCTTAACGCCCTCAGGGATTATAACCTTTGTAATTGTGTTGTCACCGATGAACCATGGCTTTGATGTGCTTGGATCGTCAGGATCAAGCTCCCATGGCTCCTTTGGAACGTATTCGTAGTTTGAGAATGCAAACTGACCGATTTCAACGAGCAAGAGCTCCTCAGGAATTTCAACGATGCCGCCCTTACCGTAGTAGTGCGTTAGGTTAGGTGACTGTGTAACGAATGGGTCCTTAACCTCAATTTGAACTGTTTGTGAGTAGTAGGTGCTCTTTCCGTCGAGCAATACTCTAACCGTTACTGAGGAGAAGCCCTCTGCCTCTGCAACGATAACGCCGTTTCTGTCAACTTTTACAATGCTATCGTCGTTTGTTTCAAATTCTACCGTTGTGCCGTCGAAATACGCGTCGAGCTTATACTTAAGCTGAACGGATTCGGATGGGTACATTGAGAGGAAGTAGTTGCCGTTTGAGAATACGCGCTTGTCGCCGTCTGCACCGATGTCACGGTCGGAGCTGTCTATCATATAGTAAGCTCTTAACGTATCGTAGCCGGTCAAAACAAAGCTGTCGGCAACGGGCTTATCGAAGTATTCAAAGCCCTCGTCATCCTCGGAAAGAACTGTAACCGCGAATGATGTTTGCTTGCCTGTTTCAGGGTCCTGTGCCCAGATAAGTGCCTTACCCGGAGCAACTGCAACCAACTTGTTGTTTACAACTCTTACAACCTTTTGGTTGGTTGAGAAGTATGTAAGAAGCTCGCCCCACTCAGTGCCGGGACGGATGAGCGGCTTAATGTTATAAAGCTCGTTAGGGCTGAGGGTTACGCTTGGCTCCTCAAAGTAGAAGTCGGTGTATGCATCGGGGAGGTCGATTTCGTACGTTGCATCGTTAAGTGCATAGTCGTACGTTGCGGCAACGATTGAATTTGGATTTGCCGCGTTATTCTTAATTGCATAGATGTGATCTGTAAGCTCGTATTCAACATATGAAATACCGTTCTTTATTGAGTAGATAGGTGTCATATATTGGCTGAAGGAAACAAACTCGTAGCTTGCTTTGTCAACGTAGCCGAGCTGAGCCGCCATTGAATAGTGGTTATCGTAAATTGCCATTCTTACGTAAAGACGGTCGCGCTCAAGCTCCTTGTCGTACTCTGTGTAAAATTCACAGTCGGTCAAGGTTGGTGCCTCGAAGTCTGTTACGAATGGGAATTCAAACGTGTTATTTAAGTTGTCCTCAAGGCCGTCGTTTTCATAGTCGAGCAAGCCGACGCACTTTACGTAATATTCGGTGTTGTTCTTGAGGTTGTGCTCGCTAACGTCGAACTCAACGTCAACGTTTGCAGGGTAAAGGTATGAGCCACCGTCGCCGTAGGATTTACGAACGAGCTTTTCAACGGTTTCGTAAACAAGCTCACCCGTTGTTGAGTCGGTGATTGTAACCTTAATTTCGCTCGCGTTACGGAGCATACCCATCCAGATAAATCTGATTGAGTGAATTGTGCCGTTCATATTGGAAAGCGCGATGTAGTCACGGTTTGCCGCAATAATTCTGTCGCTTGGGTTTTGAACGAAGTAGTATGAGCCGAGATAGCTTACGTAGTCCTCCTCGATACCGCCGATAGGACGTGTTGCATATGCATCGGGAAGTGTTTTGTCAAGAGTTGGGATTGTGTCGTCAAGCTCGTCACGGTTTGTTTCGAAATAGTCCATATCGAAGAGTGGAGCTTGTGCCCAGTTGCCGTAGAATGCAAGGTACGGAACGTTTAAGTCAACGCCGTTTTCTGCCTTGGAGTAAAGGGAAACGAAGCCCTCGATGTACATACCGTTTTCAAATGACTTGTCAAGGTATTTCTTGTTCTCCTCGGTAAGCTTGATGGTTACTGTAACCTTAGCGGTTGAATTTGCATTAACTCTAACCTCGTCACCAACCTTGTTGCCGCCGCCTGAAACTGTAAATTCAACGGTAGCACCCTCAAGGAGATAGCCCTCCTCGGTAACGGTTGTTTCACCTTGGTGAGTTAAAACGTCGCTTACGCCCTCGGTCATAACTGACGCGTCAAGAACGTATGAAAGCTCGCTTGAGCCAAAGTTTACAACGTCGAAGCTAAGTGTATATACGCCTGTCTTTTGTGGGTCATCGCCAAGCTCAAGCTTGGTTTTGTCCATTGCAGTGCCATCCTTTTTGTAGGTTTGGATGTATGCTTCTGTTTCTGTTGCAGCGATAAGGTTTGCAAGACCTGCGCCCTGCTTTCTTACTGCATATGGCAAGCCGTTTTTGTTAAGCACAACGTCAGCGGTTGACATCATAAGACGGTTAACCATTGCGTTTACGTTAACACTGCGCTTATATTCGTTTGTTTCACCGTCG
>JAZREL010000032.1:0-3208 GCA_045660785.1 Eubacteriales bacterium | reverse complement strand
GGTATGCAGTCGTCGTGCTTTTGCCGTGAGTGCCGCTTACACATATGCCCGTTTTGTGCTTGCTCGCAACGTAGCCAAGGAAATTTGCGCGGCTAAGTGTCGGTATTTTTAGCTTTTTTGCTTCGTTATATTCAAAATTTTCCTCACTTATCGCGTTTGAATAAATCACCAAATTCATCCCCTTGACGCTGTCGGGCGTGGAGTAGTATTTTATCACCGCGTGCTTTTCAAGCTTGGCACTTTCCCCCGTGCGGCAAGCGTCGTAGCCGTAAATTTCCTTGCCGAGAAAGCGGCAATAGGCACTGAGTGCGCTCATGCTTACACCGCCAATTCCGATAAAAAATATTTTTCTTGCTGATGTAAAAATCTTGTCAATTTCCTCGAAGGAATAATTTGTGTTCTTAAGTGGCATACGACAGTTTTCTCCCTTTTATACAGTTTTACGCGGAATTTTTTATGATTTTTTTGAATATTTTATAAAATTATTCCATTTTGTACTTGTTTTGTTCATATTTGTCTGCTATACTTAGTTTGATAATTTATTTTATCGATATAGCGGAGGAAATAAAAATGATGATTTCTGACATCAAAATTAGAAAGTTTTTCAGCGAGGGACCAATGAAGGCAGTTGTTTCTGTTACCTTCGACGGTGCTTTAGCAGTTCACGACATCAAGGTTATTAATGCAAAGGACAAGTATTTTATCGTTATGCCAAGTCGCAAAAACCCGGACGGTACTTACAGAGATATCGTTCATCCTATCAATGCCGAGTTCAGAGCAGAGCTTGAGGGCGCTGTAATCAAGGCATATTTTGACGGACTTGAAACAGCTGAGTTTTCCGATGCAAAGGAAGCACTCGAGGCATAACCTACTAACCTAATATTGACTTCTTCGTTATGTGATCATTTTGGGGCGGAAAATTCCGTCCCTTTTTAATTTTATTTCTTAATAATATTGACACGCGCGAAAAAGGTTGATATAATATTATAATAAAAATGCTTTGGTGGGGCTTTCCCCATATCATAATATGACAGTGAGGTAAAAATGGCACAGAAAATTCAAAAGCCGAGAGGCACGATGGATATCTTTCCACGCGAGGCGCTTCTTTGGCAGAAAATAGAAAACGAAGCAAGAAGAATTGCAAAGCTTTACGGCTTTGGCGAAATAAGAACACCTACCTTTGAGGAGCTTGCACTCTTTAAGCGTGGCGTTGGCGAGGTTACTGACGTTGTGCAAAAGGAAATGTACACCTTTGAGGACAGAGAAGGACGCACATTTGCCCTTCGCCCTGAGGGCACTGCCTCGGTTGTACGCTCAATTATCGAAAACGGAAAGACGGGCGATGCTATGCCGCTTCGTTATTTCTACTTGATAAATTGCTTCCGCTACGAAAAGCCGCAAGCAGGCAGAAGCCGTGAGTTTTCACAGTTCGGCACGGAAATGTTCGGCACTCAGGATGCAAGCGCAGATGCAACCGTTATCTCACTTGCAAGCAGCTTGATTAATTCCTTAGGAATTAAGGACACAACCTTACATATAAACTCAATCGGTTGTCCAAGCTGCCGTCCGCAGTACAGAGAGGCACTCGTTAGCTACTTTAGCGCACACAATGACGAGCTTTGCCCAACCTGTCAGGAGCGCTTAAAGACAAATCCGCTCCGTGTCCTCGACTGTAAGAGCCCGATTTGCTCCGAAATTGCAAAGGGTGCGCCAAAAACAATCGATCACCTTTGCCCCGAGTGCAGTGAGCACTTTGAGGACTTGAAATCATACCTTACCGCACAAAATATCGATTACGTGGTTGACTCACACATCGTGCGCGGTCTTGACTACTACACAAAGACAGTATTTGAATTTATCTGCACCTCAATCGGCGCTCAAAGCACAATTTGCGGTGGCGGAAGATACGACGGCTTGATGGAGCAGCTTGGCGGCCCAAGCTTACCGGGCATCGGCTTCGGCATGGGCATTACCCGTCTTATTCTTGCAATGCAGGCGGCAGGTGCTGATGCGGTTGAGGAGCCAACTCCCGTGCTTTATATCGCGCCAATGGGCAAGGCGGCACGCACGAAATCACTTGAAATCGTTGCCAACCTTCGCGCACGCGGAATTTACGCGGAGTGCGACATCTCAGCTCGCAGCTTGAAGGCACAGATGAAATACGCTGATAAAATCGGCGCAAAATATACACTCATTCTCGGCGATAGCGAGCTTGAATGTGGCAAGGCACAGCTCAAAAATATGAGTGAAAGCTCACAAGAGGAAATTGAAATTAACAATATTTGCGACATCATTGCTTGCAAATAAGGAGGAAATATGGACATTTTTGAAAAGAACGATAAGCGCACAAATTATTGCGGCACGCTTTCAATGGATAACGTTGGTGAGCGCGTTACCGTGCTTGGCTGGGCTCAAAAGCAAAGAGACCTCGGCTCACTTATTTTTATCGACCTTCGCGACCGCACAGGTATTGTTCAGCTCGCATTTGACGAGAATACCGAGCGCGAAATTTTTGACAAGGCGTTTACTGTAAGAGCTGAATTTGTTCTTATGGCAAAGGGCTTGGTGCGCGAAAGATCAACAAAGAACAAGAATATTCCAACAGGCGATATTGAAATTGTCGTTGACGAATTTAAAATTCTTAACAAGGCGCAAACACCTCCGTTTGAAATCACCGACGGTGGCGACGTTAAGCCCGAGCTTCGTATGAAGCACAGATACCTTGACCTTCGCCGTCCCGAGATGCAAAAGAACATTATCGCACGTTCAAAAATCACAAACCTTACAAGAAATTACTTCAACGAAAACGGCTTTATCGACGTTGAAACACCAAACCTCATCCGTCCTACACCGGAGGGCGCACGTGACTACCTCGTTCCAAGCCGCGTTCACAAGGGCAATTTCTACGCGCTTCCACAATCCCCACAAATTTACAAGCAGCTTCTTATGTATTCGGGCTTTGACCGCTACATTCAAATTGCACGTTGCTTCCGTGATGAGGACCTTCGTGCTGACCGTCAACCCGAGTTTACGCAGATAGATATGGAAATTTCCTTCACAGACGAGGAGGAAATTATGACAATAAACGAGGGCTTCCTCGCTTACGTTTTCAAAAACTTTATGGGCAAGGAGCTTAAAACTCCGTTCCCACGTATGACCTGGCACGAGGCAATGGAAAAGTACGGCTCGGACAAGCCCGACACCCGCT
>JAZREL010000031.1:0-8233 GCA_045660785.1 Eubacteriales bacterium | reverse complement strand
TTCCTCAACAGCAGAGGAAAGAAGCTCGTAGTCTGCAATAGGTGCGAAATTGCCGTTAAGATTGTATTGATTTTGATATGCGGAGTTTGTGCAAGCACCCATTCCGATTATAACGTCGCGAAGCTGCACGTCGTCGCTAAGACCGCCTGCTGAGCCAACGCGAATAATATTTTCAACGCCAAAGAAATTATAAAGCTCATAGGAATAAATGCCTATTGACGGCATACCCATTCCGCTTGCCATAACAGTAACAGGCACGCCCTTATATGTGCCCGTGTAACCTTGAATACCGCGCACGTTGTTGATGAGCTTAGGGTTTTCTAAAAATGTTTCCGCAATAAATTTAGAGCGCAAGGGGTCGCCCGGCATAAGCACCGTCTTTGCAAAATCATCCCTTGTTGCCTTAATATGAGGTGTATATTGTTCTGACATATTGTCCTCCTTAATAAGAAGAATTGCTTTCTTCATTTTTTGCAATTTTTACAATGCGGCTTGTGCCCAAGCGTGTTGCGCCAAGCTTAATAAAGTCCTCAGCATCGCTAAGTGAGGAAATACCGCCCGCCGCCTTAATTCTTACACCCTCGCCTACGTATTTTGCAAAGAGTGCCACGTCCTCCTTAGTTGCGCCGGCAGTTGAAAAGCCCGTTGAGGTTTTGATAAAGTCAGCGCCTGAAGCTGTTACAAGCTCGCACATCTTGATTTTTTCCTCGTCAGTTAGCAAGCAGGTTTCAATAATAACCTTGAGTATTTTTTCGCCGCACGCCGCCTTCAAGCTTTTAAGCTCGTCAAGAATTTCGTCGTACATTCCCGCCTTCAAATGGCCGATGTTTATAACCGTGTCAATTTCGTCAGCACCGTTTGATAAAGCATCCTTGCACTCAAAAACCTTTACAGCGGTTGTTGAATAGCCGTTTGGAAATCCGATTACCGTGCAAATTTGAAGCTTGTCGCCAACGTATTCCTTTGCCTGCTTTACGTGTGAGGCAGGAATACAAACTGATGCGGTTTGATATTTTATGCCGTCATCGCAAATAGCTTTAATGTCCGCCCAGGTTGCGCCTTGAGCGAGTAGGGTATGGTCGCATTTACTTAAAATTTCTTTAATATTCATTGTTTTTTCTCCTTTTTTTGACGCTCTATTTTTTCGTGCCAACAGCGGTGGCACATAGCTACGTAGGTTTCGTTTCCGCCAATCATTACCTGCGCGCCCTCTGTCACTACGTTTAGGTTGCCGTCAAGTCGCGCATTGACCGTCGCCTTAGAGCCGCAAGTGCAGATGGTTTTAATTTCGGAAATAGAATCGGCAATTTCAAAAAGACGCTTGCTTCCGGGGAATAGGTGACACAAAAAGTCAGTGCGAAGCCCGAAGCAGAGCACAGGTATATCGCGTTCGTCAACTATTTTTCTTAGCTGATCAATCTGCTCCTCGGTAAAAAATTGACATTCGTCAGCAATAATAACGTCCGCATCACCATGCTCGCTGATAAACAAGCTGAATAAATCGTCCGCTTTATCAATTGCATAGCAGGGGGCGAAGAGTCCGATACGAGATTTAACGATGCTTTCACCGTCGCGCGTGTCAATTGACGGCTTGATTAGCCAAACCTGCATACCGCGCTCCTCGTAATTGAATTTTGTCGTTAATGCCTGCGCCGTTTTTGACGAGCCCATAGCACCGTATTTGAAATATAATTTAGCCATATAAAACACTCCAAAAGTTTATCTATTATATTATATCATATATTTATTTAAAAATAAAGAGAAATATTAAATTATGTAGAAATTTGCACCAAGGAGCTGTAGCGTTTAGCGACAGCTCCTTTTAGGTGGGATAGCGAAATGGATACAGAAGGCGTGAACTCGAACACGTCGACGTACTTGGTACGGTAGAGTGCGAGGTCGCGCCTAAAAAACAGACATAAAAAAGAGGAGATGTTGCGATAAACCGCAACATCTCGACCTTGTTATTACTAAAAACACGCTTTTACTTAGTTTTGGGCTTGGGACGTGTCTGTTTTTGCTCTGTGCCATTACAGCATCCCATTCTTATCGGCTTCGATTATTTTCTTCATCGCTTCAATTCCAACGCGAATAGCGCCCGAGGTGTCCTCAGTCATTGGCATTGCCATTCCAAGCTTTTCGCGCTCTTGGTTCCAAACCGCGTGAAAGCAGCTGCCACAGCGCACCCCTAAGGCAGAGGCGATAACGAAAAGCGCGGCGGATTCCATCTCGCTCGCCTTTACGCCAAGACGCTTCCAGCTTTCCCATTTTTGCTCAAGCTCATAATAAACGGGTGACTTTTCGGGTGAGTGCTGACCGTAGAAGGAATCCTTGCATTGTACAACTCCCGTATGCGTGCGGTAGCCAAGCGCCTCACTTGCATTTTTCAGTGCAAGCGTTACGTCAAAGCTTGGCACAGCAGGGAATTCAAGCGGTGCGTATTCAAGCGAGGTATGCTCAAAACGGATTGCTCCCGTTGATACCACAATATCGCCGGGCTGTACGTCAAGGTCAATGCCGCCGCACGTGCCAATTCTAATAAACGTGTCAGCGCCGATAGCCTTTAATTCCTCCATTGCTATAGCCGCAGAAGGACCGCCAATGCCCGTTGAACAAACGGAAACCTTCTCGCCGAGAAGCGTGCCTGTGTAAATATTATACTCTCTGTTCATTCCCACGTGCACGGGGTTATCGAAATGAGAAGCAATAAGCTCGCATCTTCCCGGGTCACCTGGCAAAAATACGTATCTTCCAACGTCGCCTACCTTACATCTAATATGAAACTGTGTTCCAATATCTTGCATATTATACCTCGTTATTTTAAGATTTCGTTAAGCTGTCTGTGTGCGTCGTCGTAATTTTCAAAGTTGATTACGTAGTCGCAAAGTGCCGCGTTTTTGTCAACGTATTCAAGCGCAAGGAGTCTGTTTACCTTGTCCTCAGTAGAGCAGTTCTTGTTAAGAATATTTGCCATAACGCCCCTTTTATCACGCTTGATAAAAATAGTAGTTACGTTTTTGAAGTGAGTTTTAAGCGCCATAGCCCCACAAATGTCCATCGTGGTAATTACGCGCTTGCCCTTTTTCAGGATTTTTTCAACGTCCTCCATTTTAGAGCCGTAGCCGTGTCCTGCATACATTGTCGACTCAAGCATTTCGCCTCTGTCACACATATCGCGGAATTCATCAAGCGGCACGTAGCTATACCAATTGTTTTTCTGAACAGCCGTTGGGTCCTTGGTTGTGTAGCTTATCAGCTTTTCAAAATTGCTATTTTCCGCAAGGAAACGCGTTGCAATCTTTGTTTTTCCGCTTCCTGCAGGGCCAACAAGGACTATAATATCTGAATTTACGGTTGAAGATTCGTCAGGTACAACGGCAGAGTAGCTTTCCGCGATAAGCTCAACTATCTTTAAAAATTCATCGTATTGGTTTACTGCAAGCATGCCCGTCGCTTCTTGGTTCCACGGACGGCGCATTAAAATCGGATACTTCGCCTTGGATTTTAAAATATTGTGCATTGCATCGTCAAAAAGAATATCGGTGTGGATGTTGTCCTTTCTTGCACCCATATAAATGTGGTCGGGCAAAATTTCGGGAAACTCCTCCATAATTCTCTGTGCGCGTATACCCATAAATTCAGGCGGAACAGCCGTGCAAATAAACACCTCTGCCATTTGAGTGAGCTTGCGCACAAATTCCTTTGCGCCCTCGTAAACAGGCTGCGTGCGGTAAAACTCAGGGTCGCTGAAATATGGATAAATCGCATCGATACGAGTGCCTAAAAGTCCCCATTTCGTTTTTTCGTAAATCGACATCGGTGGGTCGTAATTATTTTTTTCATTTTCTAATCTTATTGCGTAGCTTGTGCATTCCATCAAAATATCATCAACGTCAAGCGCGCACGAAAGCTTATACTTTTTAATCATTAGGAATCCTCCTTTTGTGAAATTTTAATTAGCGCATCGAATTAACAACGCATTTAGACAAAAAAAGCAACTCCACACGTTTGATACAGAAACGTGGAAAGTTGCAAAAATCGTTGTCTTACTACTAAATTATATCACATAAGTGTAAATAAGTCAATAGTAAACTTTTAATTGAATTTTGAGAGAAAAACAAATACCTCCCGCCAAAAAAGTCAAGCGAGAGGTATTAAGTTTAATAAAATACTCGGACACGTGTCTGTTTTTAAGGGTTAATTGCCAAAACAACAGAGTTTATAAGCTCAATTACGATATCACCCGTGGATGGGTATTGATATTTTTTAATAATAGCGCGCACGATAATTACGTCACCCTCAATTGGCATATTCGTCATTTTATCGTATCTGTTTCCGTTTTCATCCTTTAAGCCGTAAATATAAATCGTGTTTCCCTCGTCATCCGTTAAATAGCAGTTGCCGTAGGTGAAGCTTGCAATACTGCTGATTGTACCCTTGTAGTATAAATATTCCGTTGTTTCCCCACCAATCGCAAGTGATTCACCCGTTAGAAGAGCAGAGGAAATTGACGAAATCGGATAGTCCTCGCTTGGCTTTACAACCGTTGTGCCGCCGCCAAGCTTTCCTGACTTAATTGCCTCGGCAAGTAAATCTCTTGCGTAGGTCGTATCGTCGTAATATTCTACAATTGTAAGATTGTTATATTTATATTGCGCCGTATAAGTATCAACAATAACATAGTAAATTCCGTTTGAATTGATGCTTGACGTACTAAAGCCGTCCTTTACCGCACCGTGATAGCTTGAACTTGAGTTTTCAATAAGCTTGCTTTTCAAATTCGAGCCCGTTACACTGCAAAGCACAAGTCTATTGTTAAACGGCAAGAGTGAAAGCAAATCTGCATACGTTCTTTTTCCTGCGTAAAGGTCGTACGGGTCACGCGTTTTCAAGAAGCCACCGCCGTAAACAACGTTGTACTCCTCGCCCCATTTTTCAATGCCTGCTTCAAGATAAAGCTCGGCAACGTAGTCTGCAAGCGCGTCTGAGCTGTAATTTTTTGAAACGGTTCCCAAAACCGTGTATGCCAAATCGATAATTTCGGAATATTTGTCCTCAATTTTTTCTGTCGGCTCGTGGTCGTCAAGAGAAGCATATTCGTTATTTCTTATAACCTCACTTGCAGTCACGCTTTTTTTGCCCGTAAAAGAATTGATTGAAATTTCAACGTGTGAAAGACCGTCGTTTTCACCGCCGCCTTGAATGTGCACAACACCGCCGTTATCGACGTTTACGTAAGCTTGATGGCTGTGTCCCTCGAAAACAGCATCAACGTAGCCCTTGGAAAGAGCAACGTCGTAGTTGGTGCTTCCGCCGTTTGTATCGTCGTGAAGAGAATAAATAATGATGTCTGCACCGTTTTCGCGAAGCTTTTGTGATTCTGCCTTTACAAGCGCATTAAGCTCGTTTCCAACCTTAAAGTATACGTCCTCAACCATATCTGAGGAAATTGAGCTATAACAGTCACCGATAGCACCGATAATGCCAATCTTTATATCGCCACGCTCAACCATAACTGACGGCGTGCAGTAATCTGCAAGCTTGCCCGTGCTGTAATTATATACGTTTATTGCAAGGAAAGGGAAATCTGCAAGCTGTGAATTTGCGCGTATCGGCTCCTCGCCCCAGTCAAACTCGTGGTTTCCAAGTGTCATTGCAACAAAGCCAAGTGCGTTCATCCAGTCAACCATAATTTCGCCGTTTGTAAGCACGCTTTCCGCCGAGCCCTGCCACATGTCACCCGCAGAGAGAAGCACAATATGCTCGTCCTCTAAGCCACGAAGCTCAAAATAAGTGCCAAGCTCGTCAACACCGGGCTGTGAGCCGTTGTCGCAAAACTTTCCGTGAAGGTCGTTTATTGAGTAAAAATCGATGATAACGATGAGATATTTGTTACACTCATCGCAGTAGTCGTTTTTGTCCTCGTCCTTGTGGCTGCAAGAATTATTTTCCTCTCCGCCGTTTACGTCAGTGTCCGTGTCAGTGTTGCCACCGCCAATATCGGTGTCACCACCGCCACCGCCAATATCGGAGTCGCCATCGCCTGTTTGTGTGTCGCTCGGTTTATTTGTGTCGGTATTTGTGCTTCCACTGCTTGTATCAACCGATGTGTCACTGCCCGTGTCGCTGTCCGTCGCAATTGTAAGCTCGCAGGAAATAAGCGAAAAAGCAATACTCAAGATAAGTAAAATTGCCAAAAATGCGCTTAAAAATCTTTTCATATAATCCCCTCTAAATAAATAGGTTAGCCTTTTTCAAGTGTCCCTTCAATTATACCACACCGCGCCTCTTTTGTCAATAAAGCGCGCATAATATAAAATTATGTCTTGTAATAATTATTCGTGTGTGATATAATAAGCTGAAACGAATATTTTTACATAGGAGAATATATTATGAAAAGACTTATGAAGCGTAGCTTCGCGCTTACATTAGCGCTTGTAATGATCATGTCCTTGTTCGCGGTATTTGCACTTAATATTAATGCCGCAAGCATGACTTCAAGCGGCACGGTTAACTACAAGTATAGCGGCAAATATATCTATAACTGGGGTGAGCGCGAGGAGGTTGCAACCTTCTTGTCTCCAAAGGCAATAGAATTTTACGAAAAATATAACCTAACGTATGAAATTTTGGCTGGCTACACAGGCGGCACAAGCAAGAGTGACGTTCCATCAAGCCAAATGTATAGAGAGCTTGCTGAAATTATGGAAAATGCTCATACTCATATAACAAACTACAACGAAACAAGAGATCTATATAAATATACAGACTGTGAAAATAACGGTAGCGTTATTTCATCCTTCTATTCGGGTGACTCGATAGGTCCTGCTTGGGACGGCGGTTCAACCTGGAACCGTGAGCATACCTGGCCAAACAGTAAGGGAAACGGCAGTAGTGAAAACGATATTATGATGCTTCGTCCAACCTCAATGAGAGAAAACTCAAGCAGAGGCAACAAGGCATACGGTAAGACTGCAAGCACAAGCTATTATAATCCAAACAAGGAATCAAACGGTGAGCACGATTTGCGCGGTGACGTTGCGCGTATTGTCCTTTACGTTTACGTTCGTTGGGGAGACGACAACCGTAATAACGCTTGGGGAGTAAACGGCGTTATCGAAAGCCCCGAGGTTATGCTCGAATGGATGGAAGAGGACCCTGTTGATACATGGGAGCTTGGCAGAAACGACTCCGTGCAGGCAATTACAGGAACAAGAAACGTTTTCGTTGACTATCCCGAGCTTGCGTTTTTAATGTTCGGCGAGGATATTCCAGAGGATTATTCATCACCGTCAGGCAAGGGCGCCACAACCGTTAAGCCGTCTGATTGCAACCACCAATACGCAAATGCTTGCGACACAACCTGCGGAATCTGCGGCTATGTTCGCGTAATTACTCATACGTATTCATACGGATGCGACACAACCTGTAACGTTTGCGGCTTTGTAAGAGTAGCAAACGGACATATTTATAGCTACTATTGTGATGCAACCTGCAACAATTGCGGCGCACAAAGAACGGCGAGCCATATATACACAGCATGGCAAGTAATCATAGAAGCAACGAATGAAAGCGCAGGACTTGAGCGCGGCAAATGTGTTTATTGCTCCGAAACCTCCGAAAGAGAAATTCCTAAGCTTACAAATCCCGATAACAACAATCCAAGTGAGCCAAATGAGCCCCAAAACCCAAGTGAACCGCCGAACTGCGATGAAGGCAAGCACGCCTTTAGCGAGTGGGAGGAGAACAAAAACGGTAAATTGGAGCGCTATTGCAGCGAGTGCGGAACTGTTGAGATCCAGTCAAATGAAGAGCCAAAATGCGAGCATAGCTTTAGCGAGTGGGAAGAAACCGAAAACGGCGATAAGGAGCGCTATTGCACGGAGTGCGGTACAGTTGAAATTGATTCCGCAAACGACAATAGCGACGTAAACGAGGAGCCACAGGCAAACGGCGGCTTCTTTGCAAAAATCGCAAGCTTCTTTAAAAACATCTTTGCAAGCATCTTTTCAATTTTCAATATCAAAGTATCTTTTAAAGTTTCATTTTAAAAGTATTTCAATAAATAACTATTAAAAAAGGACACTCAACCTGAAGTGAACCCCATTTAGTTCACAAAAAATAAAAAAGGGTATAGTTATGAACAGGAAGAGGAAATCACCTTTTCCTGTTTTTTAATCTTGTGGTGTTGTAAAAAACTAACCAATCTTCAACAAGTTGTAGATATTCTTCA
>JAZREL010000030.1:0-17142 GCA_045660785.1 Eubacteriales bacterium | reverse complement strand
TGAGCTTTGATTTTCCGTAACTTGTTTTTGGCATTGGCACTGTTTGATTGGTGATAACTCCGCAGTTTTTACCGTATACGCTCATTGTGCTGACAAATATAAATTGCAAAACCCCATCAGTCTTTGCTTTTTTTGCAACTTGAACAGCTAAATCTCTGTTCACCTCGTAGTATAGGTGCGCATTTTGTTTCGTTTCCTTTTGATGTGCAATTCCTGCGACGTGGAAAACAGCGTCGTAGCCGCAAAATGACTTTTGGCGCCACGTGCCGTCTATCATATCAAGCGTTTCAATTTGATAGTCGCTTGAAAATTTATCGTTTATGTATTTTTCGAAGGATGTGCCAATATAGCTACCCGCGCCCGTAATTAAAATTCTTTTCATTTAATCGCGGTCTCCTCTTGTGTTTGTTGCTCCTCGGTTTCATTTTGCTTTTTCATTTCGCCGGTGCCGCCCTCGACGACGCCGTCGTGCTTGAGGACGCTGAAAATTGTGCCGAAAAAGCATTTAATGTCGAAGAAAAGTCCCATTTTTTCTATGTACTCGCCGTCGAGCTTTGCCTTGACGTCGATTTCAAGCTCGTCTCTGCCGTTGATTTGTGCCCAACCGGTAAGTCCGGGGCGCACGTCGTTTGCGCCGTACTTATCGCGCTCCTCAATAAGGTCAAACTGATTCCAAAGCGCAGGACGCGGACCGATAACCGCCATTTGTCCAAGCCAAATGTTGAAAAGCTGCGGAAGCTCATCAAGTGATGTTTTTCTAAGAAATCCGCCAACCTTGGTAATCCATTTTTTAGGATCGGCAAGCTCGTGCGTGGGCGCATCGTGCGGAGTGTCTATGCGCATTGTGCGGAATTTTATAATATTAAAGTGCTTTTTGTTTTTGCCGACACGCTTCTGCTTAAAGAACACAGGGCCGGGGCTGTCAATCTTAATTGCAATTGCAATAATAATCATTGGCAATGAAAGAACCACAATTCCTGCGGTTGCTGCCAAAAAGTCAAAAACTCGTTTCAAAAAGTGCTTGTACATATCTTCCTCTTATATATAATAAATTGTAAATATTACGCGCGGATATACGCATACATTTTTATTATATAATATAAAGCGCGGTTTGTCAACAACAATTTTCGACGCGGTCGGGTCTGAGTGTGGCAACGGGGGTGGTGGGCTTGGCATGGAGCGGGCGGTGAGTGAAGCGAATATTTACACAAGGCGAGGGGTGCTTGATGCTTTGATTGTCACCTTGGTTGCATTTTGGCGCACAAAAAAGCCACCGAAATCGGTGGCTTTTGTTGTTTATTTAGTGTAAAAACTGTGCAAATTCGCACACAGGGTCGGGTGTTTTTGAATTTTTACCCGTTTTGATTAGCCCTCAATAATCTTTGCGCTTAAAATCTTAGGAGCAACCTTTGCAACTGTGATTGTAGCAACGGCATCCTTTCTGATAAGGTCTGACTTGAGAACGATTGTGTAGGTTTCGCCCTTAACAAGCTTAACGTTTTCAAGGTCAACGTCGAGGTCCTTGCCGTCCTTGTCCTTGATTGTAAGCTTAGCGTTTACGTTGATGAGCTTGCCATCCTTGTCAACTGCTTGCTTGCCGTTTTCATCGAGCTTTTGGTAAATGCCTGTGAATGAGAACATACCGTTTGTTGTAGCTGTGAAGCTATATTCAACGGTCTTTGCTGTGATGTCACTCTCAGTAACTGTGAGCTTGTTTGAACCAACGATAAGTGTTGGAGCTTGTACGGTCAAGGTGTAGCTCTTATAAGCGATAACGTCCTCTTCATCCTTTGGCTCGTCAACCTTTACGTTAACCTTGTAGTTGCCTTCTGCAATCGCGCCAACTGCAACTGTGTAGGTTGTGCCAACCTTAAGTGAAACTGCGCCGTTTTCGTCCTTTTCAAGCTTCTTTGTAGTATCCCAAACGTCAACTGTTACATTGTCGCCTGCGAATGTGTACTTGCCTGTTGCTTCAGCTGTGAATGAGAATGATTCCTCATACTTAGCTTCGCCCTTCTTGTGGTCAGCGGTGATTATAATGTTGTTGTCACCGAGGATCATTTCAGGGTCAATATCTGCTGAAATTTCAATCTTGTACGTTACGTCCTTCTTAAGTTGAACGTAGTTGCCGCCTGCAACCTCATTGCCCTCGTTATCGTAAACCTTAACTGTGAGGTCCTTGTTGTTGAAGAGGTACTTTGCGTCTGCATTTGGTGTGAAGTAGTAGTATGCCTTGCCGTCTCTGATTGTGTATTCAGGAACTGAAAGCTTGTTGTCGCCTGTTACAAGTGTTGGGTCTGTGATAACAACCTTGTAGTCGTCTGCTTCAACGTTTTCCTTAGTATTAATAACGAATGAATATGTTTTGCCCTTTTCAAGGTAAGCGGACTTTTTGCCAACGCTTGTTTCGCCGTCAAAAATTTCAAATGTGCCCTTGAAGGTCTTATCCTTTACTGTTGTTTGGCAATCAAAGAAGTAGATACCTGTGTAGTTAGGTGTAAAGTCGTATGAAACGCTTTCATTCTTAATATCTTCTTCTGTAATTTCGATATCGTTTGTGCCTGCAAAGAGGAGATCACCCTCAATGTCAAGAATGTGTGTGCCTGCCTTAAGCTCGCCAAGACCAAGAGTTACCGTGTAGGTTTGTCCTGCAACGAGGTCGTAGCTTACGCCGTCCTTAAGAGTTGTATATTCTGTGCCAAATTCGGATGACTTAGCGCCTGCGCTTGCACCCTCCTTAATCATATCAACGATGATGCTTGTGTACTTTGTGCTCTTGAATACGTATGTGCCGTTTGATGAAGGTGTAAATGTCTTTTCGATTGTTTTCTTTGCAACGTCGGAAGTTGTGATGCTGATCTTGTTGCTTCCGAATACGAGTGCGTTTTTATCTGTTGTAGCAGCGTCTGCCTTTGCACGGTAGTCCTCGATAATTTGCTTAACTACCTTAAGACCCTCGCTGTCAACCTTACCGAATGCAGCGTAGTTACCGTTGTGACCCTTGTATGAGCCGTCCGTTCTTTCAACGTTGTAGTATTTACCTTCGGTGATAATCTTGAAGTCTGTTGTGCTGGAGTTGTACTTTGTATCACCGTTTGCCATTGTCAAAACGCCTGAAACGTGAGCAATTCTGTTTGCATAGCCGTTATCGTAGAACTCACCCTTGAGGTAGGTGTGCTTGTGACCCTCTTCCTCGTGGTCGTGAGGCATTGAAACTGTGATGTGCTTGTCTGATGTTGAAGATGAAACCGCGATTTTTTCTGCTGTGATTTCGCCGTTTTCAACTAAGTGGAGGAAGTTTTCAACTGTCTTTGGTGCTTCCTTACCGTAAAGCTCGATAGTAACCTTACCGTAGCCCTCAAATTCGAGCTCAACTACGTCGGTAACCTCGAAGTGACCCTCATATGGATTGAGGAATTCTCTTCCGTCCGGATTGGAAATTCCAATCATCCAGAATACAAAACCGGTGATAAGTGCCGCTACCACAAGAACGATAGCTGCGATTAAAAGAACCTGCTTTGTAACTGCCTTTGTTTTTCTGCTGCTTTTTGCTTTTTCGCTTGCTTGGTTTGCCACTTGTCTTTTTTCTGTGACATAGTTGGCATTTTTATTCATTTTAGCCATAAAATTATCCTTTCAAATATTTCTAAAAGCATTTACTCACCTATTGTAGCACACTTTTTTCAATAAATCAATCTATTTTTAATTATTTCTTTTTGAAAATTTGTGTTGACTTTGGAAATTTTATGTGATATAATTTTTTCATAAACAGAATATTCGGAGGTTTTATTATGGAACACATTAAGACAATCAAAACAGGCAACCTTTGCGAAAGCGCAAAAAACGGTGGCTGCGGTGAGTGCCAAACTTCTTGCCAATCTGCTTGCAAGACAAGCTGCGGTATCGCTAACCAAGCATGCGAAAACAACGAAAGAAAATAATTTGTATGCCTAATTTAGGACTGCCGAAAGCTTTTTGGCAGTCCAATTTTATATTTACACAAAAGAGGAAATATGGTACATCAATTCAAATTTAACGAGCTAAACGTTGTTTTAGACGTTTGCTCCGGCTCACTCCACGTGGTTGACGACATCGCCTACGATATCATCGAGCTATACGAAAAACACACACAGGGTGAGGTTTTTTCTAAAATTTCAGAAAAATATTCAAGCCAAGGCATAAAGGATGAGGATATAAAAGCTTGCTACGAGCAGGTAACGGAGCTGAAGAAAAACGGAACGCTTTTCACCCCTGACACCTTTGAGCCGATGGCGGATAAATTAAAGCAAAAGACAAGCGGCGTTATCAAGGCACTTTGCCTCCACGTTGCGCACACCTGTAACCTTAACTGCTCATACTGCTTTGCCTCCCAAGGTAAGTATCACGGGGAGCGCGCTATTATGTCACTTGAGGTTGGAAAGCGCGCGCTTGATTTCTTAATTGAAAATTCGGGCACAAGACACAACTTAGAGGTTGACTTCTTCGGCGGCGAGCCGCTTATGAATTTCCAAATGATTAAGGACCTTGTGGCTTACGCAAGAGAGCAGGAAAAGATACATAACAAGAATTTCCGTTTTACGTTAACCACAAACGGCGTGCTTATTGACAAGGACGTTATTGATTTTGCAAATCGCGAAATGTCAAACGTCGTGCTCAGCTTGGACGGACGAAAAGAAATCCACGACAGATACCGCGTTGACTACGCCGGAAACGGAAGCTGGGACAAAATCGTTCCTAAATTCAAGGAGCTTGTTGACGCCCGCGGCGGCAAAAACTACTATATGCGCGGCACATTTACCCACGCCAACCCCCACTTCTTAAATGATATTAAGGTTATGCTCGACCTTGGCTTTAACGAGCTTTCAATGGAGCCCGTTGTATGCCAAAAGGGTGATAAGGAGGAACTAACCGAAGAGGACTTCCCTATCGTTTGTGAGCAATACGAAAATCTTGCAAACCTTATGATTGAAAAGCACAAGGCGGGCAAGGACTTCACCTTCTATCACTATATGATTGATATAAACGGTGGACCCTGTATCTATAAACGCATCTCTGGCTGTGGCTCGGGCACGGAATATATGGCTGTTACCCCTTGGGGAGATTTATACCCCTGCCATCAGTTTGTTGGTGAAGAAAAATATAAGCTCGGCGATATTTATAGTGGTGTAACCAACAAGGAAGCACAAAACGAGTTTGCTTCCTGCAACGTATATGCGCGCCCTGACTGCAAGGACTGTTGGGCGAAGCTTTACTGCTCGGGCGGTTGTGCGGCAAATGCATACCACGCGACGGGCTCTGTGCGCGGAATTTACGAATACGGCTGCCGCCTTTTCAGAAAAAGAATGGAGTGCGCGCTTGCTGTTGCAATCAGCAAAGCAATAGAGGAATAATGAAAGCGCCTATTTGTGAATTTGTCAAAAATTATGCAGATGGCAAGGGTGTACGCTTTCATATGCCGGGGCACAAGGGCGAAAGCTTCCTTGGCTTTGAAAAATTCGATATTACGGAATTTGAAGGCGCGGATGCCTTATATCACGCGCGCGGAATAATTAATGAAAGCGAAAATAACGCCACGTCACTTTTTGGAAGTGGAAAAACGCTATACTCAACCGAGGGCTCCTCTCACGTAATTCGCGCAATGCTTTATTTGGCAAAATCATATAAAAACGAAGCGGACGGCTACGTGCTTGCAACGAGAAACGCGCATCAGTCATTTATCTCCGCGTCCGTCTTGCTCGATTTTGATATAAAATGGATTACTCCCGATAAAAATTGCTACTTAAGCGGCAAAACAAGCGGTGAGGAAATTGAAAAGGTGCTTACCTGTGTCGATAAACTGCCGTTTGCACTCTTTGTGACAAGTCCCGATTATCTTGGAAACGTTTCAAATATTGGCGAAATTGCCAAGGTTTGCAAAAGATACGAAATACCGCTCATTGTTGATAATGCGCACGGTGCTTACCTGAAATTTCTTGACGGTGGCGCGCACCCAATTGACCAAGGGGCGTGGATTTGCTCCGACTCCGCACATAAGACATTGCCTGTTTTAACAGGTGGTGCTTATATGCACGTTGGCAAGGATGCGCCAAAGCATTTTTCCGAAAATGCAAAAAATGCGCTTGCCCTTTTCGGCTCAAGCAGCCCGTCATACCTAACGCTTTGCTCACTTGACAACGCAAATTTATACCTTAACGGAGAGTTTAGAGAAAAATTAAGCGCGCTTTGCAAGCAAATTGAGAAAATCAAGGCGGATTTGGTGCACGGTGGCTACTCCTTAATCGGCGAGGAGAAAACAAAAATCACCGTAGATGCCAAAAAATACGGCTACTGTGGCGACGAAATTTACAATATTCTATATGAAAAGGGAATTGTTTGCGAGTTTTACGACAAGGACTACGTCGTTATGATGGTTTCGTGCCAAAATAGCGAAGATGACCTTAATTTACTTAAAAGCGCGCTGCTTTCAATCCCTCAAAAAAGTGCAATTTCAGACACTCCCCCCGATATTTCGCCTTGCGCAAGAAAATATAGCCCACGTAAGACAGCGTTTTTGCCGCACGAGGAAATCGCGATTGAAAACGCGCTTGGCAGAGTGTGCGCGGAGCTAAACGTAACGTGCCCACCTTGTGTGAGCGTAATCTCGGCAGGCGAGGTCTATAACGAAAGCGTAATTGAGCTATCAAAGTATTACGGCAAAACAAAATGCATCGTTTTAAAGCAATAAACGTAAAAAAAGCACCCAAACGGGTGCTTTTTTAGTTGTTCATTATTTTGGATATACGCCTGTTTTTGACGTGCGATAAATTTCTGTGCCGTCAAAGGTTAGCACATAGGTGTACGTTGTGTACCATGCATATTCATCTTCTTCATTCACCTTGCTAAGTGTGATGAAGAGAGTGCAATCAGGGCAGGTAACGTCGCCGTTTTCAGGTGCATAGATGATGTCGTTAAATGAAATGGTTTGTTCCTTGCCGCAAAGACACTTCTTTTCGGTAAAGAAATGCTTGTCGCAGCAGTCTATATTTTCGGGAAGCTCGTAAACAACAAATTCGTAATGGTAGTACACGGTGGCTTCACTGTAATCGCCACAGCCCTCACATTCAGCGCTAATAGTCACACCGTCAACACAGGTTTCCCCAAGCAATTCGTGTTTTTCCTTGTAAATATGATCTACCTTTGTGTATTCTTGTGAATAGCTAAATACCTTTTCGCCGTTTACAATATAGGTGATTTGTTCGGTGTAATATATCTCGCACCACTCGTTCTTTTCGCCAAGCTCTGTAAGAACAGTCTTGGTGGTGCCGCATTTTTCACACTCAAACGTTTCGAGCCCATCATCGGTTTTGGAAACGGAGCTCCACAAGCAATAATAGTCATGTACATTAGCGCCGAACGTTTTATGGCAAAGAGTGCAAACGTACTCAAAAGCCGAGCCGCCACAAAGTCCCATTTCTTCAAAGAAATGGCTAACGCCCTCTGTATCGTGTCCGCTTGCTCTCCACTCGTTAGTTTTATCGCATCTTGTACAGGAGTCGACTACAAGATATCCGTCCTCACAGTCATCACTTTCAAAGTAATACGTGCTCTCATAATCGTGGTCGTCAAAATTATACGATTCAACTTTCTTAAACATCTCTGAATCATCTTTACGTATTATATATGCCGTATAGCCATTAAAGGTGCAGGATGTTTTTTGCTCCGACCAGCTTTCAGTAGCGAAGGTTGCACCGCAGGTGAAGCAATAGTTTGAACTTATTTGGTGAACGTTGCCGTTCTCATCCGTCTTTTCTTCAGTCTTTGTTGAATCAAAATAGCAGTCGCTTGAGCTCATATAATAATCGCTTATATATCCGCAACGCTCGCAATCATTATATGAAATGTAAGCGTTACAAACACCAAACTGTGTAAGCTCAACCTCAACATACTCGTTTACGTGATCATTTATGTACGACCAGTCGCTATCACCGCAAGACAAGCAGGTTTGGAACATCTTTAATCCCTCTTCACAGGATTTGCCTTCTTCAAGCTCATAAGTATTTTCGTAATTATGGTTTTCGTCGTCAACGTAATCTGTGCACTCGATAATAACGTTTTCGCAAGCACCTTCCTTATAAATAGTTGATTTGGTGTACGTGCGCTCAACGCAATCTGATATACTAACCGTCCACACATCCTCAACGACTGTAACACCACAAATTGCGCACTCCTTCTTTGTCAGTGTGTGACTATTACCGTCGTTATCAGTGCTTGTTTCCTCTTGCACGTATTCATTTAGGCAGTTTAGTTCACTGTAATAGCTGGTAGCAATTTCACCGCATTCACACGCTTTGTAGTAAATCGTGCCTTCACAAGCGCCAAAGTCAGCAAGGTATATTGATCTTTGGAATAGCTCCTCATGGTTGCAGTCCGTTTTTTCCTTGCCGCACACCTCGCATTTGCCGAGGACGTAGCTATGGCTGCTGATATTTGATTCACAAAAATCGCACATATGGTCGCTATTTTCATCCTTATGCTTAAGCGGCTCACCTGTTCTAAACGTATCGTCAATGCTTGTGCTTATAACACCACACTCGCAAGACTTAAAGTAAATCGCCTCGGCGTAGCAGGTGGGGGGTGTTTCCAAAGCTTCTGCCTTTATCTTTTCCTCGGTAAAGCTGTGAGTATGGTTAAGATTTCCGCCATATTCAAAGGTGTCAGCGTCGTTTTCACTCACGCTACCGCAGGCGCAAGACTTATAGTAAACTGCCGCATTGATTTCGTCAGCCGGCGATTTCATTGTTTTTTCGTTTGCAGCTTCAAGCACGTAGGAGTGACCGAGTGCTGATGTTTTTTCCGTTTCGGTTATGCCGCATTTTTCGCAACAGTGCTCCCTTTCTCCGTCTTGCGTGCAGGATGGACTCGAAATAATGTTCCACTCACCAAATGAGTGCAAGCAGCCCGTGCCACCGCAGGAAGCAAGGCACATAAGACATACAAATGTCGCAATTAACGAAATAACGCTTATCAATAATCTGTTCTTGCTCTTCATAATTTTCTCTCCTCTTTTCATAATTCGTTGCGTGTTATTTTTTGACAAACTCAACTAATCAACTTCATTATAGCATACAAATATGCGAAATTCAACAGTTCAATTACAATACATACTAAACCTGTTGACAAAGGAACACGCCAAAGCTCATTTTTTGCTTTTTGTTGCCCCTAATATATCAAAATGAGCACGTTTTGACACGTGCTCATTTGTAGTATTATAAAAGCTCCTTGCGAAGAGCTGCGCCGCTTTTTGCGCTGAGATATGCAGGGGCAACGTCGAAAACGGTTTTACAGCCGTAGCTTCCTTCCTTTGCGAGCTTGTAGGTTGCGCGCGCATAGGCAACTATTACGGATGCGGTGAATTCGGGGTTTGAATCAAGCGTGATTTTATACTCGATTATATGGTTGTTTTCAAGGTCCTTGCCCGTTTTGCCGCTTCTTATTACAACGCCGCCGTGAGGAATGCCCGCGTGGTCACGGTAAAACTCCTCCTCGGAAATAAAATTAACGGTTGTATCGTAGTCAGCGAAGTAGTTTGGCATTGTCTTAATTTCGTTTTCAATACGAGATAGGTCCGCGCCCTCGTTGGCAACGACGTAGCATTCTCTTGTATGCTTTTGGCGCGTAGTAAGCTGAGGATTTTCTCCGTTTCTTACCGCCTCAAGCGCGCTTTCCACGGGAACTGTATATTGCTTTGCATTTTTTACGCCCTCAATACGGCGGATTGCGTCGGAGTGCCCTTGGCTTACTCCCCTGCCCCAAAACGTATAGTCTTGTCCGTCAACCAAAATCGCGCCTGCAAGCATACGGTTAAGTGAGAACATACCGGGGTCCCAACCAACGGAAATCATACCCGTGTGGTTGGTTTCCTTTGATGCCTTGTCAACGTTTTCAAAATGCTCGGGAATTTTGGCGTGTGTATCGAAGCTGTCAACCACGTTAAAATATTTTGCAAGAAACGGTGTTTGCACGGGCAAATCCGTCGCGCTTCCTCCGCAAAGAATCATAACGTCAATTTCGTCTTGCATTTTAAGTGCATCGTCAACGTGGTAAACCCTTACGCTATCATCTACCAGCTTTACTGTTTTTGGGTCACGGCGAGTAAAAACCGCAACTAATTCCATATCGTCATTTTGCTTAATTGCGCACTCAACACCTCTGCCAAGGTTGCCGTAGCCGTATATACCTATTCTTATCACAATATCACCTCATAGTAAGATACGCTTTGTTTAATCAATATCAGTCCGCGCATCATTTTGCCTAAATATTTTATATTATTTTAGCACACTATTCGCTTCTTTTCAATATTTTTTGCGCGTTTTTCTCAGTTTTTCTAAGAGTAAGCACACAAGGAGCCGCACTAAAAAAGAGGACGAATCAAATCGCCCTCTCTTATTTTATTTATTCCTCTGATTTTAATGCTTCATAGGAAGCGCTAAGTGCCTCGGTTGTAGTTTGGTTTTCGCTAAGGTAGTAAATTTGTCCTCTGTCCAAAACGTATGCACAAGCAACGATTTGTGCGCTTGCATACTCCTCAGGAATTCCAACAACCTTGATGTTGAACAATGTAAAGTCGGTATTTGTCATTCCCGATGCAATTGCTTTGTCAACGGTTTTTACCTCGCCGTTTTCAAAAGCAAGCGGATTTGCATTGTTGATTGATGCAACCACGCCATATTCAAAGCCGCTGTCAACGTACTCTACGTAAAGTGCAATTGCCTCGCTGTTTACTCTAAAGCTTTGGCTAACGCCAACGCCGATAAGGTCAACTGAATAGCCCTTATCTGTGAAAAGTGGGTCGATATTTTGGTTCAAGCTTTCGTGCTTGCAGTTTTTGCACGCTTCGATAACGTTGATTGATTTGTAGTAGTCAACTGTATTCAAGCCGCCGTAGGTTACTGTCGTTTCGTAGTCGTGCTGTGCATTTTCAAGCACGCCAACAGCACCGCACTCACGTAAGCAGCCAAATTGGCAGGAGTTGAGCGCACCCTCATCGTGCTCGCCACCGTAGAATGCATCACACTTGTTGTAATCATAAACGATAGTAATGCTCTTGCTTGAGGTTGGCTTGTGCGTTGCGTAATCATATTCGCTTGCACTTACTATTTTAACCTTTTTTGCATCCCAAACATAGTTTGTTTGTACCTCTAGTCCCTTTGCAACAAGTGCCTCTGCCTGCTCCTTTGTACCTGTGTAGAACATTGTGAGCATAAGGTTGTTGCCGTGATAAGGTGCTTCAGAGCCGAAAAGGTTTGCAAACATTGCGCTTTCAGTAAAGAATACGTCTGAAACGTACATGAACGTATCAGTGCTGCTTGGAGTTGATTCACTAAAGAATCCTGTGCCTATCTTTTCAAGGTTTGCACCGAAAATAATAGTTTTTGATGCACCGTTTGCCTTACCGAACGTGTTGTTTCCGATTGAAACCAAGTTGTTCGGGAACTTTACGTACTCAATCTTTTGAGCACCGCCGTTCCATTGGCTACCAAACATACCGTCTCCCATTGTTATAGGTGTTTCACCGTCAAGGAATTCAACTGCTCTTATTACAGTATTTGCACTTGCAAACAATGATGAGCCATAGCTTGTAACGGAGCCGGGGAATTGTACGAAAATACATAGTGGGAAGTTGCCTGTACCCGCGAAGTAAGAGTTTGAAATTGTTGTAACTCCGTCAGGGATTTCAACCATTACAACGGATTTTTTTGAATATTGCACGCTTTGTGCACCGTTTAGCTTAGAAAAGTCAAAATCAAAGGTTGCGCTGTCCTTTGTTACGTAGTACGTTGGGTAGGTTACGTAATTGCCATTGCCGTCAGTTAATAAAACGCGCTCATCTGTATTAACGTAAAGCTCAGAAGGCGCAGCGAAGCCATCAATAGTAGCTGTCGCACCGAATTCTACATCAAAGGTTGGTCTTGCAGGTGCAGCCGCTATTGAAAGACAGAAAATGCACGTCAAAGCCAAAACAATCAATGCTGTTAAAGTAAGTTTCTTCATATTTTCCTCCTTAAGAATACTTATTCAATTTTATAATACACTATTTTGGATTATTTTGCAAGTACTTTTTAAAATACGCGCATTTTTCCATCTAATTTAAAAAGCACGCGGTTTTCGCGTGCTTTTTGTTTTATTCCTCTGATTTTAATGCTTCATAGGAAGCGCCGAGTGCCTCGGTTGTAGTTTGGTTTTCGCTGAGGTAGTAAATTTGTCCTCTGTCCAAAGCGTATGCACAAGCAACGATTTGTGCGCTTGCATACTCCTCGGGAATTCCAACAACCTTGATGTTGAACAAGGTAAAGTCGGTGTTTGTCATTCCCGATGCAATTGCTTTGTCAACGGTTTTTACCTCGCCGTTTTCAAAAGCAAGCGGCTTTGCATTGTTAATTGATGCAACCACGCCGTATTCAAAGCCACTGTCAACGTACTCTACGTAAAGTGCAATTGCCTCACTGTTTACTCTAAAGCTTTGGCTAACGCCAACGCCGATAAGGTCAACGGAATAGCCCTTGTCTGTGAAAAGTGGGTCGATATTTACGTTTACACTTTCGTGGTTACAGTTTTTGCAGGACTCAGTTACGTTAATTGCTTTGTAGTAGTCAACCGTGCCCTCACCACCGTAGGTTACGTTAACTGCGTACTCGTGCTGTGGTTTTTCAAGAAGGTCAACAACACCGCATCCGCGCGTGCATCCGAATTGACATGCGTTTAAAACCTGCTCTTCATGCTCGTTTCCGTAAAACGCCTTGCACTTGTTGTAGCCGTAAACGATAATCCAGCCACTCGATGGCATATATTCTTCATCATTTATTGATGAATCCCATTCTGTAAGAGTCGCACCGTAAAAAATTGGAGTGTTAGCTTGAGCCTTGTCGACAAGTGCCTGTGCCTGTTCTCTGCTTCCTGTATAGAAAAGAACGCCCGTCGGCAAGCTTGTTCCGCCCCAACCCGTCAGTCTGCCTCTTTCAATAGTATCAATTTTGGAGAAAAGCGTTTCCGAGGCGTACATCATGAACGGGAATTTAGCCCAGGGGAACTGTCCTGTCGTGCCGCCTCCGTTTTCGGGTGCAACGTCACCGAAATCCAAAAGCGAGCTACCTAAGTATACCTCTTTAAGCTCCTCGCCTATGGTTGAATTGAACGCAGAATGCTGCATTGTTGTCATTTGATTTGAAAATACTAATTTTTCAAGACCGCTGGCACCCTTGAAGGAATCCTTTGGCGGGATAGCTGAAAATCCATCCATGAAAATAAGCTCCTTGATTGTGGAGCTGTTGATAAGCAGCGTCCCCATCGTCTGAACCTTTGGCGGAACATAGACCGTTTCGAGCTTTTTGTTATTGTAAAAGCAACCGTATGAAAGCGTGTGACACTCAGAATCCTGTGAGAATTTGATTTCCACAAGCTGTTTGCAGCTGCAAAGCACACCCGTTGCCGGCATAATGAGAACAGGGTCGGGAATTTCAATTCTTACCACGTTGTCCTTCGAGTAGGATTTGCCGTTTACATTTTTAATACGTGTGAAATCATAGGTGAAGGTGTCCGCGTTCGTAACAACATACTGTGCAGGATACGTATGATATTCGTCGCCATCCTTTATCACTATACGCGCATTTGCATCCGTGGTCATACCCGTTAAGTCAATCCCGTCAAGCGTTTCAACAGTGCCGAACTCGTTTGCCCCTGCCGCGCATACGCCAAGTGCCAAAAGCAAGCAAAATACAGTTGAAAAAACCATCATTATTAAGATTTTTCTTTTCATTTTTTATTTCTCCTTTTTGTACTATTTGACTTTTGTACATTTTTATGATACAATAATATAAAAGGTCTTTGAATGATTATTTAACAATTTTTTAGCATTATTTAACACAATCAAGGAGAAAATATGAAAAACTGCCGTTTATCAACCACAACCCCGGACAGCTCATTTGACTGGCGAGATATAAATCATAACAGCCGTAGGAGCGATAGCGCGCCACTCCTTGTCAACGCCGCGGCACACACCTTAATAGAGGAAGATGCCACAAACATTAACAGACGCGGCCGTCTTGACTACTACCTACTCTACATATTTTCGGGGTCGTTAACCGTGAAAATCGGACACGTCTCGAGGGATATTTGCGAAAACGAGCTAATTGTCATCCCTCCGCAAACGCCTTACTTTATAACAACCAAAAATCTTCCTATGGGCTATTTTTGCGTGCATTTCACCGGTGCGGAGGTTGAAAGCAAGCTGTCCAAATACGGAATTGAGCTTTTTCCAAGCGCAAATCATCTTAGCTATAACAACAATATGCAAGGACGGTTTAAGGCACTTTTCGAGGCATTTGCCAAGAATGACGAGCTGCGTCAGGATGACCTTGCCTTGCTTCTTGAGCGACTTTTTATCGAAGCATCACGCGGAATAAAAAATGCGCAGGCAGAGCAAATTCCGCTTTCAAGGTCGATACGCCACATAAACGAAAACTACACCTTCGATATAAAAATTGGTACTCTTGCGAAAATGGAAAATATGTGCATGACCTCGTATAACCTTGCGTTCAAGAAGCAAATGGGCATCCCACCGACAAAATACATTTTGAAGCTTCGCATGGAGCATGCAATGAATTTGCTCAGTGAAAGCTGTGATTTATCTATTAGCGAGGTGGCGCACGCCTCGGGCTACGGCGATATAAATTTTTTCTCGCGCGCCTTCAAATCACACGTCGGTGTTTCGCCGAGTGAATACAGAAAAAAGGTAACCGAACCGCAAAAATAAATTTTATCGATTTATCGATTAGTTGATTTTTTTGCATAAACTGTATTGACTTTAGTAATAAATAATGTTATATTATATATGAAAATTTGTTTTGCCTCAAAGGAGGATTATATTATGAGATATGAAGAATGGAACGGCTTTGTGGGCGGTGATTGGGAAAGCTCAATCAACGTGCGTGACTTTATACAGCAAAACTACACGCCCTACGACGGAGACGGCAGCTTTTTAACGGGCGCAACAAATGCGACAAAGGAGCTTTGGAAGCAGGTTAGCGACCTTAAGATGCAGGAAATTGAAAACGGCGGCGTGCTTGATATGGACACGGATATTATTTCCACCATTGTTTCACACGGCCCCGGCTACATCGAAAAGGACAAGGAAAAAATTGTCGGCTTGCAAACGGATAAGCCACTTAAGCGTGCGCTTCAGCCATACGGCGGCATCAGAGTTGCTATGCAGGCGTGCTCCAAAAACGGCTACGAGGTTGACCCCGAGCTTGTTGAGTTCTTTACCGAGCACAGAAAAACACATAACGCAGGCGTTTTCGACGTATATACACCTGAAATGAGAAAATGCCGTTCAAGCCATATTATCACAGGCTTGCCAGACGGCTACGGCAGAGGCAGAATCATCGGTGACTACCGCCGTGTTGCGCTTTACGGCATTGACCGCCTTATTGAAAATAAGGAATATCAAAAGAGCAGCACAAGAACCACAATGCGCTCCGACGTAATAAGAGAGCGCGAGGAGCTTTCCGAGCAAATCAAGGCGCTCGGTATGCTTAAAAAGCTTGGCGCTATTTACGGCTACGACATTTCAAGACCTGCAAATACCTTGCTCGAGGCTACACAGTGGCTTTATTTTGCTTACCTCGCTTCAGTTAAGGAGCAAAACGGCGCGGCAATGAGCCTTGGCAGAACCTCAACGTTCCTTGATATTTACGCAGAAAGAGATATTAAAAACGGCATTATCACAGAGAGCGAAGCGCAGGAGATTATCGACCACTTCATTATGAAGCTTCGTATGGTTTGCTTTGCAAGAACACCTGATTATAATGCAATTTTCGCAGGCGACCCAACTTGGGTTACTGAATCTATCGGCGGTGTTGGCACTGACGGACGCCATATGGTTACAAAGATGTCCTTTAGATACTTAAACACACTTAACAACTTAGGTGCCGCTCCAGAGCCAAACCTTACTGTGCTTTGGTCAACGCACTTACCTGACAACTTCAAGAAATACTGCGCGGAGATTTCAATCAAGCACCACGCAGTTCAATACGAAAACGACGATATTATGCGTCCGCTCCACGGCGACGACTACGCTATTGCTTGCTGTGTTTCCTCAATGCGTATCGGCAAGGAAATGCAATTCTTCGGCGCGCGTGCAAACCTTGCAAAGTGCTTGCTTTATGCAATCAACGGCGGCAAGGACGAAATCACGGGTGAGCAGGTTGGCCCTGAATACCGCGCGGTTGAGGGCGAATATCTTGACTACGAGGACGTTATGACAAAGTTCAAGGCAATGATGACTTGGCTTTCAAAGGTTTACGTTAACGCACTTAACGTAATCCACTATATGCACGATAAATATTCATATGAAAGAATGCAAATGGCGCTTCACGATAGACAGGTTAAGCGTTGGTTTGCAACGGGCATTGCGGGCTTCTCCGTTGTTGCGGACTCCCTCTCTGCTATTAAGTATGCTAAGGTAAAGGTTGTTCGCAACGAGCGCGGAATTGTAACCGATTATATAGTAGAGGGCGATTTCCCGAAATTCGGTAACGACGACGACCGTGTTGACTCTATTGCAAAGGACGTGCTTCACACCTTTGTTAAGATGCTTCGTCAGAACTACACCTACCGTGACGGCATCATCACAACCTCACTTTTAACTATCACCTCTAACGTTGCATACGGCAAAAACACAGGCTCCACCCCTGACGGCAGAAAGCAGGGTGAATCCTTTGCGCCGGGCGCTAACCCAATGCACGGCAGAGATACAAACGGTGCTATTGCTTCACTTGCATCCGTTGCTAAAATTCCGTTTATGGATTCGCAGGACGGTATTTCAAACACGTTTACAATTGTACCGTCAGCACTTGGAAAGACCGCGGACGAACAAAAAACGAACCTCGTTGCACTTCTCGACGGCTACACAAAGAAGGGCGGCTTCCACTTAAACGTAAACGTTTTCGACAGAGACCTTCTCATCGATGCACAAAAGCATCCCGAGCTTTATCCACAGCTTACAATTCGTGTTTCGGGCTATGCAGTTAACTTCATAAAGCTCACCAAGGAGCAACAGGACGAGGTTATTTCAAGAACCTTCCACTGCTGTATCTAAGATGTCGG
>JAZREL010000029.1:0-39548 GCA_045660785.1 Eubacteriales bacterium | reverse complement strand
GGATGAGGTGACAAAATGATACCGTACAATAAAAATTTAGTAAAAAATGCGCAAACACTTAGGAAAAATATGACTCCATTTTGCCTTCTCCAGCGGGCGATTCCCCTGCGAGGGGAAATGTCGCAAAGCGACAAAAGGGTTGCCGTCCTGCAAGGAAAGGGGGACCGCTTTGCGGTGGATGAGGTGACGAAATGATACCATACAATAAAAATTTGGTTGAAAACGCGAGAAATTTAAGAAAGAATATGACTCCCGAGGAGAAGCACCTTTGGTATGATTTTCTTAAAAAGCTTCCGTTTAATGTAAGGCGTCAGCATAATATAGAAAATTATATAGTGGATTTTTATATTGCAGAAAAGAAAATTGTCATTGAAATTGATGGAATACAACACACCTCGAAGGAACATAGAGAAGACGACCAAAGACGAGATTTTGCTCTTGGCAATTGGGGAATAAAAGTTTTGAGATATTCAAACAAGGATATCAACAGCAATTTCAGAGCAGTAACAAACGATATACTCATAAATTTAGGAATAACGTTTGAGGACTTGAAAAAGGACACCTCATCCGTCACCTAACGGCGACACCTTCTCCCACTGGAGAAGGCTAAAAACATCATACTAAGAGAGGTAAATTATGATTAGTTTAGCATACAGCGCGGGGTTACTTGGTATAGACGGGTACTTGGTGACGGTTGAGTGCCATATGACAAGCAGTCTTTCGTGCTTTGAGATAGTTGGGCTTCCCGACAACGCGATAAAGGAAGCGAAGGAGAGGGTTAGGGCGTCGCTCATAAACTCCAAAATCCCGTTTCCGCAAAAAGAAATCATAGTTAATCTCGCTCCTGCCGACAAGCGCAAGGAGGGCTCCGCCTTTGACCTCGCAATTTTGGTGAGCATTCTTGCAAGCGCAGGCACTATAAAAAATCGCGAGGCGCTAAATGAGTGTTGCTTTATCGGTGAGCTGTCGCTCTCGGGTGAGCTTCGCCGCGTCAACGGTGCGCTTTGCATGGCGGCGGCAGCTAAAAAAGCAGGCAAGACAAAGCTCTTTTTACCTCTTGAAAACGTAAAAGAGGCAAGCGTGGTTGATGGGATTACGGTTTATGGTGTCAGAAACGTAACTCAGCTCGTAAATCATTTCACAACCGACGAAAAAATTGAGCCAACCGCGCCGTCATCCACGGAAATTGAAAAAGCGGTAAATTATCCCGACTTTGCCGACGTAATGGGGCAAGCACAGGTGAGGCGCGCGGTGGAAATTGCCGCGGCAGGCGCACACAACCTTTTGCTAATAGGCCCACCAGGTACAGGAAAATCAATGATAGCCAAGCGTATTCCGTCAATTTTGCCCGAAATGACCTTTGAGGAGTCTATTGAAACAACGAAAATCCATTCCGTTTCGGGAATCTTGCCCGAGGACGTTTCTTTAATTCGCGAGCGACCGTTTCGCGCTCCGCACCACACAATGAGTGCGCCGTCCTTAGCAGGCGGCGGCAAAATTCCACAGCCGGGCGAGGTTTCCCTTGCCAATAACGGCGTTTTGTTCCTTGACGAGCTGCCCGAGTTTAACCGTACGGTAACGGAGTCGCTCCGTCAACCGCTCGAGGACGGAAAAATTACAATAACTCGCGCCGCGGGCAGAATTACGTACCCATCGTCATTTATGCTCGTTTGTGCTATGAACCCGTGTAAATGCGGCTACTTCGGTCATCCGACCCATCCCTGCACCTGCAAAAAAGAGGACATAAAGCGCTACGTTTCCAAAATCAGCGGACCTTTGCTTGACAGAATTGATATTCAAATCGAGGTTTCCTCGCTCGCCTACGACGAAATTTCCAAAAAGCAAGCGGCGGAGTCCTCAAGCGAGATACGGGCGCGTGTGAATAAGGCGCGCAAAATTATGCAGGAGCGCTTCAAGGATGAAAGAACTGAGGCGGGCGCTATGATTACCGCCAACGCACAAATGGAGCCCAAGCATCTAAGAAAATACTGTGCGCTCAGCCCCGAATGCTCATCTCTTATGGAAAAGGCGTTTGTCGCACTTGGACTTTCCGCGCGTGGCCACGATAGAGTTTTACGTCTTGCGCGCACAATTGCCGACCTTGACGGAAGCGAGAACATTATGCCAAACCATATCGCAGAGGCAGTAGGACTTCGCTCACTCGATAAAAAATACTTTAACTAAGGAGAACGACACCTCATCCACCGCAAGGGTAAATTAAACAGTCAAACAAAGCGATGCTTTTGCGGTCCCCCTTCCCCAACTGGGGAAGGCAGTTGCATATCGCAGAGGCAGTAGGACTTCGCTCACTCGATAAAAAATATTTTAATTAATTTTATGCCTTCTCCAGTGGGAGAAGGGGGACCACGGATGTGGTGGATGAGGTGTTTAAGAAGATATGAAAAAGAACAAAATTTTGAAAATAAAAATCAGCGAGGACATAGCAAAGAAGTTTGCCGTTGTCGGAAAAAATGAGAAAATGACGCTTCAAAACGAGGTGATTCAAATGATTCGCCAAAAAATTTCTTACTACGAAAGAGTAAAGGGTAACATCAAAAAGGACGAACTCGATACTGTTGATATGGGAGAATATTTCGACGAAGAGAATTGACGCTTGCGCGTTATAAATTGTTGCTTTGCAACATGAATTGGCTTCGCCATGAATTGTCCTGTGGACATAAATTGTTGCTTTGCGACATTAAATTATTTAGAGAGCCGCTTTGAAAGGAGTGGCTTTTTGCATTTTGAATAGATAAACACAATTTAAATCAGTAAATCTATAAAAATGCGACAAAAAATTAAAAAATAGCACTTATCTATTGAATTTCGTTTACGAAAGTGCTAATATAACTATGTACGGGCTTGCGCGCGTAGATGTTTTCGCGCGGTTTTTGCGGGCTTTTCGTGCAAAAAATACAGCTAAAAATAAAACTGGAGGGTTTTTTCAATGATAACAAGAAAGAAACAGTCAATGGACGGTAATACCGCCGCGGCTACTGTCAGCTACGCGTTTACAGAGGTTGCTGCGATTTACCCAATCACACCATCAAGTGTTATGGCTGAGCTCACAGACTCATGGAGTGCAACAGGCTTAAAGAACATTTTTGGTGAACAAGTAAAGGTTACAGAGATGCAATCTGAAGCAGGTGCCGCTGGTACAGTTCACGGCTCACTCGCTGCAGGTGCTCTTACAACAACCTACACAGCATCACAGGGCTTGCTCCTTATGATCCCTAACATGTACAAGATCGCAGGTGAGCTTCTTCCAAACGTAATTCACGTTTCCGCACGTTGTGTTGCTTCTCACGCACTTAACATTTTTGGCGACCACTCCGACGTATACGCTTGCCGTCAAACAGGTTATGCTATGATGGCTTGCACAAACCCACAAGAGGTTATGGACCTCGGTGCAGTTGCACACCTTTCAACAATTAAGGGCAGAGTTCCTGTTCTTAACTTCTTCGACGGCTTCCGTACATCCCACGAAATCCAAAAGATCGAGGTTTGGGATTACAATGATCTTGCCGATATGGTTGATAAGGATGCAATCCAAGCATTCCGCGCTCGTTCAATCAACCCTGAGCACCCAGTTCTTCGTGGCTCAGCTGAAAACGGCGACATCTTCTTCCAACACAGAGAAGCTTGTAACCAATACTACGATGCATTCCCTGCAATCGTTGAGGATTACATGAACCAAGTAAATGAAAAGATCGGCACAGACTACAAGCTCTTTAACTACTACGGCGCAGCTGATGCTGAAAGAGTTATCGTTGCTATGGGTTCAGTTTGTGACGTTTGTGAGGAGGTTATGGATTACCTCACAGCTAAGGGTGAAAAGGTTGGTCTTGTAAAGGTTCGCCTTTACCGTCCATTCTCAGCAGAAAAGCTTGTTGAAGCTATCCCTCCTACAGCTAAGAAGATTGCTGTTCTTGATAGAACCAAGGAGCCAGGCTCACTTGGTGAACCACTTTACCTCGACGTTGTTACATCACTTGCAATCAAGGGCGTACAAGCTAAGGTTGTTGGCGGTCGTTACGGTCTTGGTTCAAAGGATACAACTCCTGCTTCAATCTTCGCAGTATATGAGAACTTGAACCTTGACGAGCCAAAGGCAAACTTCACAATCGGTATCGTTGACGACGTTACAGGTCTTTCACTCGAGGAAACAACAAACGTTGACACAAGCGCTAAGGGCACAATCTCCTGCAAGTTCTGGGGTCTTGGCGGCGACGGTACAGTTGGTGCTAACAAGAACTCAATTAAGATTATCGGTGACTATACTGAAAAGTATATCCAAGCATATTTCCAATATGACTCAAAGAAGACCGGCGGTGTTACAATTTCACACCTTCGTTTCGGTGATTCTGTAATTAAGAGCCCATATTACATCACAAAGGCAGACTTCGTTGCTTGTCATAACCCATCATACCTCTTGAAGGGCTACAAGATTGTAAACGACGTTAAGCCGGGCGGTACATTCCTTCTCAACTGCCAATGGACAGCTGATGAGCTTGATGCACATCTTCCTGCAGAGGTTAAGAAGTACATAGCTACAAACAACGTTCAATTCTACATTGTTAACGCTATTGACAAGGCAATTGAAATCGGTATGGGTAAGAGAACAAACACAATTCTCCAATCCGCTTTCTTTGCACTTGCTAACATTATGCCTATCGACGAGGCAATCGAAAAGATGAAGTACATGGCTAAGAAGTCATACCTCAAGAAGGGCGAAGCAGTAGTTGAAATGAACTACAAGGCAATCGACGCAGGTAAGGAAGCTCTCGTTAAGATTGACGTTCCTGCAGCTTGGGCTAACCTCGACGTTGTTGACGTTAAGGAAACAGTTGAGGGCAAGCGTGCTGACCTCGTTAAGTACGTTGAAACAGTTCTTCTCCCTGTATCAAAGATGGAGGGTGACAAGCTCCCTGTTTCTGCATTCGTTGACTATGTTGACGGTACGTTCCCACAAGGCGCTGCTGCTTACGAAAAGCGCGGTGTTGCAGTTACTGTTCCTGAATGGATTCCTGAAAACTGTATCCAATGTAACCAATGCTCATACGTATGTCCACACGCTACACTCCGTCCATTCGCTATGAACGCTGACGAAGCTGCTAACGCACCTGAGTCAACTAAGTTCGCTGCAAAGATGATCGGTAAGGGCTGCGAGGACTACAAGTTCACAATCGCAATCAGCCCACTTGACTGTATGGGTTGCGGTCTTTGCGTAAACGTTTGTCCTGTTGCAATCAAGGCAAAGGCAAACGGCACACCTGAAAAGACACCAATCAAGATGGTTTCACAAGCAAGCCAGCTTGACCAACAAGCAGCATTTGACTATGCAGTTGCTAACGTTTCTAAGAAGGATCTCCCATTTGCAGAAGTATCTGTTAAGGGTAGCCAATTCAATCAGCCACTCCTCGAGTTCTCCGGCTCATGCGCTGGCTGTGCAGAAACATCTTACGCACGTCTTATCACACAGCTCTTCGGCGAAAGAATGTACATCTCTAACGCTACCGGCTGTTCATCAATTTGGGGTGGTTCAGCTCCATCTACACCATACACAGTAAACAAGGATTCTCTCCGTGGTCCGGCTTGGGCTAACTCACTCTTCGAGGATAACGCTGAGCACGGTCTTGGTATGTTCCTTGGTCAAAAGACTCTCCGTGAAAAGCTCATCCGCAAGGTTGGCGAGATGGCAGAGAGCGAAAAGGCTTCTGACGAATTCAAGGCAGTAGCTAAAGCTTACCTCGACACAGTTGACGACGGTAAGGCAAACGAAGCAGCTACTAAGGCACTTATCGTTGAACTCGAAAAGGCAGAGGCAGCTGGTTGCCCAACTGCTAAGGAAATCCTTGCAGAAAAGACATACCTCGCTAAGAAGTCCGTATGGATCTTCGGTGGTGACGGTTGGGCTTACGATATCGGCTTCGGCGGTCTTGACCACGTTTTGGCTTCTGGCGAAGACGTTAACGTAATGGTATTCGACACAGAGGTTTACTCAAATACAGGCGGACAAGCTTCAAAGGCATCTAACCTCGGTCAGGTTGCACAGTTCGCAGCAGCAGGTAAGGCAATCGGCAAGAAGAACCTTGCTGAAATCGCAATGTCCTACGGCTACGTATACGTTGCACAAATCGCTATGGGCGCTGACCCTGCACAAACCATCAAGGCAATTGCAGAGGCAGAAGCATACAAGGGTCCATCACTTATCATCGGTTATGCTCCATGCGAAATGCACGGACTTAAGGGTGGTATGACAAACTGCCAAGGCGAAATGAAGAAGGCAGTTGAAGCAGGTTACTGGGATCTCTTCAGATACAACCCATCACTCAAGGGCGAGGGCAAGAATCCATTCTCACTCGACTCTAAGGAACCAACAGGCGACTACCGTGCATTCCTTACAAACGAAACACGTTACAGCCGTCTTGCTCAACAGTTCCCAGAAAGAGCTGAAGCACTCTTCGCTGCAAGTGAAGAAGCTGCAAAGGCGAAGTACGAAAGACTTAAGAGATTTATCGAGCTCTACAAGTAAGAACCTGACACCCTGTTTATAAAACAGGCTGCTGCGCAGTATGCAAAAATCAAATAGCATTTTTGCGTGTCAGAACCTTGTTACTCACGAAATGAATTTCGTTCGTAATAATTCGTATTATTTCAATAAAACAAAAATCCCCGAGCAATCGGGGATTTTTTTCACCTCATCCACCGCCGAGTGGAGAAAAACAAAACTAAGCAATTTCCGTGGATTTTTGTTTAAGTGCAATCTTAAAGTGCAAAAGTAAAAAAGTTGCACTTAAAAGTTGCACTTTAAGCTTAAATGTGGTATAATATATAAAATAGATGCAAGAGGTGTAAAATGAAGGAAAATATTTTTGAAGAATATTCAAAGGAAAAGGAACCTACAAAATACTATAAAACATATGCATGGAAAACAGCCATCGGTCTTCAAAAGGTGGATGGGCTTGAAACGTCTGAATATCTTGTAAAAACTGCTGAGCAAAACATCAACGGTGATATTACCTTTGATGATGCCCATGCACTTATTTCTTCATACTATAAGGAAAACAAAATAAAATCCGAGCGCGCCGAGGAGGCAGACAAGGTTTCTGTACGTATTGCACAAATTATATCGGAAAAAAGCTTCGTGTTTTCCCCGGTGGAGCTCACTACAATACACAGGCGTTTGTTTGAAGGAATATATACTCATGCAGGAAAAATCAGAGATTACAATATTTCCAAAGAGGAATGGGTGCTTGATGGCGATACAGTAATGTATGGAAATGCTATCAATCTAAGAGAAACGCTTGAATATGATTTCAGTGTAGAAAAAGCTTTTAGTTATAAAGGGCTTTCAACAGAGGAAATAGTTACACACATTGCAAGATTTATATCTAATTTATGGCAAATTCATATTTTTGGCGAAGGAAATACGAGAACGACAGCAGTCTTCTTAATAAAATATCTTTCAAAGCTTGGCTTTAACGTGACCAATGATATTTTTGCGGACAACTCCTGGTATTTTAGAAATGCACTTGTTAGAGCAAATTACAATAATCGCCAAAAGGACGTTATAGAAACAACTTACTATCTTGAATTATTTTTAAGAAATTTGCTTCTCGGCGAGGAAAATATTCTTTCCAACCGTGAAATGCATATTGCATATAAAGAGGTTGATGAAAAAATAGATGTTAAAGCCAAAAGAGAAAGGGAGATTTTAGAAATTTTGAGTGAAAATCCTAAAATCACGCTTGAGGAAGTATCGGAAAAAATAGGTAAGTCCTTGCGTACCGTAAAAACAGCTATTAAAGCATTGCAAGAACGAGGCACAATAGAACGTACAGACGGAAAGAAAAAAGGAAGCTGGAAAATAAATAATTAAAAGGGCGGCGCAAGAACTGCCTATATGTAGCAAATAAAAAAGCCACGGATTTTCCGTGGCTTTTTTGTGCTTTTTTTGCCGTGGCGAAAAGCGAGGCAAATCTTACATTTATATTTTTTAATAAAGTTAACAAAAATTTAATATTATAATGTTATACTTAATTATAGTTTAGATATAGTTTATATTAAAAATATAATATATTATAGATATAATATGAAGGGAGGCAAAGAGGATGAAATTGTATCGCGTTGGAATTGACATCGGCTCGACAACTGTTAAGGTTGTGGCAATTGACGGGCGTGGTGAGATTGTATTCGGCAAGTACGAAAGACATCTATCTCATACACAGGGTAAGCTATATTCACTTCTTTGTGACCTGAAAGAAGCGCTTGGCGAGTGTGAAATTAAATCAAAAATCACGGGCTCAGGCGCGATAAATCTTGGCAAGGCGCTAAATATCGGCTTTGTTCAAGAGGTTAGCGCGGTGGCGGAAGCATTAAAGCATTTAGCGCCGAATACCGACGTCGCAATTGAGCTTGGCGGAGAGGACGCCAAGATTATATATTTTGAGGGCTCGAATATTGACGAAAGAATGAACGGTATTTGTGCAGGCGGCACGGGCTCGTTCATTGACCAAATGGCATCGCTTTTGCAAACGGATGCCACGGGATTAAACGAATATGCAAAAAACTACGAGCGCATTTATCCTATCGCGGCGCGCTGCGGCGTGTTTGCCAAGACGGATATTCAGCCGCTTATTAACGAGGGTGCATCAAAGCCCGACCTTTCCGCGTCTATTTTCCAAGCGGTTGTAAATCAAACCGTTTCGGGTCTTGCATGCGGTAAGCCGATTCGCGGCACGGTTGCATTTCTTGGCGGCCCACTCCACTTTTTGACAGAGCTAAAGGCGGCGTTTGTGCGCACCTTAAAATTAACACCCGAAACAACGGTTGACCCCGAAAACTCACATCTTTTTGCCGCATACGGCTCCGCGCTTGAAGCAGGCGAGGGGGAAGCGGTATCGCTTGATTCCTTGCTTGAGTCCTTAAACCAAGGCGTGAAAATGAAGTTTGAGCTTAAGCGACTTACACCGCTTTTTGCAAGCGAGGGTGAGTATGAGGAGTTTACGTGTAGACACGGACAGGCGCGCGTTGCGCGTGGCGATATAAAAACCTACTCGGGCGATGCTTATCTTGGAATTGACGCCGGCTCGACAACGACAAAGCTTGCCTTGATTGGCAAGGACGGTGAGCTTCTTTATTCCTTCTATGAAAGCAATCAGGGCTCGCCGATAGATGCCGCAAAGCGTGCAATGAGTGAGCTTTCAAAGCTAATAAACGAAAACACGAAAATAGCTTACGCATGCTCAACGGGCTACGGCGAAAAGCTCCTTAAATCCGCATTTAATCTTGATATGGGCGAGGTTGAAACAATTGCCCACTGTACCGCCGCATCGTTTTTTGACCCTAAGGTTGACTGTGTCCTTGACATTGGCGGACAGGATATGAAATGCATAAAGCTCAAACACGGCTCCGTTGATAATATTTTATTAAGCGAGGCGTGCTCGTCGGGCTGTGGCTCGTTTATTGAGTCGTTTGCAAATTCACTCGGCTTCAGCGCACGTGATTTTGCCAAGGAAGCAATTTTTGCAAAAAATCCAATTGACCTCGGCACACGCTGTACGGTCTTTATGAATTCAAACGTAAAGCAGGCGCAAAAGGAAGGGGCAAGCGTGCCCGACATCTCCGCAGGCCTTGCTTATTCCGTTATCAAAAACGCGCTTTTCAAGGTTATTAAGCTAAATACCGCCGAGGACCTTGGACGTCACGTTGTTGTGCAGGGCGGTACGTTTTATAACCACGCTGTGCTTCGCGCGCTTGAAAAAATCGCGGGAGTTACCGTCACCTGCCCCGATATTTCGGGCATTATGGGTGCATTCGGTGCGGCGCTTATCGCACGTGAAAATGCAAGCGGACAGGGAAGTAACATCCTTTCCTTCGAGGAAATTAAAAACCTCACCTTCACCGCGCAAAACGTACGCTGCAAGGGCTGCTCAAACCAATGCATCTTGACCGTAAACACCTTTATAGGCGGCAGAAAATACATAACGGGCAACAGATGTGAGCGCGGTGCGCAGGACGAAAAAACAGTGTCTAAGGGCACAAACTTAGCCGAATACAAGCTAAAAAGAATCTTTGATTACGCGCCACTTCCTAAGAATAATGCGCCAAACGGCGTAATCGGCATCCCAAGGACGCTTAATATTTACGAAAACTACCCCTTCTGGGCTACGTTTTTTGGCGAGCTTGGCTTTAGCGTTATGCTATCTCCAAAATCGACGAAAAAGATATACGAAATGGGTATGGATACAATCCCGTCCGAGTCGGAGTGTTATCCTGCCAAAATGACACACGGACACATAAAGTGGCTTATCGAAAACGGCGCGAAAACCATTTTCTACCCCTGTATTCTTTATGAAAATCAAGAATCAGAGGGCGCACAAAACCACTATAACTGTCCTATTGTTGTTTCAAATTCGGAAAACATAAAAAACAATTTCGAGGAAATTATCGACGGCGAAATTACGTACCTTCGTCCGTTTATCGCGTTTACAAGCGAAAAAACTGTGGCTGACCGCTTGGTGAATTTCTTTGGCGAGCGCTTTGGTGTTCCCGGCATTTCCGCGCGTGAGGTTAGGCGCGCTGTACATCTTGCTTGGGCGGAGCAGAAAAAGGCAAAGGCAGATATAAAGGCAGAGGGCAAGCGCGTGCTTGATGAGCTTGAAAAATCGGGCGGACGCGGAATTGTCTTAGCTGGCAGACCGTACCACCTCGACCCCGAAATCAACCACGGCATACCCGAGCTTATTGCCTCATACGGCTTTTCTGTCTTAACTGAGGACTCACTCCCCGAGATATACGACGAGATAAAGAAGCTACGTGTAAACGACCAATGGGTTTACCACACGCGCCTATATAACGCGGCGGCGTACGTGCGCTCACGTGAGCATCTTGAGCTAATTCAGCTAAACTCCTTCGGCTGCGGTATAGACGCCGTTACAACCGACCAAGTGTCTGAAATCCTTGACGGAAGCGGTAAGCTTTACACCTCGCTTAAAATCGACGAGGTAAACAACCTCGGCGCTATCAGAATCCGCATACGAAGCTTAATTTCCGCGGTAAATATGAGGGCGAAAAAGGGCATTTTACCAAAGCCAACCGAGATTAACTATAAGCGCGCAGAGTTTACCGAAAAAATGTTCAAGGACGGCTACACAATTTTGGCGCCGCAAATGTCGCCGATTCACTTTAGCTTACTTGAGCCGCTATTTAGAAAGCACGGCTACAATTTCGTTGTCCTTTCTAACACAACAAAGGACGCCATAGACACGGGCTTAAAGTACGTAAACAACGACGCGTGCTTCCCGTCAATTTCAATGGTAGGGCAGATAATGCACGCCGTTTTGTCGGGCGAGTACGATACAAGCAAGCTCGCGGTGATAATGACACAAACAGGCGGCTGCTGCCGTGCGAGCAACTACGTAAGCTTTATTCGCCGTGCGCTCGATAAGGTTAATTTAAGCCACATTCCCGTTATTTCGGTTAATCTGACGGGAATTGAAGAAAACCCCGGCTTTAAAATTCCAACCTCCGCGCTTGCAGGCGCTATTAAGGTGATGGTCTTTGGTGACCTTCTTATGCGCTGTCTATACCGCACGCGCCCATACGAAAAGGAAAAGGGCTCGGCAAACGCGCTTTACGAAAAGTGGAACCAAATTTGTATAGACAATATAACCGGCAAAAAGGGACATATGTCCTATCAAAAAATATGCAAGGGCATAGTCAAGGAATTTGACAATTTACCGCTAATTGAGGAGCTTATAAAGCCGCGCGTTGGCATCGTTGGCGAAATCCTTGTAAAATATATGCCGCTTGCAAACAATCACTTGGTTGAATTGCTTGAAAGCGAGGGTGCAGAGGCAGTTGTGCCCGATATGCTTGACTTTTTCAGCTATTGCGTGTATAATTCAGAGTATAAGCATAAATTCCTCGGCTTTGGCAAAAAGAGCTTGCTTATTTCCAAGCTTGGAGTAAACGCTATCGAGCTTGTGCGCGCACCTGCAAGGGCGGCACTTCAAAAGAGCAAGCGCTTCTCTCCACCCGTGCGCGTTGACAAAATCGCTAAGAAAACAAAGCCGTTTTTGTCAATGGGTAACCAATACGGTGAGGGATGGTTCCTTGCCGGCGAGATGATTGAGCTGATTGGTGAGGACGTTAGCAACATCGTTTGTATTCAGCCGTTTGGCTGCTTACCGAACCACGTTGTCGGCAAGGGCGTAATTAAGAGAATACGTACGTCCTATCCCGAGTCAAACATAGTCGCAGTTGACTACGACCCGGGCGCGTCCGAGGTAAATCAGCTGAACAGAATTAAGCTTATGCTATCAGTGGCAAAGAAAAAAACAGAGAAAGGAAGCTTGGCACAAAATAACGTGTCAAAAGATAATTATGAAAAATAAGGCGTTAAGAATTGCACTTATAACCGTGGTTGCGCTAACTCTTGCGGTAATTTGCTTACTCGCAGGCGTTAAGCTTGGCGAAAGAATTCTTTTTGCGGGCTTTTATTTTAACGGCTCAACCGAATTTAAAATTCCTGGCGTTGCCGACGGATTTATTCAACAGGGCTTTGACTACGTTGAGGAAGAAGAGGTTTACTTAGTATCGGGCTATATGAAGGATGGCTCATCCTCTCGCGTTTACGTCGTTTCAAAGGACGGCAAGACCGAGGGCTTTACTAAGCTCAGAAACCAAACAGGCGGCAGAAACGATACACACGCGGGCGGCGTTGCCCACTATGGCGAGTTTGTGTACGTTTGTAACGGAAGCGGAAGCCAAGGCATTGAGGTTTTCCGTCTTAGCGACATTTTATCAAAGGACGAGGCAAGATGCATTGGCACCGTTGACCTTGGAATTGCACCCGCGTTTGTTTACGTTGATAAAGCAAGCAACACGCTCTATTCGGGCAATTTCCACCGTGACGGCTCAGTTTATCTCTCCCCCGACGAATATAAAATGACAACTCCTGCGGGTGATGCTAACACAGCGCTCATCGGTGCATTCGACCTTGACCCCGAGGCAAAAGCAACCTTTGGTGTGAAGGACGAAAAGGCGGAAAGAGTATATTCAATCACCTCAAACGTGCAGGGCATGCTCATCACTCCCGATAATAAGCTCGTGCTTACAACCTCTTGGGGCGTTTCAAAATCACACATCCTTATTTACGATTTTGCAAAAATCAACGAGGGCGAGGGCACTTCGTCAAGAGTGCTTGGCTACACAGCACCGCTTTACTACGTTGACTCAGCAAACCTTGTAAAGGACGTAAAAGCTCCGCCAATGGCAGAGGAGGTTGTTTATATGGACGGCAAGATTTTAATAATGAACGAGTCTGCCTCAAATAAATACATCTTCGGCAAATTTACAAGCGGCAACTACGTAAACGCGTATATTTACGAAAAACCGTCAGATAAATAAAAACAACAAAACGGCTTCACACGAAGCCGTTTTAATTTTGTTGAATTTTTGTGGTTGAATAATCTTGTTTCTCTATACTGACTGTGCGATTTTTTTGATAATTCTTGACACCATTTTGCGCACTCCCTCCTCGGAGTAGCCAACCTCAAGTCCTATCTTCCAATACGGCGTGCCGTTTATAAATGCATCGACAATTATGCCTCGGTCTATAAGCGGTAGCGCGTTTATTGCGCTTATGTATTTTTCCTCAAGCGTGCACGCGTTTTCTATAACGCTTTGACAGTTGAGCGAGGAAATGAGCGCCCTTTCCTTTTCTATAAGTGCTTCGGTGCGCTCGCTTCTTGGTAATCCCTCAAGAAGCTTTATTCTTGCAAGGTGCGTCTTTTCTGCCACCTCAAGCTGCTTTATCGCGTGTGTGTACTTTTTTAATTCTCTTAAATCTTTTTTTACCTCGTTTATTCCTTTCATTTCTCGCTTCCTATTTAACAAAAACAACGGTGATTAAATAGCGTATTAAAGGTCAAGGTGGAGAAGAAACGCTTGACTTTTAGTTAATTCAACTCTATAATTATATTATAAAGCATAGCTGAGAAATTTTTTGTCAAACGGTGTTGGTAAACACAAAAAACGTTGAGAAAATGGCAAAAAATGGCAAACGGGGAAGCACTCGTCGGCGGTGGAGGCCGCGCTCTCAGCACACTTATATTTTACCCCGATTGGGATGCGCTGTCAACCGAAAAAAGAGGGGCGAATCATCACAGTCGCAAAAATACGACAAGAGAAAAAAGAGGACAAAAAATGCAGGTTTATATAGGACGCGCAGGCGTTGGAGAAGGACGCTTGCCTAAGGAAATGAGAGTTTACGACCTACTTGACAGCTTGGGCGTTGAGTATTACAGAATAGACCATAGCGAGGCGGACACTATGGAAAAATGCGAAAAGATAGAGAAGGAGCTAAACACGGTAATTTGCAAAAACCTCTTTCTTTGTAACCGCCAAAAAACGGAATATTTCCTTCTTATGATGCCCGGGAACAAGGTTTTTAAAACCAAGGATTTTTCCCCGCTTATGGGCTCGTCACGTCTTTCCTTTGCTTCAAGCGAGGACTTGCTTGAAATTCTTGATTTAACCCCCGGCTCAGTTAGCATAATGGGACTTATGAACGATAAGGACTGTCGCGTGCGCTTGGCAATTGACGAGGACGTCCTTAAGCCAGAGTTTATCGGCTGTCACCCCGCAATAAATACCTCGAGCTTGAAAATCAGAACGAGCCATCTGCTCGAAAAATATCTTCCCGCAGTTAACCACACACCAACTATTGTAAAGCTTCCAAGATATGAGGAAAACGGAGAAAATTAAAATGGCATTTGAAAGTGCAAAATGGATTTGGATAAATGATGAAATTGCACCTGACACGTACGGGGAATTTTATTTCACTCTTGAAAAAGGTGCCAAGACGTGGATGAATTTAAGCTGCGACGGCGATTATACGCTTTTTGTGAACGGTGAGTACGTCGCCTCGGGTCAATACGGTGACTTCGAGCATTATAAGGTGTACGACGAAATTTCACTTGACAAGTATCTGACGCGTAAGGAAAACCACGTGGGGATTTTGGTGTGGCATTTCGGCAAAAGCACCCAAAGGTATATCAGTAATACCCCGGGCGTTATTTTCGAGGTGATAAGCGGCGAAAAAACAGTCCTTTCAAGTGGCGAAAATATAAAGTCGAGGAAAAGCAAGGCGTACAAAAACGGTCTTTGTAAAAGCATCAGCAGTCAGCTTGGCTTTAGCTACCGTTATGATTTCACAAAAGAGGACGAGTGGCTTTTTGGAAAAGGAAGTGGCTTTGAAAAATCGGTATTATCAAGCAAAAGCACCTCGTTTTTTAAGCGCCCGATAAAAAAGCATTATCTTGATGCGCCAATCCAAGCGGTACAAATCGGGGACACGCAGGTTTACGATTTGGGCAGAGAATACGTCGGGCTTCCCTTTTTTGAAATCGAGGCGCCAAACGATTGCGAGGTAAATGTTGCATACGGTGAGTGTCTTGAAAACGGACACGTCAAGCGCAAAATCGGCGACCGCGACTTCAGTGTTGATTACCGACTTAAAAAGGGCGAAAACAGACACACCTCACATATGCTTCGTTTTGCCTGTCGATATCTTGAAATTGACGCGAACATGCCGATACGTGTCGCAAGAATAGGCATAATCCCTCAAAAATATCACACCGAAAGAGCAAGCTTTAAGCCAAAGGATGCGCTTGATGCAAAGATATACGATGCTTGCGTAAATACGCTTGAGCTTTGTATGATGGAGCACTACGTTGACTGTCCGTGGCGTGAGCAATGCCTTTACGCCTTTGACTCGCGAAACCAAATGCTTTGCGGCTACTACGCCTTCAAGGGCGGCAACCACGAGTATGCGCGCGCAAACCTTTTGCTTATGTCAAAGGACAACCGACGCGACAACCTTTTGTCAATCTGCTTCCCCTGCGGAATAGATTTGACAATACCGTCCTTTTCCCTTTATTACGTTATCTCTCTTTACGAATACCTCGTTCACTCGGGCGACAAGGAGCTTATTTTCGCGGTAAATTCTAAGGTCAGAAGCGTGCTTGACGTGTTTGTTTCAAATATTGAAAATGCGCTTCAAATGAACTTTGAGGGCAGTGGGTATTGGAATTTCTTCGATTGGTCGGACGGTCTTGACGGCGCACTCTTTTCGAGTGAGAAAAAGAAAACTGACGTTACCCTTTCGCTCCTTACCGTTATCGCGCTCAAGGCGTATCGGGAAATATGCAAAATCACAAAGCTTGATTTTCCATACGACAGTATTGTAAACGACCTTTCGTGCGCTATAAAGGAAAAGCTTTACGATAAAGAAAGCGGACTTATACTCCTTGGCGGCAAGGCGCTTGAGCTTCCAAACGCGCTTCTTGTTTTGTCGGGCATACTTGAAAAAGCTGAGGAAGAAAAAATTTGCCAAAAGCTGCTTTCGGGCGCACTTGGCGAATGCTCACTCAGTATGAAATGCTTTGTGTACGATGCGCTACTAAAAAGCGGTGGCGAGGGGGCAAAGGAATATATAATTTCAAAAATCCGCGCAAATTATGAAAAAATGGTGGAAACGGGCACGGTTTGGGAAACTGCAAACGGCGCAAGCGATTTTGGCGGCGCAGGAAGTCTTTGTCACGGCTGGAGCGCGATACCTGTTTATTATTACAATTTGTTTGAAAATTCAGAAAAATAAAAAGAGAAGATGCACAATGTGCGCACATTGCATCTTTTTTTAAAAACAAGGGCAGACTCGAAAGTCTGCCCTCTTTTAATTATTTTTTGATTACGTATTTAACGTGTGTAGGTGAACCGCCAACAAGCTTAATCATCTTGATTGCTGTGTCGGAGAATTCGCCTGCCTTAATCTTAAGTGGCTTATCAAGTGTTCCTCTTGCCAAAACCTTAACGAATTTAGCATTCTTAACGATAAGCTTCTTTTCCTTAAGTGAAGCAATGTTAACTATTTCGCCTGCGTGGTATGCTTTTGAAATAGAGTCAATGTTTACAATAACCTTCTTTGTGTCCTTAGCTGAGATGTAGTCGTAGCCCTCGTCCATTGTTGCGTCAATGTGTTGCTCCTCGGCAATCTTGTCTGCCTCCTCTGAGCTTACCTCTTCAACAACTGCCTCGTGAATTTCGAAAACCTCTTCCTCTTCGATTACAGGTTCTTCAACAACTGGCTCTTCGATAACAGGTTCCTCAACAACAGGTTCTTCAACCACAGGTTCCTCGATAACGGGTTCCTCGATAACGGGTTCCTCAACAACAGGTTCCTCGATAACGGGTTCTTCAACCACAGGTTCCTCGATAACAGGTTCCTCGATAACAGGTTCCTCGATAACGGGTTCTTCAACCACAGGTTCCTCAACCACAGGTTCTTCAACCACAGGTTCTTCAACCACAGGTTCTTCAACAACCGGCTCAACAACCGCTTCGGGTTCCTTTTCCTTTGTTGAAACAACAACAACGTCGCCGTCTGCTTCCAAAATCTTAACAAGCTTGCGGGCAAGAAGTGCTTCTGTCTCCTCGTAAGGATACTCAGTTACGTAGTTGATTTCCTTTGCCTTTGGATTTGGCTCAATGCCAAACTTAGCCATTACGATGTCAACGATTTCCTTTGCCTTACGAAGTCCAAGGCCGCTCTTAACCTTTAAGAGCATTGGAACGTCAGCGAAAATCTTTGCATCGATTGCTTCGTGGTGGTACTTTGATTTGTCAAATTCGTTAGGATCAAGTGCGCAGTAGAGAAGAATTGTCTTGCCACGGAACTTAATCTTAAAGAGCTGATCTCTGCCTCTGTTAAAGCTTTCAAACTTCCAGCTAATCTTGGACTTAACGCCCTTGTATGAAAGAATGTGGTTCTTTAACTGACCGTAGTAGTCCTTAACTGTGTCATCGCTTTGGATGAGGTTTGCAGTAAAGCTACGGCTGTACTTAATGTCAATCTTGTTGCCTTCGTTATCAAAATATGTAGGAATAACTGTTGGAACAACCTCAACTGGCTCTTCAGGAGCGGGCTCTTCAACAACGGGCTCTTCAACCACAGGTTCCTCAACAACTGGTTCTTCAGCTACGGGTTCTTCAACCACAGGTTCCTCAACCACAGGTTCCTCGATAACAGGTTCCTCGATAACAGGTTCCTCGATAACAGGTTCTTCCTCGGCAGGGATTTCTTCCTCAACGATTTCCTCAGGGATTGATTCCTCAGCAGGGATTTCCTCAATTGCAGGAGCAACGTATGGCTCGTCAACGATAACCGCCTTTGGCTCACCGTCAACTGAGAAGAGCTGAATTGTAAATACAGCATCGTCATCGCTACGCTCGATAATTGCCTCGCCGTTTGGCTCTACGCTCCAACCAACGAAGGACGCGCTCATGTTCCAAGCTTCAGGAATTTCAAGGTCGAAGTAGTGTGATTCCTTGTAAATAAATGCGTCTGTGTTGCTGTCAATAAAGAGAAGCTCACAAACAACGTCGCCGTCAAATTTAGCGGTGCTTGTTGCCTTGTCGTCAAATACAGGGTAGAGGTTAATTGAGAAAACAGCACTTGCGTTCTCACCTGCTAAAACTGCCTTGCCGCCCTTTTCAAATGCCCAACCGTTAACCTTAACGCCGATTTCTTGATTTTCGGGAAGAGTGGTGTTAACCTTGTAAATGCACGCTTTAACAACGTCCTCGCCCTCAGCGTCGAGATAGTTAAGCTGAATGAATACGCCCTCGCCATCGCGAACAACCTTTGTTTCGTCCTTCCAAATTGCGTAAAGAACGTATGTGTGTGTGAGTGCAAACTCGGGCTCGGTTATCATATTTTCGCCCTTAGGGTCAAGACTCCAGCCAACAAAGCTCTTTCCAAGCTTAAATGCAGGACGGAGAACAACCTTGGAGAGCCATTTTTTCTTTTCAAATTCGATTTCGTAGTCTCCCTCGGGGTCCACGTAAACAACTTGACAACGAATGAGTGCGGCGATTACGGCAAATAAAATGCATAAAGCGGCAACCACAGCACAACCAATAACGCTGATATTAAAAATATTAATACCTGCGCTGAATAGAACTGAGTTAACAAATTCCATATCAATACCTCCAAAACATACTATGTTGATGATTTTATTATACATTAAGTAATATTTATTGTCAACATTTTTTATTCAATTTTTTTCAAAAATCGTACACTTGACGGCACTTTTTTGCAAAAACATCACATTTTCCACGTCTTTTTGTGCCCCACTTACGCCCCAATGGGCGAAAAAAACAAAAAAGTATTGATTTTGGTGTGCAATTAATGTATAATACAGAATATAGTTTACAACCGAGGGAGAGAAAAGAAAATGGTAAATAAAATTATCGAAACGCTTGGCAATTACGACAAGGACGTTGCAGACGCAGTTGCAAGCGAGCTTAAAAGACAGAGAAGAGGACTTGAGCTTATCGCATCCGAAAACTTAGTTTCAGAGGCGGTTATGATAGCAATGGGTACACCTCTTACAAATAAATATGCAGAGGGATATCCCGACAAGAGATACTACGGCGGATGCGAATGCGTTGATGTGGTTGAAAAAATCGCAATCGAGCGCGCTTGCAAGCTCTTTGGTGCAGAACACGCAAACGTTCAGCCACACTCAGGCGCACAGGCAAACCTCGCGGTTTATTTCGCACTTATCAAGCCGGGTGACACAGTGCTCGGTATGAATCTTGCACACGGTGGCCACTTAACACACGGTAGCCCTGTTAATATGTCCGGCTCATACTACAACTTCGTTCCTTACGGCGTTGGCGATGACGGCTTTATCGATTACGACGAGTTTGAAAGAGTGGCTAAGGAAGCACAACCAAAGCTTATCGTTGCAGGTGCTTCAGCTTACCCAAGAGTTATCGATTTTGAAAGAATTTCAAAGATTGCAAAAGAGGTTGGCGCAATTTTCATGGTTGATATGGCGCACATTGCAGGTCTTGTTGCGGCAGGACTTCACCCATCACCCGTTCCGTACGCTGACGTTGTTACAACCACAACACATAAGACACTTCGCGGTCCACGTGGCGGTCTTATCCTTTGCCGTGAGGAATATGCTAAGGCAATTGACAAGGCAATCTTCCCGGGTACACAGGGTGGCCCTCTTATGCACATAATCACATCTAAGGCAGTTTGCTTCGGTGAGGCACTCAAGCCCGAATTTAAGGAATATCAAGCGCAAATCGTTAAAAACGCAAAGGTTCTTGCAGACACCTTGCTTTCCGAGGGCTTTGACCTCGTTTCAGGCGGCACTGACAACCATTTAATGCTTCTTGACCTTCGTCCGTTCAAGATTACGGGTAAGGAGCTTGAAAAGCGTCTTGACGAATGCTACATTACAGTTAACAAAAATGCAATTCCAAACGACCCAGAGAAGCCGTTTGTTACAAGCGGTGTAAGAATCGGTACTCCTGCCGTTACCTCACGCGGTCTTAAAGAGGAGGATATGGTAGTGCTTGGTAAGCTTATCAAGCTTTGTGCAACCGAATTTGAAGAAAAGGCAGATTATATCAGAGCTGAGGTTACAAAAATCTGCGAGAAGTATCCGATTTACGAATAATTTATGCGTGAATATGCAACCAAGCCGCGCACCCTGATTTTGGAAATTATCTCAAAATCGGGGCACCACGTGTCGGCTAAGGAAATAATCAACGAGCTGAAAAGGCGCGGCAGCCGTGCATCCTGTGCAACCGTGTACCGTACCCTTTCAATGCTTGAGGGGCAGGGCGTGGTCAAAAAAATGACCGTCGGAAACGGCGCCGCCTGCTATCAATATATGAGTGAGCGCGCGTGCCTTGAGCATTTTCATCTGAAATGCACCGAGTGCGGGGAGCTTATTCACCTGAGCTGCGAGTTTCTACGTCTGCTTGAAAATCATATTTTTGAAAAACACGCCTTTTCCATATCGTCGGGCAAGACGGTAATCTACGGAAAATGTGCAAAATGCGCAGGAATTGATGAAAAAAACAGCGGATGCGACGCGTGCGAGCATCATTTTTGAAACATTTTTGAAAAAAATTATTTTTGCTATTGATTTTTCAAAATGTTTGTGTTATAATGCTATCGCTTATACGAAAAAATTATAAAAATTTGCTTGGCGGACTTACTTGTCAAGGGCTTCCACCCATTTCTGTCGGCAAATAATAGGAGGAAAATATGGACGGAAGAGAAATATTCTACTTAGTATCTAGTATCGTTTTGCTTATTAGTGCTATTGTTCTCGTGGTTGTTATTCTTATTCAAAGCAACTCATCAAAGGGTCTTTCAGGCGCAATTGCAGGCGGCTCTGACACATTCTACGGAAGAAATAAGGGCAAGTCAATTGACAAGAAGCTTATGATTGTTACCATTGCACTTACAGTAGTGTTTGCAATCCTTTCACTTGCAGTATTCTCACTTCAAACAAACTCTGCTACTATCGAAGAGTGGTGGAACAACCTTATCAACAACTCACAAAGCAGCTCAGGCGGCTCTGTTACTGAGGATGAGGAAGAAACAAAGGATACAAGCAGTGGCACAACTGAAAACGAAGGTGCAGGCAACACTGAGGTAACTGAATAATTTTACTGACTAACCGCTTTGGAACAAAAATCCAAGGCGGTTTTTTAGTGATTTTTTAACGCGAAAATTTCATTTTTAATTTGAAAATTTTCTCATTAAATGAAGTATACTTTTACCAAGCAAAAAAGTCCCACAAGCCCTTTATTTAAGGCACTTTTATATATACACTCTCTCTACGTATGTAGCTACGTATGTAGCTACATATGTACTACATATGGAAACTGAAACTGAAACTGAAACTGAAAATGAAAATGAAACTGTAAATATAAATGAAAAAGAAAATATTAGATATAATAATGAAAGGAGAAAAATATGGACGTAAAAAAGCTGATAATTGATACAGTGGAGTCAGACGGCTACGTGCCGCTGTCCCCATACGATATGCACCAAACGCTTTTGCCCTTGGGAGTTGACGAGGGTGAATTTTGGCGCGCGCTTTCCTCGCTTGAGCTTGACTACGAAATTCAGTTTACCAAAAAGGGCAAAATCGCAAAATCGTCCGATATGGGATTTTTCAAGGCGAAAATCAGCGCCTCATCCCGTGGAGATTTTGGATTTGCGGTAGCGGATGCAGGCGACTTTTTCATACCGCCCAAATTTATGCGCGGCGCTTACCACGGCGACACGGTTGTTATAAAAAGAATAGACTACCTCTCAAAATATTACGGCAAGGGCAACGAGGCGGAGGTCGTTGAAATTCTTGAGCGCGGTGTCACCGAAACGGTTGGCACGCTGACCATATACAGTAATGGCAGACGGCCTGTGGCATACGTCACCCCTGAAAATGAGCGCCTTCACCTAAAAATTAAGGTGAACACCAAAAATCTTGAGGGACAAGACGGCGACAAGGTGGTTGTGAAAATAAACGCTTACCCAAAGGAGGAGGGCGATTTTGCGCTTGGCGAAATTACGGAAAACCTCGGCAGGAGCGACTCGCTTGAGGGCAACTACCGCGCTATATTGCACGCCAACGGAATTTCAACCTCATTCTCGGAGGAAACAATAGACGAGGCACGCGCGGTTTCAAATGAGCCACTTAACCTTGATGGTCGCCTCGATTTAAGAAACGAAACAATTTTCACAATTGACGGCGCGGATGCCAAGGACCTTGACGACGCGGTTTCCATTAAGGTCACCGAAAACGGCTACGTCCTCGGTGTTCATATTGCGGACGTTTCCCACTACGTGCGCCCTGCCTCATACCTTGACAAGGAAGCAATCGAGCGCGGCACAAGCGTATATTTTGTTGACAAGGTTGTGCCAATGCTCCCGAAAGAGCTTTCAAACGGAATTTGCTCACTAAACGGAGGAGAGGACCGCTTGACCCTTTCCTGCTTCGTCACACTCGACAAAAGCGGCACGGCGATTTCAAGCGAGATAAGAAAAAGCGTTATAAATTCCAAGGTGCGCGGTGTGTATTCCGAGCTGAACGATATTATCGAAAATGGCGAGGAGAGCAAATTTTTCCCGAAATACAGACACGTAATGGACGATTTTGGCAATATGATGGAGCTTTACCGCATCCTTCGCCAAAGGAGCGAGCAAAGAGGAGCGATGGAGCTTGAGAGCGACGAGGTTAAGATAATCCTTGACGAAAACGGGCTTCCCACAAGAATAGAGAAGCGCGAGCGCGGCGAGAGTGAGCGACTTATCGAGCAATTTATGCTATGTGCAAACGAGGCGGTTGCAACGTATATGTATAATGCGTGCGTGCCGTGTGTTTTCCGTGTGCACGAGGAGCCCGACCGCGAAAAAATAGGTTCCTTTGCAATCTTTGCAAAAAATCTCGGCGTTGACGTTTCCCCCTTGCGCACCAAAAATACTATAACCCCAATGCAGCTCAGCCGTGTGCTTGCAAGTGCCGAGGAAAAGGGCTACTCAGGTATTGTTTCAAGCGTATTGCTTCGCGCACTTATGAAGGCGAAATATTCCGCCGTTCAGCGCCCGCACTTTGGCTTAAATACCGAATATTATTGTCATTTCACATCGCCAATCAGACGTTATCCTGACCTTAGCGTTCACAGAATTTTGAAATCCTTCCTTGACGGAGAGCTTGATAGCAGCTCGATTGAAAAATACGAGCGCTTTGCAAATTTAAGCGCGGAGCTTTCAAGCGAAAACGAGATTAAAGCAATCCACGCCGAGCGCGAGATTGAGCAGCTTTACAAGTGCGTTTATATGCAAGCGCACGAGGGCGAGGAGATGGAGGCGGTTATTTCATCCGTTGCCTCATTCGGCTTGTTTGCAAAAACAAAAAATCTTTGCGAGGGCTTAATTCCTGCCGATTCCTTGGGTGGCGGCTTCTATTTTGATAAGGATAATTACACTCTTTCACGCGGCAAAACGACTTATCGCTTGGGTCAAACGGTGAAAATTCGCGTTGACTCCGTTGATATTGCGCTTCGCCAAATCAATTTCGAGCTTGTGAAGGAAAAGAAGCAGGAAAAGGAAGACGAGGAAATAAATGACGGCGAGGTTGAAGAGCTATACCAATCCCTTAAGGAGCGCGCGGTAAAGAAACAGCAAAAGGACAGCGCGCCATACCGTAGGTATTCCCAAAAAAATCACTCCAAGGGAAGCAACTCGAAAAGAAAATATCGCAGATAAAAAGCAATAAAATTCCGAAAAGAAGGTGCAAAACATCGATTTTTGCCCTTCTTTTTTGTAATTATTAATAAAAACAAAGCTTCATATTTGCTAATTTCTGTTAAAATACCAAAAAATACTCAAAACCCAAAAAAATTCAAAAAAATATTCCATTTTTAAAAATAATGTGTTATAATAGCACTGTGCGCGCATATGACGCGCAAACATTCGTGCGCTTATGCGCACCCCGACAATAGCTAAATTATTTATGGAGGTACTTGCGAAATGAGTACAAAGAAGTATGTATACCTTTTCTCAGAAGGTAATGCAAAAATGAGAGAAATTCTCGGCGGTAAGGGTGCAAACCTTGCTGAAATGACACACATCGGTCTTCCTGTTCCACAGGGCTTCACAATTTCTACTGAAGCTTGTACACAATACTATGAGGACGGCAGAAAGATCAATGATGAGATCCAAGCACAAATCATGGAATACATCGGTAAGATGGAAGAAATCACAGGCAAGAAGTTCGGTGACCTCGAAAACCCACTTCTCGTTTCCGTTCGTTCAGGCGCTCGTGCATCAATGCCTGGTATGATGGACACAATTCTTAACCTCGGTCTTAACGAAGAGGTTGTTAACGTAATCGCTGAAAAGTCAGGCAACGCTCGTTGGGCTTGGGACTGCTACAGAAGATTCATCCAAATGTACTCCGACGTTGTTATGGAGGTTGGTAAGAAGTACTTTGAAGAGCTTATCGACAAGATGAAGGAAGAAAAGGGCGTTACTCTCGACGTTGAGCTTTCAGCTGACGACCTTAAGGAGCTCGCTAACCAATTCAAGGCAGAGTACAAGGCAAAGATCGGCACAGACTTCCCATCTGATCCTAAGGAACAGCTCATGGGCGCAGTTAAGGCAGTATTCCGTTCATGGGATAACCCACGTGCTAACTACTACAGAATGCAAAACGAAATCCCTTACTCATGGGGTACCGCTGTTAACGTACAAGCTATGGCTTTCGGTAACATGGGTGATGACTGTGGTACAGGTGTTGCATTTACTCGTGACCCTGCTACAGGTGAAAAGAAGCTTATGGGTGAATTCTTGACAAACGCACAAGGTGAGGACGTTGTTGCAGGTGTTCGTACACCAATGCCAATTTCCGAAATGGAAAAGACATTCCCAGAGGCATACAAGCAATTCGTTGAGGTTTGCGGTATCCTCGAAAACCACTATAGAGATATGCAGGATATGGAATTTACTGTTGAACACGGTAAGCTCTATATGCTTCAAACAAGAAACGGTAAGAGAACAGCAGCTGCTGCTCTTAAGATCGCAGTTGACCTCGTTAACGAGGGTATGATTTCTAAGGAGCAAGCTATCCTTATGTTCGATCCTAAGCAGCTCGACGCTCTCCTCCACCCACAATTCGACGCTAAGGCACTTAAGGCAGCTAAGCCGGTTGCAAGCGCACTTCCAGCATCTCCTGGAGCTGCTTGCGGTAAGGTTGTATTTACAGCTGAGGATGCAGTTGAAGAAGGCAAGAAGGGCGAGAAGGTTATCCTCGTTCGTCTTGAAACATCACCTGAGGATATCGAGGGTATGCACTACTCACAAGGTATCTTGACTGTTCGTGGCGGTATGACATCACACGCAGCCGTTGTTGCTCGTGGTATGGGTACTTGCTGTGTATCCGGCTGTGGCGAGATTAAGATGGACGAAGAAAACAAGAAGTTCGTTCTCGCAGGCAAGACATACGTTGAAGGCGACTACATCTCACTCGACGGTTCAACAGGTAACATCTACGGTGAAGCAATTCCTACTGTTCCTGCTACAATCGGCGGCGAGTTCGGTACAATCATGGCATGGGCTGATGAGTACAGACAGCTCCAAGTAAGAACAAATGCAGACACACCTAAGGACGCACAGCAAGCAAGAGCTTTCGGCGCTGAGGGTATCGGTCTTTGCCGTACAGAGCACATGTTCTTCGAGCCAGAAAGAATCGGTGCATTCCGTGAAATGATCTGCGCTGACAGCGTTGAAGAAAGAGAAGCAGCACTTGCTAAGATTCTTCCAATGCAACAAAGCGACTTTGAAAAGCTTTACGAAGCACTTGAGGGTCACCCTGTAACAATTCGTTTCCTTGACCCACCGCTTCACGAGTTCGTTCCTACAACTGAAGAGGACATCGCTGCTCTCGCTGAAACACAAGGCAAGACAGTTGCTGACATTAAGTCACTTATCGAATCACTTCACGAGTTCAACCCAATGATGGGTCACCGTGGATGCCGTCTCACAGTAACATATCCTGAAATTGCAGTAATGCAAACAAGAGCTGTTATCCGTGCGGCTATCGCAGTTAAGAAGAACCATCCTGATTGGAACCTCGTTCCTGAAATCATGATCCCATTGGTTGGCGAATACAAGGAATTCGTATTCTGCAAGAAGCTCGTTGTTGCTGCTGCTGACGAGGAAATCTCAAATGCAGGCGTTGAGCTCAAGTATGAAGTAGGTACAATGATGGAAATTCCACGTGCTTGCTTGACAGCTGACGAAATCGCTAAGGAAGCTGAATTCTTCTGCTTCGGTACAAATGACCTTACCCAAATGACATTCGGCTTCAGCCGTGATGACGCAGGTAAGTTCCTCACAGCTTACTACGAGAGCAAGATTTACGAAAACGATCCATTTGCAAGAATCGACCAAAACGGTGTTGGTAAGCTTATGGATATGGCAGTTGATATGGGTAAGGCAGTTCGTCCTGAAATGCACATCGGTATTTGCGGCGAGCACGGCGGCGACCCAACATCTGTTGAATTCTGCCACAGAATCGGCCTCAGCTACGTTTCATGCTCACCATTCAGAGTTCCGATTGCAAGACTTGCTGCGGCTCAGGCGGCTATTAAGAACCCTAGATAATCTCAGAGGGCGCAATAGAGGGCATAGAACAGAAAAGCAAAATCATTTATGCGTTTGACTTATCTGTTTTCATAAACTAAATAAAGTAGGGAATTTTGCAAAAGCGAAATTCCCTTTCTTTTATGCTTTTCTTAACGGCGATTGCTACTCTACCGTACCAAGTACGCCGACGTGTACGCACTCGCCGTTTCTATACCCACTCTTGTCCCTCTGTGTGTCGTTTGTACGTGCCGTTGAAAATATTAAGTGACGGCGTCCTCGACTGTCCGTTTTAGGTTATTGACAAAGTGGGGAAATGGGTATATAATAAAAATAGAAGAGAAAAAAGGAGGGCGTTTATGGAGAAGACGGCTGCTTACACGAAAAAGAAATTTGTTTTGTCAATTGTTGCTATTGTGCTTTTGTTCGTGTTTGTTATGGGCATAGTGCTTGCCGCGCTTGGCTTGCTTTTGACGGTTATAGTTGGCGGTACTGTTGCTTTTATAATATCTGAAGGTAAGGACGGCACGCTTCAGCTTTCCTATGAGGACTGCCCGGGCGGACTTTTGGTAACGGGCACGACGGTATTTGAAACGAGAAAAATAGTCATACCGAGTGAGGTTGACGGCGTCCCTGTAATAGGCATAAAGGATGGCGCGTTTGAGGAAAACGACAAGCTTAGGGAAATAGTGCTTCCCGACACGTTAAGGTCGATAGAGGCGCGCGCATTTTACGGCTGTGACAGCTTGACGGAGGTTGTTCTCCCTAATTCGCTTGAATATATTGGAGACGAGGCGTTTTTCGGCTGTTTAAAGCTTGAAAAGGTTAGCTTTGGGGAAAACGTGCGCTTTATTGGCAACGGCGCATTTAGCGACTGTGCGGCCCTTAAGGAGATAAGCGCGCTTAACGTTGAGGAAATCGGTGCGCAAGCGTTTTATTTCTGTGAGTCACTAACCAACGTGGTTATCACTGAAAAGGTTGATAAAATAGGAATGGCTGCCTTTTACGGCTGCACCTCTATCGAATCGTTTGAAATAAAGGGCGGCGAGTTTATTGTTGGCGGAGCATACTCAGTAACCGTCGAGGAGCTTTCAATGAAGGAGCATATAATAATGATTATTACCGACACGTACAGCCAATTTGATTGGGTGCGTCGCTAAGCAAAAAATCCCACCACGTGTATAAAATAACAAAAAAACCTTGGATTTCTCCAAGGTTTTTCTTATGTAAATTTATGCGTTTTCGGCAGCGGCTTCTTCCTTGATTTCGGGTTCAGTCGCTTCGGGAGCTACGCTTGACGCATCCTCTACCTTCTCCTCGCTCGCGCAAGAATCTGCATCTTCGTTTTCGAGGGAAGCATCGTTTGATTTTGCATTTTCAATCGTTTTCTTAGCCATAGAGCTGCAAACACAATGAGCAATAAGAGCAACAACCGAGATTCCCCAAACGAAGATTGGGAATATCATATTTGGCAACATTATTATCGCTGCCCTGATAAAGTCAGCAGCAATATCGAAAAAGTCGCCGTTTATCGCTTGTATTAACTGAGAAATAGTGTTATAATCGCCTAATGCGCCGCGACCAACGTCAAGTGAATAGATAACGAATGAAAGTGTGAGGAAAATTGATGCTACAACCGCGTAAGAAACAGTTGTATATTTTTTTGCATATACGTGCTTGTAGAGTGTCTTTTCCTCTCTTGAAACGTAGTTAATATAGGTTGCTTCCTTGAAGCTTTTTTTGAGGGCCTTAAGGTTGCGTGTAAGAAGGATAAGTCCCACTATCATAGTTGGGAATGCAAGCAGCATTGCAAGTGTATAGAACGTTGCCCCAATCTCGCTTCCTTCTATTGTTAAGTATAAACGTCTGTAATAATCGAAGCATCTGAAGCTAATAAATGCAAGCGCAAGCACAAGTGAAATTACAAGCATAGCAAGCGAGAATATAGAGTCAAAGCCCGCCTTTTTGCTCACAAATTGCTTTTTGATATTGGTTGCAAATGAAAGCGCAGCGGCTGCAAGCATAAGCATAATGGCAAGAGCAAGCATTATTTTCATAGATGAAGAAAGCTGAACGTTAAGCGCGTTTGATGAAAGAATGCTTGAGAAAATAGAGAAGGTAAATACAGTGACAAGCGACTTTAGTGCTTTGCTTGTAATATTATAGGATTTACCCTTTGCAAATGCAATTATCGAAGAGATAATTGAAACAAATGAAACGATTGAAAGCACAAGGAAATAAACTATCAAGCCCAAGGCAAATATAGCTCTTATAATTACTGCAAGACTGACATTCGAGAAGTTAATGAGCCAATCAAAGCTTGAAAGGATTTGAATTATTCCCCAAAGATAGCCGGTTGGGTATGGCACGTAGTGGCCAAACAAAATGAAGCCGGGGCTATAGATAGCGCCTGACATTTCAACAAAGCTGATAAATGGGAAAACAAGCAAAATGGCTGTTGCAAAGAAAAGAAGCATATCGGAGATTTTTCTCACCTTAGTGCGCTCCTTGCCTGAAAGAATTATCGCTTTTGACGCGTCCGTTTTTTCCTTTAATGATGCTTTGAGTGCTTTTTCTGCCTTTTTGTTGAGCGGCGCGCCGCAAGCTTGGCAAAATTCGCTGCCTGGCTTTACCTGTGCGCCACACTCCTGACAGAAGATTTTTTCGCCTAATTTTGTGCCGCATTTGGAGCAAAAAGCGCTTCCGCCGTCTGCTTGTGTGCCACATTTAGGACATGCGTTTTGGTTTTCCATAAAACTCTCCTTATTTTTAGTTAACCTTATTATATAACAAAATGTCATAATTTGTCAACTGAATTCTACTCAAATCCCGATAATCAAAAAAGAGGTTCGTGTGAACCTCTTTTTAAATTTTTATTTTACCGCAACAACAACGGAGTGTGATTTGCCGTCCTTGAAGTCAGGAACGATATTTCCGTTGATTACGCTGCCGTCAACGGTGATTTCAATGCTTTCTGCCTTGAATTTGTTTTCAGGGTTGGAGATTGAAATTTCGTAAGTAGCGCCGCGGAACTGACGTGTAATGCTTGCCTTGTCAAATGGGAGATGTGGGTCAATTGCAAGTCCCTCGTATGTTGCTCTTGCACCAACTAAGTAGCTTTCCATTGTGTTTGTGTACCAAGCAACAGAGCCCGTAATCCAGCTGTATTCCATTTGGAACGCGCTGTTTCTGTGCTCAGGGCCAAAGTAGCAGTTAGAGAACATATATGGTAGGCACTTGTTCTTAATCTCTGTGTTATCACCGAAGATGTAACCCGGGGCAATCTTCTTAAAGAGCTCGTATGCAAGGTCTGCCTTGCCGTATTTAAGAAGACCAAGAATCATCCAAATGTTTGTATGTGAGTAGATAGTACCGTTTTCGCAAATGCCCCGCTCCATTGAGGAAATACGACCGATGGTTGGGTCAAATTCCTTGTATGAAGGAGTTAAGAGAAGGTAGCCAACAGGAGTTGCCATATGCTCGTTCATTGCGCTTATAATTGTGTTTGCGCGCTCCTCTGATGCAACACCTGAGATAAGTGACCAGCACTGTGGCTCCATAAACATCTTAGCGTACTTGTTTTCCTTTGAGCCAAGAGGTGCGCCGTTGTCTGTGTAGCAGCGTCTGTACCACTCGCCATCCCAAGCGTTTTCGTTGATTGCCTTCTTGATTGCTTCACGGCGGGCAAGATAGTTTGCTTCCTTTTCGCTGTTGCCGAGGAACTTTGCAAGCTCTGCCATTTCAAGTAACGCCTGCGCGTAAGCGATTGAGAGCCATACGCTCTCACCGCGGCCTTCCTTACCAACGCCGGTGAGTGAGTCGTTCCAGTCGCCGAACTTGATAAGAAGAAGGTTATGCTCACCCTTGTTTGATTCGAGGAAGTCAAGGGCTCTGTCCATATGGCCAAGTACGGTTGCCTCTCCCTCGTCTCTGAATGGGTATACCTCGTTCAAGAAGTCAATATCACCCGTTTCGCGCAGATAAGCGGTAAGGGTAAATTCAAGCCAAAGTGCAGAGTCGGAGTATGCCTTTGTGTCAACAGGGTTCCATCCGCGTACAGCCATACCGCTTGCATATTGGTTTTGAATTGCTTCCTTCAAAATTTGCTTTGTTCGTTCGTTCTTAAATGAAACAACGCCAAAGCCGTGTTGAACGATATCACGGTAGCCGTTATAGCCCCAACGGCACCAGGTTGCACCGAAGTGTGTTGCGTGCTTGCCCCAGTAGTTGATAAGACGGTCAAAATGCTCGTCGTTTGTTGTGATATGGTTCTTGTTGTAAAGCTCTTTGTAATATTTCTTTGTCGCCTCAAAATGCTCGTCTTGGTTGTAGAGGTACTTGTCAGCCATTGTGATGCTGTCCTCTTCCTTGTCGCCTGCGCCAAGAAGGAGTGAAATGTCCTTGTTTTCGCCCGCGTCAAGCTCAATATCAAAGCGGAGTGAGCAAATTGTCGCGTTTGCTGAGCCGATTGAGCCACGGCTTTCGCCTGTACGTACAACCTCGGGAGAAGCGATAGTGCCGTACTCACCGATAAATACGTTTTGACAGCCCTCACTGCCTGTAATCTTCTCGTCTGCAACCATAAATGCAGTTAAGTAGTTATGTGGCTTGATGAATGGGTGCTTGTTCATATAGAAGGTGTTTCTTTCCTCGTCAAAGCGTGTGCCGCGGAACATAGTATCGCCGTAGCTGTCAAAGCCCCACTTGAACTTGAACTGAATTTGGCTGTATGTAAAGATAGAGTATGAGCGCTTCTTTGCACCCTCGTTCTTTACCGAAAGCTTCCAAATTTCAACCGCATCGTTTCCAACGGGCACGAAAAGGCGAAGCTTGCCAAGGGTGTCACAGGTCTTGTTTTCAACTACTGTGTAGCCAAGACCCTGTGTGCATTTGTAGCTTTGGTATGGGTGGCAAACCGGCTCCCAGTTAAGGGTCCAGAATTCGCCCGTTTCATTATCGCGAATGAAGATAAGACGGTTGTAGAGGTGGTCCTTGCCGAAAACGTCGTAGTCGCAGATACGACCAACGCCTGTGTAGAGCTGAATTCCCTCTGTGCCGTTAATTTGATAGTCGAAGCAGCCAATACCCGTTTGATGTACGTTTGCGTAGCAAGCGTCGTTGAACAAAAAGTTGTCAAATGGGCGTGGAGTGTTTGGTGCAGTAATTATAAATTCGTCTCCACTTTCGTTGAAATAACCGTATTTGTATTCCATAAAAAACCTCTCTTACTTTAATATATCTTCGTCGGGGAGTAATTCCTCGCCCGCTAAAAGCTTGTCGATTGCATTTGTCACACGGCGTATTTGCTCCTTTTCAACAATACTGCCGTAGCTTGGCTCACCGAAAACAACCTCGCCGTTCTTTATCTTGCCCTCCTCAACACGTTCAACCGCAAGCGTCGCGGAAATAGAGTAGTAGGAGTGGCGAATGACGGTTTCGTCGTTTCGTTGCGCCGTTATTGAATAAACTAAATTTTCCTCTTTTATATATTCCAAGGTCGCCTCGTCGGACATTTCGTTGAAGCTGTAAATAAAGGGGAAATATAGCATATAGATGTATAAATTTCTGAATTTGTTTCTGTTAAACGAGTTGCCCTGTGTGTTGTCGTCCTTGAAAACGAGATTTGCATTTTCTGCATACACCGTAAGCTCGTCAATTGAAACGTCGTAGCTAAGGGTAAAGATGTCCTCACTCTTAGGGGTCCACACAAAAATCTTTTCAAGGCCCGGGGCAGCTTCCGTTTGAGTGAGCGTTTCAAAAAATCCTGTTTTAACCGAGTTTGTGTCCGTCCACTTAAGAAGCAGAAAGGCGCTCTCGCCAAGGAAGGATAGACTTTCTTCCTCTACGCGCACAACGGATTTTACGCCGTAGTATTCCGACATAACGTAATAAACCCCGTCGATTTTGCGGCTGATAAACAAGCTTGGCTCCTTAGTTTTGTATGCGCTGCTTGCAAAGGTGGCATTTTCGGAAAATTCTACGTTAATAAAGTATTTTTCTTGGCTGTCGCTAAGGCCAAACGCCTCAAGCTCACTGTCAGTTGGGTTGATTGCAACAACCTCACTGCCTGCAAATGCGGTATAAAGCGTTGTAAAAACCGTGTTTACGTACGAGGTTGAGGCAATAGTTGTCCTTCGCCTGCCAAGTGCGTCCGCGCCGTAAACCGCCTTGAATTCAACGCTTGTTTCGCCCTTTTCGTTAACTCTTATCGAAACAACGTCGTTTAGCTTTGTGTTTGTGCCGTCGGTGAGATAAATATCGAAGCGCTCAATTCCCATAAGTGCTTGGGTTGCGCCCTCGAAAAACGTGTTAATAGCGGGAGATAAATATTTTAAATCGCCGTATGATGTGTGTGTGACAATATCGGGCGAAATTTTGTAAATATGATTTCTGCCCTCGTAATAAGCGTAGTAAACGCCGCTTGAAAGGTCGGTTTTTTCACCTATTCTTACCGTGTGCGATTTTTCCACGCCGTTTTCCGTGAAGTAAACGGTGAAGCCGTTTTCCTTTTCCTTGTCAACGCCGTATGTTTTCAGGTCATCCTCGCTTACGTTTCGTATCGGATCCTTTGTCGTTACGGTGCAAAGCCACATACGAAGCATTTCAAACGTCGTCATATTAAGGTCGATTGCTTCAAGCCCCTCAATGCGCCAATCGTATTTGCCAAGGTTTTCGTCCCAAAACTGAATAAAGGAGTATTTTTCGCCATCCTTATATACGTCCATTTTCGTGACGTTATCCTCGGTAACAAGTGGGTACACAAGGTGCGCCGCGTTTCCAAAAACGTCCTCACCCTCCCAAACGTCAAACTTCGGGTCTTCGCCACCAAGCTCGGGCTTGAAAATCATAAGAAGCGCAAGGGAGATAATCAGCAAGCCAAGAAACGTGCTAAGAAGCGAAAAGATAATGGCGGTTTTGTTGTTATTCGGCTTTTTTGCCAAGGAATTATCAGTCGCGCCATCGCCCGCCGCGCCACTGTCGCCACCTGCGCCCTTAAAAAGCGTGCTTTGGCTTGAAGCGTCATCCTTAAACAGTGTGCTTTGGCTTGATGCGTCATTCTTAAGCAGTGTGCTTTTTTTCTCCTCTGTTTCCTTTAGCCATTTACTCATCTTCTTTTTCTCCTAATGATGATAAATGCGCCAACACCTGCACAAATTACAGGTAAAAGAACAAGAGAAACTACAAAGAAGGCGGTTGCTTGCTTGCCTGTGATATCAAGCGCATAGGAGTTAAACACCTTCATATCAATGCTTGAGGAGTAAATTTGAACGCCCGTTAGCGGACGGATGAGCGCACGCATTAAGCTTGTGTTTGTGTTCGCGCTCGTTTCCTCCTTCAAGAGGTTAGCAAAGCCGCTTGTTGAAACAAAGAGGTAAGAGGTAAACTCGTCCTCGCCTATCGTTTCATCGGGGTTTGCAAGATAGCTTTCTGATTTTGTGATAGCCATTAAAGTATGGTTGGCTGCCTTGCCGTTGAAGAATATATTCGACGGAGTTCTTACAAGCTCCGTTGTGGTTCTTTGCACGTTAAAGCCCGTGTCGATGTTGCCCTCAAGAAATCTCGGGTCAAGCTCGAGTGTGATAGCATTTTTAAAGGATGGGCTTAGCTGAAGTGAAAGAAGCTCGGAGAAATAAGTCTTTGTTGCATCGTTTTCGGGAATATAGCCGTTGAATTTCGTTTCGTTCAAGGTCGTAGTTGCAACACCCTTGCCGTAGTTTACGCCAATGCCGCCCCAAACCTTGAGCCACTCGTAAAACGTATCAAGCTTCGCCTCGTGATTAAGGAAGGTTAAGACCGCACCGTAGCTTGAAAGGTAGCTTTCAAGAAGCACAAGCTCCTCCTCGACAAAATCGTTAACCGGCTCGTTGATAACAATTGCACGCGCGTTGTCGGGCAAGCGTGTGCGCGCCCTTAGCATAGAGTCGGTAATTGTCACCTTACCCTTGCCGCACTCGCACTCAAAATCGCGCTTGACAAGCAAGTCGTTTGATTCTGCACTCACCGGCTCGCGCTCGGTTTCCTCTGTGATTCCGAAATCATATTTCGGGCTGTAATGAAGTCCGCACTCGCATATATATACCTTTTCGATGAGGTCAATTTGCTTAAGCACAAAGCCCGCGTTTTCAAAAAGCAACGCCAAATTGAAGCCCGTTTCGCCGTGGCTCGATGTGAAATACACAGTTGGTTCGTCGTCAGTTGAAAGACGGATTGCCGCCTCAAGGAGCTTTACCTCGCCGTTATATGCAAAGAGTGCGCCTGTTTCGTCAAATGCGTAGAAGGAATCGGGAAGGTACGCCTCAAACTGTGAGCCCTCGCCCGTGGTTCTTCTGATAATAACAGTCTTTTCGTTGATTACACCTGCGTCGCGGAATTGATTTACAAAATCGCGCTCGTCGGTTGTGTGGTATGAAACGGAAACGCCATCAAGCTTTCTTGATAGGTCAATGGCGGTTTGATGCACGTATGCAAGACCAACCTTGCCCTGCACTGAGGAGTGATCGTTCGATACCGTATCCTTTTCGTCAAAGAAAATAATTTCAAGCTCCGCCTTTTGGTTTACCCTGTCAATTGTGGAAACAAACTCGTCCGATGCCGAATAAAATTGCTCGTCGGTCATATCGAAAAAGAGGTTGAAGCGTGAGCCGAGAATTGAAATAATCGAGTTAAAAACAATGATAATTGTAAGTACAAGCGCCAAAAAGCCCGCAAGGATTGCGCCGTATTTAATTTTGCTCTTAGCTCCGAGTTTACTTAAAAAATCCATATAGCGCCTCCTTACATCAGTCTGCGCGCTTGGAAGTGGCGCTCTGTCAAAAGTAATAAAATGAAAGTAACCGATAGGTAATAGATAAGAGAGGGAATATCGAAGTAGCCGAAAACAAATGCGTCAAAGCGCGCAAAAATCGAAAGCCAATCGATAACGAAGCGTATAACCTGCGCAAAGCCGTCACCCTGCAAAAAGCCGAGTGAGGAAACGCCGTTTATCAAGAGAAGCCCAAAGAGTGTGGCAACGGTAATTACCGCGGAGGCAAACATATTTTCCGTAAGAGAGGAAACGAAAATGCCTATTGCGATAAAGCACATTCCAACAAGGACAAGCGCGATAAGGTTGCCAATAATCATGGCAACGTTTGGACCTGCCGCGCCCTCTGCAACGAACGCGAAAAGCGGAATGAAGTTGAAAAGTGAAAGCGCAAGGTATATAAGGAACATACAAAGTGCGCTTAAAAATTTACCGAAAACAAGTGAGAAAACAGACACAGGTGAGGTAAAAAGGAGCTGATCCGTTTTCGTGCGGCGCTCGTCACTGAAGCTTCTCATCGTAAGAATTGGTAAAAATACCATAGACATGATAAGAACCAAGGAGAAGTACGACGAGGTGTCAGAGCTTGGCTCGGATGCCATAAAGGTCGTTGTGGAAAGGATAAAGCCCGAAATTAAAAGCGCAACGCCGAGAAAAACGTATCCCGTCACGGTTGTAAAATAGCTTTTCATTTCCTTTTTGAAAATAGCAATCACCTTTTGTCCTCCTCTCCGTCAATAAGCTTAACGAACAAGTCCTCAAGGGAAATATCAACGCCCTCCATAGCAAGAATAGGCCATCCCTTGTCCGCAAGCGCGCGGAACATCATCTTTCTTATATCCACGCTGCCCGAATATTCAACAATGTACGGGAATGCATCGCCCTCGCGCGCGCCGTCCTGCGTTACGCGAGTTACGCCGTGAATACCCTTAAGAAGGTTTGAAACCTCACGCACAGGGCCTGAAATTTTAACACGGAAGCGGTTGCTTTGACCAAGCGCCTCGCTCAATTTAGATGTTTTTTCGTCAGCGATTATTTTGCCTGCGTTTATAACCACTATTCTGTCACAAACGGCTTGCACCTCGGAAAGAATATGCGTGGAGAGAATTATTGTGCGCTCCTTGGCAAGGGCGCGAAGCAAGCTTCTTATCTCGATAATCTGCTTTGGGTCAAGTCCAACGGTTGGCTCGTCAAAGATAAGCACCTCAGGGCCGCCGATAATAGCCGCGGCAATACCAACCCTTTGCTTGTAACCCTTTGAAAGATTTTTAATAAGGCGATTTTTAACGTCCGTGATTTTAACAAGGTCGCAAATTTCGCCAAGGTGCGCCTGCTTATTAAGCTTGCACGATTTTAATTCATATACGAATGAGAGATACTCCCAAACGGTCATATCGATATAAAGCGGTGGCTGCTCGGGCAAAAAGCCAATCATTTTCTTAACCTTCATCGGCTCAGAAAAAACGTCAACTCCGCCAACGGTAACTGTGCCGCTTGTCGGTGTAATATATCCTGTGATTATATTCATCGTTGTTGATTTTCCCGCACCGTTTGGGCCAAGAAAGCCAACAATTTCCCCCTTCTTAATCGAGAAGGACACGTCGTCAAGGGCGTATTTTTTGCCAAATTTCTTGACAAGGTTGTTAATTTCAATCATAAATATGTAATTACCTTTCGCGTACGCGCGTGTCCGCGCATTACTTCAAATTAAAGTATAGCACAAGCGCGCGCATAAATCAATAAGAATATTTTAACAAAATACTTTTTTATAAATTTTTCACTTAGTTGACATATTGAAAAATTAGTGGTAAAATGTAATATATCAAATCACTCAAGCACAGGAAAGGAAAAGCCCATGATTTATAAATCGGTTGAGGAATTAATAGGTAATACTCCGCTAATAGAGCTTACAAATATAGAAAAAAAGCTTGGGCTTAAATCGCGCCTTGTTGCAAAGCTTGAAGCGTTTAATCCTGCCTCCTCCTCAAAGGACAGGGTGGCAAGACAAATTATAAAAAGTGCCGAAAAGGACGGCAAGCTGAAAAAGGGCGGCACAATAATCGAGGCAACCTCGGGCAACACGGGAATTGCACTTGCAATGCTCGGTGCAGCGCTTGGCTATCGCGTTGTTATCGTAATGCCCGACTCAATGTCACGTGAGCGTGTGCTTGCCATTTCCGCATACGGCGCTGAGATTGTTTTAACTCCGGGCGACGAGGGGATGGACGGTGCGGTAAAAAAAGCGCGCCAAATTGCAAGCGAAACTGAAAACTCCTTCCTTGCCGAGCAGTTTGAAAATCCTGCAAATCCCGAAGCGCATTTTCTCACCACAGGACCCGAAATTTATGAAAACACCGAGGGGAGTGTCGATATTTTCGTTTGTGCAATAGGCACAGGCGGCACACTCTCAGGCACGGCAAAATACCTAAAAAGCAAAAAACCAAGCGTTAAGGTGTATGGAGTTGAGCCAAGCGCATCACCGCTGATTTCCAAGGGAATTTCGGGAAAACACAAAATCCAAGGCATAGGTGCAAATTTTGTGCCAAGCACATATGACAAGGACGTTTGCGATGAAATAATCACAGTTAGCGACGAGGATGCGTACGAATATGCAAGGATGCTTGCAAGGGAAGAGGGACTTCTTTTGGGAATTTCCTCGGGCGCGGCACTGTGCGCATCAATTGAGGTTGCAAAAAAAGAGGAAAACAAGACCGTGGTTGTCCTGTTTCCCGACACAGGGTTGCGTTATTTTTCATCTGACCTATTTTGAAAACGAAAATATCGCTTGAATAAAAACACTTAACACAGCAAAATTTAAGGAGAAAAATATGGCAAATCACGTAGTAGTATTTGACCTTGACGGCACTCTTGCCGATACAATGGATGACCTTCACACCGCAATTTCGGGTATGCTCACCCGTCTTGGCTACAAAACAAGAACAAAAGCGGAGCTTCTTACCTTTATAAATAACGGCGCAAGAGAATTCGTGCGTCGCTCACTCCCCGAGGACGTACAGGAAAGCGAGCTTATTATCGACACGGCAGTTTCCGTTTACGACGAGGAGTATGCAAAATGCTTTGCCGAAAAAACGCACCTTTATGAGGGAATTTACGAAGCACTTACCGAATTGAAGGAGGAAACGGGATGCAAATTTGCCGTGCTTTCAAATAAGCAGGATAAATTTGTAAAGCATATAATTGCTAAGCTTTTCCCCGAGAAATTCTTTGCAATTGTCCAAGGACAAATTCAAGGCGTGCCAACTAAGCCCGATCCAACCTCGCTCCTTACAATTTGCCATTTGCTTCGTGCAAAGCCCGAAAACTGCACGCTCGTCGGTGACTCCGACGTTGATATGAAAACTGCAAAAAATGCAGACGTCAAGGGCATTGGTGTCAGCTGGGGCTACCGCGACCCGTCAATTTTAAAGGAAGCGGGCGCATCCGTAATTGCCGAATCTCCCGAGCAGCTTTACGATTACTTGCTTCTTAAAATCAGAGATAACATATAATAAAACCCCTTGCTGTAAATAGGCAAGGGGCTTTTAATAAGCAAATAAAAAAGGAACGGAAAAATGAAGTGAACCCCATTTAGTTCACAAAAAATAAAAAAGGGTAAAACCTCTTATGGTATAATAAAACCATAGGAGGTTTTTATTATGGCTAAAAAAGGACAAAAATTTAACAAATATACACCAGAACTCAAAGTTGAAATAC
>JAZREL010000028.1:0-10240 GCA_045660785.1 Eubacteriales bacterium | reverse complement strand
CGTAAACCATAAATATAAAGTAGAATTGGAACGTTGGAATATGCTGCTCTCCCACTGACGGAGTTCTTGACGGCATAAGTCCGTCTGCCGTTTGTGCCGCGGCAAAATCGTCCATCGCCTTTCTTGCAAGCAGGTCGTTGTCGGTGAGCTGATAGTTAAAGAGCATTTGCGTTGAGGTGTCCATACAGTACTGAAGCTGCTCATAGAATGGGCAGTCCTCGTACGTTTCGTGCATACAGCGCTGAAGCGTGCGCACGCTGATTTCCCAAAGACGGTTGTCGTCAGTTCTTCCAAAGTCGTAGTCAGTACGTGGGAACATCGGGTAGTTAACCTCTGTCATATTAACAAGCTCAACCGTTACCTCGCCTGTAAACTCCGGCTTGATAAAGCGGAAGCATCTGAACCAAAACGGCTCGTAAATCGCTTCGCCGTCAACCGTTATCTCATCGTACATTTCCTTTGTAAAATCAAGTGAGCGGTCGGTGCGGTTGTTGTTTGTCTTGCCTTGGATTTCAGTAAAGCATTCAAAGTAGTAAAGGCGAACTGTGCCCTTGCCCTTTACCTTGAAGGTGGGGAAGCCGAAGGTTAAGTATTTTGCTTCAAAAAACTCACCGTCGTAGCTGATAATATCCGTTTTGTCACTAAAGTCGAGCATAGGAATAGGACGCTCGTAAAGGAAGCATTTGTTTGTGCAGCCCCACCAATAGTGGTCAACCTCGGCGTTTGAAATTCCAGTTACAACCACCGCGTTTTCGTACACAGGGTCGGTTGTTTTATCTGCAAGCTCTCTTGTCGCGGCGGAGTAGCAGCTGCGCGCGCTAATATGCTCCACGGGCGCCTTTGCAACAAGCCAGGTTGCATCTGTTGCAAGGGTGAATTCCCCTGAGGTAAGCTCGGCACAAAGGAGCATTGAGCCAACGCGCAAAACACCCTCAATAGGTGACATTTTGCCCTGCATATCGTCCGAAACGAGCTGCAAAACCTCGATATAAAGCTCATTTTCGCCTATTTTTAGATAATTCGTTACGTCAACTGTATCAAAGTACGTCTTTTCGCGCGTGCCCTTGCAAGGACCGCAAGCAACAAAATTACCGTTTACGTAAAGCTTGTAGCGTGCCTGCGCGCTGATTTCGATAACGGATGACGCTACCTTATCAAGCGAAAAGCTTTTTTTGAAATAGTAGGTGGCGTTGTCTGAGGCGCCTGCGCTTTTGTGTGAAATCCATCTTGTGTCCTTCATTTTTTCTCTCCAAAATTATTTAATAATTATATCCGTTACCCAACAGGTGTACGCCCTGTGGTAATCACTGTTTTTGTAATTTGAAAGCGGAGCTTTATTTGTAAAGCACTCCTCTTTAATATCCTGCGCGTAGAGCTTTTTTAAGACAAGAGTAACCTTGGCACCGTCTAAAATGCAAGCGCCGTCTTTAAGCTCGTATTTTAAGCCACACGCCTTAAATTTGTCCACGTCCCTGCCGCTTTTTGTGCCACAGAACGTAAGTGCGTCCTTAAATTCCTCGCCAAAAAACGAAAGAGTAAATATCTCGGCGCTCTCGCAAAAATCAAAAGTATATCTTTGCGGACGTACGTAAACCGTGCAAACGTCCTTGCCCCATAAAACACCCGCTTGACCCCACGAAACGGTCATTGTGTTGACCTCGCCTGTTGGCTTGGCAACAGTTAAAAGAGCACCCTTTGAAATTTCGCTTGTGAAATTAAAGCTTGAATTTTCAGAAAACATAAATTCTCCTTTTACATAGCTTGTGGTGAACCCACATTACCATTATAAAGTAATTTTTTAAAAGTGTCAACTCGAAATGTGTAAAATTAAGGTTATATTTCTGTAATAAATTTTGCTTTTTCTCTTGACATTGACACGCTTATAATATAAAATTATAATGTGTAGAAATTTGGTTTGGTTGGTTTTGGCTAACCATCGCCTTTCACATAGGAAAAACTAATAAGGAGGTAATTAAAATGGATTGGTTGCATTGGCTACTCATTGGAGCTACCTTGGTGTGCGCGGTTCTTTTCGCGGTAATTGGTGTCATTCTCGGCATTATTATCAGAAAAGCAACAGCCGAAAAGCAGATCGGCTCAGCTGAAGCACAGGCAAAGAAGCTACTTGAGGATGCAATTAAAGCGGCAGAAACCAAGCGCAAGGAATACTTGCTTGAGGCAAAGGAAGAAATTATGGCTTCAAGAAAAGAGCTTGAGAGCGAGGTTAAGGAGCGCCGCACAGAGCTAAACCGTCAAGAAACACGTTTGGCTAATAAGGAAGAAAATCTTGACCGTAAGGTTGATGCCATAGAGAAAAAAGAGGAAACACTCGCAGGCAAGATTAAGGAAGCAGACGAGCTTAAGGAAAAATTATCACAGGCACATGAAACACAAATTAAATTGCTTGAAAAGATTTCGGGCTACTCAGCAGAGGAGGCGAAGGCGTCCCTCGTTCAGGAGCTTGAGGATGAGGTAAAGCACGAGCAGGCACAAAAGCTTGTTGAGCTTGAGGAGCAATTTAAGGACGAGGCAGACAAAAAGGCAAAGAATATTATTTCACTTGCAATTGCAAGATGCGCCGCTGACCACGTGTCCGAGGCAACAATTTCAGTTGTTGCACTTCCTAACGATGAAATGAAGGGAAGAATTATCGGACGTGAGGGACGTAACGTGCGCGCAATTGAAAACCTTACAGGTGTTGAGCTTATTATTGACGACACCCCTGAGGTTATCACAATTTCGGGCTTTGACCCTGTAAGACGTGAAATTGCACGTCTTTCAATCGAAAAGCTCATCTCCGACGGACGTATTCACCCAACGAGAATTGAGGAAACAGTTGAAAAGGCACGCCGCGAGGTTGAAGCATCAATTAAGCAGGCGGGCGAAAAGGCAACCTTTGAAACAGGCGTACACGGACTTAATAACGAGCTTGTTAAGCTTCTCGGTCGCTTGAAATACAGAACGAGCTACGGTCAAAACGTGCTCACCCACTCTATCGAGGTTTCAACTCTTGCAGGAGTTATGGCGGCAGAGCTTGGTGCGGACGTTACACTTGCTAAGCGCGCAGGCCTTCTCCACGATATCGGTAAGGCGCTCACCGCTGAAATTGAGGGCTCACACGTTCAAATAGGCGTTGACGTGGCTAAGAAGTATAAGGAATCAAAGGAAATTCTTCACGCAATTGAAGCGCACCACGGTGACGTTGAGGCGCAAACAATTATTGCGGTTATCGTTCAAGCGGCAGATGCAATTTCTGCGGCAAGACCCGGTGCCCGCCGTGAAAATCTTGAAAACTACATAAAGCGTCTGCAAAAGCTTGAGGAAATTGCCAACAGCTTTAACGGCGTTGAAAAGACCTTCGCAATTCAAGCGGGCAGAGAAATCAGAATTATGGTTAAGCCCGAGCAGATTAAGGACGAAACAATGGCACTCGTTGCACGTGATATCGTCAAGAAAATCGAAAGCGAGCTTGAATATCCGGGTCAAATCAAGGTTAACCTCATTCGTGAGAGCCGCGTAGTCGATTACGCAAAATAATCGGGGAAATCCCACATAAATTTTTACACAAAGAGCCTCGGATTCTGCTTTCCGAGGCTTTACTTTATTAAGCTGATGCATTGTTTTAAGGGGGGAAGTGTGTGTTTAAAGCGATATTTGAAAAAATAAAGCGATTTTTTAAGCGCCTTAAGGAAAATGCAAGGGAGCGGGCAGAGAAAAGAGAAATACACAGAGAACGCACCTCCCAAAGGGTAAGGATTGATCCGTTAAGCGACGCGCAAATTTACGGTACGGTAGGCGAGCGCGCGGCGGTGAATGATATTCTTGGCTTTTTGCCCGATGCAAGAATAAAAACCAATGTAATAATATTAAATAAGAACGGAAACGCCGAAATTGATTGCATGATTCTTTATAAGGGCTCGCTTTTTGCCATAGAAATAAAGAGCTGGAAGGGTGATGTTTACGAAACGGCGGATGGCTTCCAAAAGGATAAGCGCGACCCATATACAGGTGAAATTCACAGAAAGCTTTTCAAATCACCTCTTAAACAGGTTAGGCGCGCAATTTCGCTTCTAAAGGACAATATGAAAGAGCGCGTTTATATAAACGGCGTTGTCTATATTGAGGACAACGACTCGCTAAGGGTTAGTGAGGGTAGCCCTGTTTTTGACAGAATTGAGGACTTGGTTGACTATATTGAGAATGAGAGCCGCGCGCCAAATCCCACAGCAACGCGCTTCTTTGAAAAGCTACGCCCGGCAGACAGAATAATCGGCTCGGGCAGCTATGGTGCAAGACAGCGTAATGCGGTCACAATGCTCGATTTTGCGACACAGGGTGCCACATATATGGATGTAAAGCACGAATATTTAAGTGACACGGTGAGGGTTTATTATCAAGACGGCACATCTAAGAGCTATTCCTTTGAGAACAAGAAAATCAAGGCGCTGACATCTAACGGCTTAGAAGAATTCACCCTTAGCGGAATTGACAGAATAGTATTCGGCAAGGAAAAAACCGTATAATAAAAAGAACCTCAACGAGGTTCTTTTTTATCTCTTTTTCGTTTTACCAAGAAAAGTGTAATAAGGTATATAGCAAGAATTACGGTTGTGATAAGAGCGGCAAGGAAAATGAATTCGTTTGGCAAAAACGAGAACGTGCCGTCGCTGTTTTCGATTTGTTCAGCATTTGAAAGCACGAGCTTGCCGATAAAGGGGCCGACAATTCCGGGGACTAAAACCTGTGAAAAGATTCTGACACCCTGAAGCATTCCCGACTTGCCTATGGGCGTTAAATCCCTTATTTTTGCGCCGAAAACCGCCATGCCCGCAAGATAGCCGCACATCATAAGAAGCGAGCCGATAAAGACGGGTAAGGTGTGCTTGAAAACGAATAACGTCAAAAAGCCGAGCGCTAAAAGTCCAATTGAGATAGATGAGGAAAGGACGAAGCCGCGCTTGTCGTAAAGCTTGCCAAAAAGCACGGTTGCCACGGATGCAATAATTATTGCGGGAGCCATAATGAAAACGTAATTTTCCATTTCAAGCGTGCGCTCGTAATAAATAATCAAGTATGGCATAAAGATTTGAATTGCAATATTAAAAATGATGAAGCCGCCAAGATAGAGATAAAGGAGCGGGCTTTTTTTAATTGTGCTTGGCAAAAAGCCGTAAACAACCGTCTTGAAATATCTTTCCTTAGCCGGCTCAATAGGTGGCTCCTTGATTATAAAAATACCGATAACGCCTATTGTGATAACGACTGCGCCGATAATAATGAATATAATAGTCCAAGAGCTTGGCACCTTAAGGTCAAACGCCATAAAGCCGCCGAACACCACCAAAATTGCAACAAGCGGCATCATGGAGTTTACCCCCTCTGCAATTCCTCTGTTCTTTTGAGAGGTTGAGTCCGTGAGCCACGCGTTAAAGGCGGCATCGTTTGCACTTGAGCCGAAAAACGTCATTATTACGTCAAGCGCAATGGTGAAAGCAACGCCGAGCACCGCCGCACTTGCAAACGGGAAAATCTTTTCAAGCAAATCAACGTTAAGTAGTGAAAAGCCGAGGATTGAAATTCCCCAAAAGATGTAGCCGCCGCACATAAAAAGCTTGCGCTTGCCGATTTTGTCAGATAGCGCGCCGATAAACACGGTTGTGACCGCGGCACTGACCGCACTTGCGCCAACCATTAAGGAAATTGCGCCTGCATCGGCAGAGAACATATTGTAAATGAAAACGTTTAAGTACATATTTTCAACAACCCACGCCACCTGTCCGATAAGACTAAACAGTGTGAGCGCTAATAAAAATTTTGGAGAAAGACGCTTTTTCATAACTTTTCCTTTCTTTAAGTCAAGCTTATGAAACAATTATATCACAAATTCGGCAATAAATCAAGGGGAGGCGCATAGCCCTTACAGCTTGCGCCTCCCTGTTTTTAAATTATTTTACCGTTAAATAAACGTAGCTTTGTGCAAGGCCGTCACTTGTCGGCAGGTAGCACATCATACGGTAAGTGCCCTTGCCAAGGGAAGCGTCGCTATTTATTGCTTCGCCGCCTTCGCTTTCAAGCACAGCGCGTGAATAAGGCGCACCGTGAGCAAGGATATCAAGCGTTACAACGCGCACAATTTCCTCGTATGAGTATGACTCCTTGGTTGCTTCAAGCTCAATTTGACGTATGTTTTTGATTTCATACTTAATTACTAAGGAATCCGCACTCTTGTATGATTCCATATACATCGCGCTTGACTCAATTTCGCCCTCGTAAGCGGAGGCAAAGCCGATTTTCTTCATTTCGCTAACTCTTATTCCGTCATCGCTTGTTGCAATATAAGCAACAACCGCATATTCGCCACGGTCAAGGTTTTTCGGTACTGTAAACGTGCCGTTTTGCGTAAGAGTGATAGCGTTTCCGTCATATGATACGGCGATACCGCTTCCGCCGTTTAAGGCAACGGTATTAACGCTTGATGGGTTTCCGTTTTCGTCAAGCAACGAAATGCCAATTTTCAAAACGTAGCTCTTACCCGCTTCAAAAAGAGCTGTGTCCGAGCAGATGGCTGAAAGTGAGGAGATTGAAATTTCCGTACCGTTGAAGGAGTTTTCTCCGCCCAATACGATTTCAAACGGAGCAAAGTGCGCATTCTCTGAAAGGGTTTGGCGAGAGCGAACCTCTTCGTAGTCCTTAACCGCCTCGTAGTCTGCGCGTGCGCTATCGTAATCTGCATACAATACGTCTCTTGCCAAAAGCACGTTGTCAATGGAGCTGAGCGTATAGCCGTTCCACTCAAACACGCTGTTGAATTCGTCACTAAGCGCGGAAGCAAGCTCTATTGAGGATGAAACCGTATCCATATCACAGTAGGTCTTTATGCCTATGGAGCTTAGGTAGCTTTCAAGCTCATAGCACGCCTCGCTAACTGAAAACTCGGGACGATGAATTTCAAAGTTCAAGCTTGCCGTGTATACCTCTTCGGCGTAGTCGTATCTAATGTCGCTGTTGGGAGAGAGCAAAAACTTGCCCTCGTCGTATTGCTTGACGGTTGAAAATTCACCTGCGTCGGTGATTATATTGATAATATCGTTTGAGAAGTAGATGCCCTCGTCCTCGTCAACGTGACCGACGTTTCCCGTAATGGAGACAAGTCCGCTTTCAATAGCCGAGGAGTGAAGTGCAAAGGAATAAAAGTCGTCATTCTCGCTTATTCTAAAGAAATCGCGGTTATTTTTCGGGTCGAAAATTTCGTACGTTTTGCCCGTTACTCCAACTGAGCCATCGCCACCTCTTGTCAAAGAGTTGTGGGAGCCAAAGCCCAAGCCGTCCTTGATAGCATAGTTAAAGAAGCTTGTGCTTTCAAAGCCGTCTGAGTTGTTATAGTAAAAGCGAGTTGCAAGCCAATACCCGCGTGAGTTTTCCGCAACGAACAAATCCTCAAAGCCGCCCGAGTTCGTGTATGAATATTCGTATCTTTCATTCGGTATGAAAAGTGTTTTGATTTCGCCCGTTGTGCCATCGTTGTATTTCATAAAGGAATACATTTCGTAAACGTTTTTTGCGCTTTCGTCTGTGTAGCGGTAATAAACGTGAAAGTTACCGTATATATCAACGGACAACAAAACGTCGGCATTTTCAAAAACGCGAAGCATCTGCTTTTCGCCGCCTAACCAAGCAACCCATTTGTCGACAACGCCAACCTCTTTTTTCATTTTGGCAATTTCGCCCGAAACAATCGATGCCTGATGCTCGATGTTTTTTATGAATTGAGTAAACTCTACCATTGAGCTTGAGTAGTTTTCTGCAAAGCCGCTCCAAGTATATGGGTTGGCTGCGTTTCTTGCAGCAACGCTCATAGGAGTAATGCCGCGAGAGAGGGGAGCGTGTGATACACTCCTTGTTACTCTTGTGTTGTTTGAAATAGTCCTTGCGGTTTGTGTGCCGATGCCAAGGTCAAGCTTTTGGCTTGTTATGCTTTCGTCAAGGCGTTCATTTGCCAAAAGAAGCTGTGCCGCCTCCGTGCCCGAGTCGATTTTTTTCTTAAAAAGACCGCAGCCCGAAAACAAAGCAGCCGTCGCTCCGAGCATGCAAGCAACTAATAAAAGAGAAATAATTTTTTTCATATAATACCTCCGTCACCAAGCATCGCTTGATGGATTATTTTTACAATATAATTATACGCTAAAGGTAAAGAAAAAACTATCACCTAAAACCAAGGCGTGCGACCATAAAATTTTGAACTATTTTCTATAAAAAAGACATACAAAAAGATAAGTTTTATCAAATTCACGGGCTAAATGCCACTTTGTTTTCGCTTGAACGAAATCAAAATAAGTAAAAAGTTCGTTTGGACGAAATCCGTGGTGCCTCGCGCGTTAGTCCGCCACCAACAAAAAAGGACACCGAAACGGTGTCGAAAAATCATATGCTGGATTCTCGCCCTTGGGCGAGGCATTTTGCACGCCTTATGCTGGCAAGCCGACAACGGCTTTTGCAAAATGAACGAACCAGATTTTGATGCGGAGCATCAAAGGCGGTCCGAACCACTCATCCCCTCACCACAAACAAAAAACCCAATGCTTACGCATTGGGTCGAACGAGCTTAAAGATGTAAAAAGGCTGAAAAATCATGCACAAGCCGCCATTAATAAAATTTAGTTATTCAAAAGAATTTTGAATTGGCTCAGGAAGATTCCAACATATAAGTTTTAATTTATATTGTTCTAACAATGATTCTATCTCCATAATTCCCGACGAGCCACCGTCAAATTCATTAGACTTAATGTAATAGATACTTGGTATGTTTTCTGAATAGGAACAGTCTGGATCATTCATATAGTATTCGGGGGAGCCGATACTAACAGCAAATTTTAGATCGTCATCTTCAAATATTATCAATTCTTCCTCACCCGAGCTTTTTATATAACCTTTCCATTTCCTGTGTTTGCCAACGCCTTCGTTCCAATCAAATCCATCAAATTCACAAACATAAACGTCGTTAATCGTTACGGGCTCTCCGTCAATCTCGTACACAATTTCAAATGGAAACTCTTTTTCTTTAATTTGTGGTTCTGGAATGTTTTGACAACTCGAAAGGGTTACTACGATAATTAATATAAACAGTATTGCGACGAACTTTTTCATTTCGCATTCTCCTTCAATGTTTTACAACTCGCAATCAACATTCTTCTAATACGACCGCTCAGATTTCTAAGATTTTTATAAGAATCTTCATCAATTGCGGTAGTGTTGAATAGCAGCTGTAACCAGCCCTCAGTTTCGCTACATTCTTTGAGAGCAATTTCGAATTTTGAAAGCATATCCGCTTTGCTTTGGGCATAATTTGCTTCACGTATATTCGCATATATACTGCTTGAGCTTTTTCGAATTTGAAAAAGAGTATTAGAGGGAGCATTAATGTTTTGGCAAAGCAATTCTATATCAGTTGCCAACTGCTCTGAATATATTAGTAAATAATTTTTTGACATAATATCACCTCATCAAGCGTATTATATCACAACTAAGCAGTTTATTCAATAGATTTGCGCTTTCTCGCATCCAAATCACGCCGAAAGGCGTGTATATCATCCGCAACGCAGTATGCGGTATATCATCAATGCGAAGCATTGTATATCATCAAGCCGCAGAAAGATACACGCTGACGCGTGATGAGATACAGCCCCGTGGGTGCTGATGATATACGCCGCACTTCGCGCGGCGATGATATGCCAAGCCTGCGGCTTGGATAAAAAAATACCGAGAACAGAGTTCTCGGTATTTTTTGGTGGGGGATGCTGGATTCGGACCAGCGAAGTCGTCGACAACAGATTTACAGTCTGCCCCCTTTGGCCGCTCGGGAAATCCCCCCTATAAAGTTGCAGGAGATGGAGCTGGTGAACGGAGTCGAACCATCAACCTGCTGATTACAAATCAGCTGCTCTGCCATTGAGCCACACCAGCATATCTGTCCTGCAACGCACCTTATTGTATCACATAAAAAATAGTTTGTCAATAGTAATTTTTATTTTTTTAAAAAAATTTTTCTTGCCTTTCTTAAATATTTTTTATTTACATCGATTTTTCAGTATGATATAATTAAATTAAGAACAAACGAGAAAAAATTGAAGCTTGACCCATTGTGGCACGCCCGTTTGTTTTTGAAAGGAGTAACATTATGAAAAAATTCACCTCTATTTTATTAACCGTTTGCTTGCTTTTTGGAGTTGTCGCTCTTTTTGCG
>JAZREL010000027.1:0-28471 GCA_045660785.1 Eubacteriales bacterium | reverse complement strand
ATAAACGGAGTTAAAAATCAGCCAATCGGCACTGACGTTACGGCTTTGCCACTTTCAAGTGAGCATACTTGCGGTGAAATAATCAAGGACGTCGTTTACAAAAACGGTATGACAGAGGCGGGCACAAAGGTTTATAAGTGCTTATACTGCGATGAGGGATTGGTCGAGGAGAGCGAACCTACATTTGCTGCAATCTTTACTTGCCTTGGCTATTCGGTCGCACAGTACGGCGATATGATGTCGGTTAACTACCGAGTAAATGCAGAAGCAATCAAGGAATACGAAAAAATCACGGGAAATACGGTTAACTACGGCGTGTTTGCAGTGACAAAGGATAATATCGGTGCAAACGATATTTTCGATGAAAACGGCGATGCACTTGAGGGCGTAATTGCCGCTGATATTACCAACGGTGGCTTCCAACTCTTTAACCTAAAGATATTCGGCTTTACAAGTGAGCAAAAGGAAATTGACCTTGCAATGGGAGCTTTCGTTGGCACAACCAAGGATGACGTAACCGAGTATAGCTATATGCAAATTGCACCGGCAGGCGAGGGCGAAAAATACTTCTTTGCTTCATATAACAAGGTGCTCACAATGCTCCCAAAGGAACCCGAGGTGGCGTAAATGAAATACGTTTCTCCCATATATGAAATTTCCTTGCTTGAAGCAAGCGACATCTTGATGTCTAGCGAGGTGGAGTACACCGTTGAAGAAAGCAAGGACGAAAACGGAAATGATGTTGGCGATATAACGATAAGCGCGGGCAGCATTTTTAGACAGTACTTTAACTAAATATCAAAAAAGCTGTATAGGAAAACTATACGGCTTTTTTCTTAATCATGATTTTATATATAATGAGGTATAATCATATTTTTACGGAAATATTCCGTAAATGATGTATTGAATTGATTTTTTTAATATGATAAAATTATTATATAAGCACATAAAAAAGTTGTGCAAAGAGAGGTATAAATGTCTACTCTGAAGAAAATTGCAGGCGTTGCAGGATGCTCTATGTCAACCGTTTCAAGGGCATTGAACAATTGCCACGACGTTTCCACCAAAACAAGAGAAAGAATTCTTGAAATTGCAAAGGACTTAGGATATTTTCAAAGGAAAAAGCATATTAAAAAAGAAAACAGAAGAAAAAACGAGTTTAATATAGCTATTATTTGTCCCGAGCTTGAAAGCTATTATTATGCTAATCTGGTGGTTTGCTTTTCCAAGCATTTGTCGAAAAATAATCATCGCACAATTATTTACAATTATGCATTTGATAACAAGGAACAGGACCGACTTGTTGAAATGTGTGAAAATGCATTTAATATTGATGGAATAATTTGCTTAGGTCAAATTAACAACGTTGTAAATTACAGGAAAATTGCAATGATGCATACTTCAACACAATCGGACGGTAATATCGTTATTTTTGATAACAATGCTATCGGGCTTGACGAGGCTATAAGCAGTCTCGGGAACCAAAAAGGAAAAAGCGTATTGTTTGTGGGAGAGAAAAAAACAACGCTCAGAGAGCGGGATTTTTTATCCGTTGTAAAAAACTATTCTAACATCAAATCATATAGGTTTATTTCAAACAAAAGATTTGAGGAGGCGGGAAAAGAGGCGGCAAAATACGTTCTTTCCTGCGATAAGCTACCCTCGCTCATTATTTGCGGATATGATGAGATAGCGTTTGGCTTGATTGAGGAGCTTTCAAAAGAGGGAATATCGGTTCCAAAGGATGTTTCAGTGGTTGGTATAAACGATATTCCAAGCGCGAAATATTGCTTTGGGGGCTTATCGACTATCGCCTTCGAAATTGACGAGGTGTGCGAAAGGGTAGCCAATGAGCTTGTGAAAACCATTAAAAGCGGGACGTCCACAGCGGCAAATTTTTATATTCCATCCAAATTTATAAAGCGAAATACATAAATTTACGAAGGAGATTTTTATGAAGAAAAAAATATTATTAGTTGCTATTACGGTGATTTTCGCTCTTTGCGCTTTTGCGTTGACCGTCGGGGCGCAGGAATTAAGCTCTGTTGATCCACAGTTTGGCGCTGTTGAGCCGATCGAGGGTGCAGGCGAGGCAAGCGTTGAACGAGTTAAGCTTGTGTGCGGTGACCATTACCATACATACCCGTCAAGCTACGTCGTAACGGATGCAAGCAGCCTAACCTTTGATTTTAACGCGGTTAGCACAAATGGCTGTGGTGTTACTTACACAAAGGATAACGTAGTTGCCTTTGAAATGCCCGAGAGCGTAACGACAATGCCGGGTGCTTTATTCCAAAAAAGCACAAGCATTAAGTATTTTAGAATATCAAAAAGCTTTACCGGCTTCGGCGGCAACAACACCTTTGACGGCTCAAGCCTTGAATGGTTTGATTTTAACGGAAATACCATAATTAAGGAAATAAAGCAATCCACCTTCTGCAGCTGCAAAAACCTTAAAGGAATTTGTTTTCCTGACCAAATGACAACACTGGGTGTTTACTGTCTTGCAAACTGCCCGAATCTCGGTCCTGTATATTTGCCATCATCCCTTACCACATTTTTGGGTGATAGCTCGTGGCCAACCTTTGCGCCTCCCGGTGGAAATGAGGGCGGCGGAAGAGAGTTTAACAAAAGCATGTATTTTGTTAACGAGCCGTTTACCGATCCTGCAAATGCAGAAAAGCCAACGGTATATTACATTCCAAGCGGAGTAAAATCTATTTGGAACTGTGGCTTCAGAGGTATGAGCAATATAAATGACGTGATAGTTTTCCCGATAGCTACAACCAATATCAATTCTGGCTACAGTCTTTGCTTTACAAGTATGGGTACAAGCGTAGATAAGGAAAAAACAATTGTTTTCCTTGGTGACGTAACGAAGCTTAGTATATACGAGAATATAACGAATTTGAACCTCGTTTTTGCTAATGCAAACGATACGGGCATTGATAGCTTTACTCTTAGTACTCTTGCAAGAGATTCAAAGGATCCTGTATCGGCAAAGCTTGGAAAATTGTATTTCTGTGCATCGGGTGCTGTTTATAATTGTGACAAAACCGAGTCGGACAGTGAAATGCGACATTTTTCTGACGACAGAAGGGATGCAATCAAAGCTTTGGCATCCTGCGACAAAAACACAACGCTTGATACGTACTGCTATTGCGGTGCATTTGTAGGCGTTAAGGAGGTTGAGGGCACGGCGCTTGGTCATAGCCACACTGTCTTTATCGAGCTTGCTTATGCGGATTTTGCAAAGGATGGCTATTATAGCTATCAATGCGAAAGATGCGATGATGTAAATAATGAAAAGACAGCACCCGCACTCTTTACGGTTCTCGGCTTCTCAGCGGCTGAATACGGCGATATGATGTCCGCTAACTACCGTGTAAACGAGGAAGCAATTAAGGAATACGAAAAAATTACAGGGGACGCGGTTAGCTACGGTGTTTTCGCGGTAACAAAGGCAAATATCGGAAATAACGATATTTTTGATGAAAACGGCGATGCACTTAAGGGCGTAATTGCCGCAGACATTACCAACGGTGGCTTCCAACTCTTTAACCTAAAGATATTCGGCTTTACAGGAGAGCAAAAGGAAATTGACCTTGCAATGGGTGCTTTCGTTGGCACAACCAAGGATGACGTAACCGAGTATAGCTATATGCAAATAGCTCCTGCCGACGAGGGCGAAAAATACTTCTTTGCTTCATATAACAAGGTGCTCACAATGCTCCCAAAGGAACCCGAGGTGGCATAAATGAAATACGTTTCTCCTAAATATGAAATTTCCTTACTTGAAGCAAGCGACATCTTGATGTCGGGCGAGGTGGAGTACACCGTTGAAGAAAGCAAGGACGAAAACGGAAACGTAATCGGCGACGTGACAATAAATGCAAGCGGCATCTTCAAGCAATATTTCAACTGATTAAATAAAAAAGCAGAATTTCGGCAAGAAATTCTGCTTTTTAATTTATGCATGCTACCTTTAACAAATTTACAAAGTCAAGGCAATTTACTGCTTCTGTATTTTTGCGGGGAAATTCCCAAATGCTTTTTGAATAGTCTGCTAAAGAAGTATTGGTCGTTATAGCCAACATGCTCACTTATTTGCTTTATTGACATATTTGTTCTTACGAGCATATTCTTTGCAAGCTGCAGCTTTAATTCAATTATATATTCGTTAGGCGATTTTCCCATTTGTTTTTTGAAAACCGTCACGTAGCGCGAATTGCTTAGATTTTCCAAACTCGCAAGATAAGGAATAGAGATTTTAGCAGTAAAAAAGTTATGTATATATGCGAGCGAAGCTTTAAGCGTCGAGTCACTTGCTTTGTCTAATGAATTTTCAAAAATACTTATTAAAATTTCCTGTAAAAGATAAGCGCATTTCTGAATACTCAGCTGCTCCTTGCGCAAAAAAGTATCTATCAATAAATCAAATTTGCTTTGTATCTCTGTGCTAAAATCATTTTCAATAACACAAGGCAATTTATCAAAGCCACACTCGCTCAAAAAATCAGCGGCGTATGAGCCCGTAAAATGGGCATATAAATAGTACACAGGCGAATTTCCAATATACCTATATACACATTTTGGCGGAACAATCAATGCATCCCCCCTGCCCACGGTGCGCTTAATATCTGCTATATCAAGCAAAAGCTCTCCCTTGACAATGTAAATTAAGTAATAATCATCTCTTGCGAGGGGGTTGTACGTTTCAAACGGAACCAAGATATCACAGTAACCCGCGGTGTTTATAATCAGGGGATAATCGAAAGAGCTTTTATTCCTAAAATTTAACCATTCTATATTCAAACGTCGTGTAGTTCGTGCCATTTTTCACCTCTTGCAGTAAAAAAGTCCATTATAATCACAAAAAAGTCCATTGATATATTTCTATTATTATTGTACAATAAAATTGTATAGAAGTCAATTAAAATAACTTGATTTAAATAATTAATAAGGAGAAAATTATGAAAAAGAAAATTATTTTGACAATTGCAATTACCGTAGCACTTGCATGCTTATTCATAATAGGTGTAAGCGCAGAAAACATTAATGGTATAGAATATACCCTTAATGCATCAAACAAAACTGCAACATTTGCTGCGTCAAACAGAACCGAATGCACTCTTACAAGAGTTGTTATTCCTGAAACAGTAGTCGGCGCAGACGGCGAAACATACACTGTAACGACAATCGCTGACAGAAGTATAGGACATCAGGATGCAAACGCAGGCAACAAATATATTGAGTATTTGTATATTCCTAAAACCGTAACGTATCTTGGCGCACAGCTTGTAAGAAACTGCTATTCTCTTAAAGAAGTAAAAATAGATGCAAGCGTAGCAAAGCTTAATGCAGGTGATTTTTGGTCTTGCTCAAGTCTTGAAACACTTGACTTGTCAGGAATGGCAAACCTTACAACCTTGGACCAAATCACATCATCAACTCCTAAATTAAAAACCGTTAAGCTCCCAAGCTCTTTAACAACAATTGGAGGAAAGGCGTTCCAATCCTGCGGTAGTCTTACATCAATTGTATTTCCAAGCGGACTTACCACAATCGGTAGCAACACATTCCAATCAACCAAGATTCAAACACTTGTTCTTCCATCAACTCTTAATTCAGTTGGCGGTGCGGCGTTCCACAGCTTATCGACTGTACAAACCTTGGTGTTTGCAAACACAAGCTTTAACGGTTGGAGTACAAACGTAACATTTAACGGAGTAAATCCTACAACAATTTTCTTTGCAGGAAGCGACCCGAAAACACTCACAAATCACTATACACAATGGGCATCATATGCAACAATGACATATGCTGATTATTTAGCTAACCCATCAGCAGTTACCTCAAAGACAATCGTTTACGGCACGGAAAACTGCACATGCGGATACATAAAAACTAATGAAGCACCAACCTTCCAATTTACAAGCTTTACAGAAAAAATGACACTCAACAAAATGTGTTCACATTGCGAAAATGTCACTATTATAAAAACTATTGATCCAATGTTCACAAACCTTGGCTTCTCAGCCGCACAGTATGGAGACATGATGTCAGTTAACTATAAGGTGAACGCGCAGTCGATTTCGGAATACGAGAAAATCACAGGCGAAGCTGTAAATTACGGCGTGTTTGCTGTTCTTGCGGAAAAAATCGGTAATAATGATATTTTCGATGCAGAAGGAAATGCGCTTACGGGCGTTATCGCCGCTGATATTACAGACGCGGGATTTAACCTCTTTAGCTTAAAGATAATGGGCTTTTCCGAAACACAAAAGGAAACTGACCTTGCAATGGGCGCTTTCGTTGGCACAACCAAGGATGACGTAACCGAGTATAGCTATATGCAAATTGCACCTGCAAGCGAAGGCGAAAAATACTTCTTTGCTTCATATAACAAGGTGCTCACAATGCTCCCAAAGGAACCCGAGGTGGCATAAATGAAATACGTTTCTCCCATATATGAAATTTCCTTACTTGAAGCAAGCGACATCTTGATGTCGGGTGAGGCGGATTACACTATTTCGGAAAGCAAGGACGAAAGCGGAAACGTAATCGGCGACGTGACAATCAATGCAAGCGGTATCTTCAAGCAATATTTCAACTGATTAAATAAAAAAGCAGAATTTCGGCAAGAAATTCTGCTTTTTTGATGTTATTTTGACTGAACTACATGATTTTACGGATTCTTAATGAGCCAACTCCTATACCGTAAATTTGTAGGGACAGGCGTCCCCGACTGTCCGCAAAAACAGTAAAGCAAGACAGATATCAAGATATAATGATTTCAAAAGCTTTGAAGCGGGTGTGCATTCTCGCGCAATTAAAAGGAAACCCTTTTATTTAATAAAACTATTGCAACTAAGTTAAAAATGGTCATGGTTGCAAGGGCAAGGTCGGAAATTTGCCACATAAGCGCGCTTGGGACCGAGGCGCTAACCACGGTGACGGAAAAGAAAATCACGCCGAAAATGATACTAACCAAGCGAGAGCGCGAAATAAAGCGGAGTGACTCCGCGCCGTAGAAAAACTGTGCCGCCACGGTTGCCACGGAAAAAAGCAGGCACGAAATTGTAACGCCGTATTTGCCAAGCGCGCCAAGCTGAGCTTCGAATGAGCCAACGACGTAGGAAAGCGCGTCATCCTTGCTTGCATTGCCCGAAAGAATTAAGACAAGGGCGCTCAAGGTGCAAAGCACAACCGTGTCAAAAAAGACCTCGAAAACGCCAAGGCAAGCTTGGGAATGTGGGGGCGATGGAGATGACGCGTGTGCAAGAGGCGAGGTGCCTGCGCCTGCCTCGTTTGAAAGCAGCCCTCGGTTAACGCCGAAGCGAATTGCGCTTGCAATGCCAAAGCCGCAAACTCCGCCAAATGCGCTTCTTAATGAAAAGGCGCCCTTGAAAATTTGACAAAGTGCAAGCGGCACACCACTTATGTTTTTTAGAATAATTATTAAGCAAAGTATGATATAAAAGGCGGAAAGGAGCGGAATTAAAACCGATGAAACCGCGCTAACGCTTTTTTGACCGCGCAAAACGATAAAAAAGACCGCGCCCGCCAAAATAACGCCAAGAAGCAAGCGTGGTATGGGAAAGAGCGAGGAAATGGCGTTAATTTGGACTAAATTTCCCGTGGTTAATGAATTGACAAGTGAAAAAATGGCAAATAATGAGCCAAGGGCAAATGCGATTTTGTGCCCAAAGCGCTTTTTTGCGCCGTCGTAAATATAGTAAGGCGCTCCGCCGTAATGAACGTCGCCTGATTTTCGCTGTGATTTCATAGCGAGGAAAACCTCGGCGTATTTTAAGCTCATTGACAAAAAAGCCGAAGCAATCATCCAAAAAACCGCACCGTAGCCGCCTGCCAAAATCGCGCTTCCAACCCCGACTATATTGCCAATGCCAAGCGTGCCTGCAAGCGCAACACAAAGCGATTTTAGCGAAGCACCGTTTGCACCTAAAACCGATTTTATATATTTCTTAGGGCGTAAAATAAAGAAAAAGCGGAGCTTGAAAAGATAAAAAATACCACACGAAAAAAGAAGAAGCGGCAACAAAATCCCACATATAAAATCGATAAACCCCTTCATTTTCAACCACTCCTTAAAAAAATCCTTACGTAAAAATATTATTCCAAAAATATATTGAAAATGATACAAAAAAGCGAGGATTTATGGTAAAATTAAGTAAAAAACAGCAAAAGAAAAACCGAAAGCGCCTATATAATTCAAGGGCGCGCGGCACGTTACGTTGAAATGTTAACATTTTGTGAACAATGTTCTATAAATCTTGACTTTTAATATAATTAAAGGTAGAATATAGGTTGTAATTAGCACTCACGAACAAAGAGTGCTAAAGCCAATCAAGGAGGATTAATTAAATGAATATAAAACCGCTTTCAAACAGAGTAGTTTTGAAAAATCTCGAGGCAGAGCAAACTACAAAGGGTGGCATTATTTTAACAAGTGCCGCGCAGGAAAAGCCCGAAATTGCTGAGGTTGTCGCAGTTGGTGACGGCGAAAAGAACGATAAGGGAGAGCTCATTCCAATGACCGTTAAAATAGGCGATAAGGTTATTGTGGCTAAGTACGTTGGCACAACGGTTAAGCTCGACGGAAACGACTATATCATCGTTTCTGAAAAGGATATTTTGGCAATAGTTGAATAAGGAGAAATGAGTTATGGCAAAGGAAATTCTTTATGGAATTGATGCAAGAAACGCAATGCTAAGAGGCGTTGATAAGCTTGCAAATACAGTTAAAATCACACTCGGCCCAAAGGGCAGAAACGTTGTGCTTGATAAAAAATACGGCTCCCCACTTATTACAAACGACGGTGTTACGATTGCAAGAGAAATTGAGCTTGAGGACCCGTGCGAAAATATGGGCGCGCAGCTTGTTAAGGAGGTTGCATCAAAGACAAACGATGCGGCAGGCCACGGTACAACAACCTCAACTCTTTTAACACAGGCGTTCATTCGCGAGGGTATGAAAAACGTAACGGCAGGCGCAAATCCGATAGTGCTTCGCAAGGGCATTATGAAGGCGGTTGAAGCGTGCGTTCAAGGTCTTACCGCTAACTCAAAGAAGGTTAACGGCAAGGAGGACATCACCCGCGTTGGTACTGTTTCAGCAGGTGACGAAACTATTGGTAAGCTCATTTCAGACGCTATGGAAAAGGTTACAAGCGACGGCGTTATCACCGTTGAGGAATCAAAATCAACAGAAACCTACTGTGAGGTTGTTGAGGGTATGCAATTTGACCGCGGTTACCTCTCAGCTTATATGGCAACCGATATGGACAAAATGGAGGCCGTGCTTGACGATGCGGTAATCCTTATTACCGATAAGAAAATCTCAAATATTCAGGACATTTTGCCGCTTCTTGAGCAAGTGGTTCAGGCAGGCAGAAAGCTCCTTATCGTTGCTGAGGACATTGAGGGTGAGGCACTCACAACTCTTGTGCTTAACAAGCTCAGAGGCACCTTTACAGTTGTTGGCGTTAAAGCTCCCGGCTTTGGCGACAGACGTAAGGAAATGCTCCGCGATATTGCAATTTTGACAGGCGGTCAGGTTGTGACAGAGGAGCTTGGACTTGAGCTTAAGGATGCGGGAATTGAGCATCTCGGCCGCGCAAGACAGGTTAAGGTTGATAAGGAAAACACAATTATCGTAGGCGGCTACGGTGATTCAGACGATATCAAATCAAGAATTGCACAAATTAAGAATGCAATTGAAACAACAACGTCAGATTTCGACCGCGAAAAGCTCCAAGAGCGCTTGGCTAAGCTTTCAGGCGGTGTTGCGGTGATTAAGGTTGGCGCGGCTACTGAAACTGAAATGAAGGAAAAGAAATTAAGAATTGAGGACGCGCTTAATGCAACTCGTGCTGCCGTTGAGGAGGGCATTGTTGCAGGTGGCGGTACTGCTTACATTAACGTTATCTCCAAGGTAGAGGAGCTTTTAGGCAAGCTTGAGGGCGACGAAAAGACAGGCGCTAAGATTGTACTTAAGGCACTTGAGGAGCCACTTCGCCAAATCAGCGAAAATGCGGGCTTTGACGGCTCAGTTATCGTTGATAAGGTTAAAAACAGCGGCAAGATTGGCTACGGCTTCGATGCCTACAACGAGGTTTATTGTGATATGATGGAAGCAGGAATTGTTGACCCAACTAAGGTTACACGTTCAGCACTTCAAAACGCAGCTTCCGTTGCTTCAACCGTGCTTACAACTGAGGCAGTTGTTGCTGATAAGAAGGAAGAAAATCCACAACCGCAAGCTCCTATGGGTGGCGGAATGGGCGGAATGTATTAAGCGCATAGCGCAATGAATTGACACATTGTGTCATAAATTGGCTAACGCCATGAATTGACGCTGCGCATCATGAATTGTTTTTTCAAAACACGAATTAACTTCGGTAATGCACCAAAAACCCTTATAAACAAAGGAACGGACACGATTTTTCGTGTCCGTTTTTTTGTGCTTTTAGATGGGTTTTTATTCCCTTGTAAATATATTGATATATTTACATATGAACAAGCAATAATATGTAAAGTAAAGAAAAACACGGCAAACCGTGTTTTTGTATTTTGTGGGTGTGAGGTTAAGATCAGAAAGCGTTGTTTGTGCCTTAATGCATCACTCTTATTTTAGTGACAATGACCGTAGAACTTTTTTAGGTCAACGGAATAGATGCCGTTTTCGTTTTTTACGTAGCCCGACATATTTCTGAGGTTTTCGGGCATACAGTTATCTTCAAGCTGTGACGTTTCAAGTCCGCAGCGGTGCATAAAGCTCATTGTCGCACGGAGCATAATTATCATCGCCTCGGTGTCGTCCATATTAGGCGCATATGCAAGGTTTTTTATGTAGCCGATGCCGCCGCCAAAGCTGAATTGGCAAATTCCGATAAAATCGCCGTCGTCTGCGCGGTATGCGAAGGACTCAACGTCATATTCTACACCGCATTTTTCGCAAAGCTCCTTTTGCTCATCCTTTGATTGAATTGGTAATACTGTTAGCATTTTGTGTCCTCCTTAAATTGTGTCGCGCTCACCTTTGAGGTAAGCTACCTCGGCAGGCGTTAAATCGCGATATTTTCCGCGTTCAAGCTCACCAAGCTTTAGTTTTCCAACGGAAATTCTGGTAAGGCGCATAATGGTAAGGCCGCAAGCGTCGCACATTTTGCGAATTTGGCGGTTTCTGCCCTCGTTTAATGTGAAAAGAGTGCTTGAGTTGCCGTTTTTAAGCGAAACAACTCTAACCTTAACGGGCTTTAGCATGTAGCCGTCAATTTCCATAGGTGAATTTAAGGTATGTAGCGCGTCGGGAGAAATTTCTCCCTTTATTATAACGCTGTAAACCTTTGGCATATTGTGCTTTGGGTGTGTTAGGCGGTTGGTCAGCTCGCCGTCGTTAGTAAGGATTAAAAGTCCCTCACTGTACATATCGAGGCGGCCAACGGGATAAACGCGCGTATCGAGTCCGTCAAGCAAGGAAAGCACGGTTTGGCGTCCTTTTTCATCGTTTGTTGTGGTAACGTAGCCAAGTGGCTTATTAAGCATAACGTAGCGCTTTTTTTCGCCGTCGGGCTTAATAACCTTGCCGTTATATACAACGGTGTCGTTTTCGGGGTCAACCTTGTCGCCAAGCTGAGCGATAACGCCGTTGATTTTAACGTTTCCTGCCAAAATCACGCGCTCACTTGCTCTACGTGACATTATTCCAAGGTCGGTGAAATATTTTTGCAATCTTATCTTTTCCATAGTCAATTATTACCCTAAAAAAGTGTTTTTCGTCCTTTTTCTTTATATTTTCAAGCGAAACTAAGCTCGATTCGCCTATTTTTTCGTCGTTTTTGTAAAATACAATTTTGCCAACCGTATCGCCGTGAGATATTGGCGCACTTACCTCGCTCGGTGCTTCCAAAACCGCATAAAAACCGCATTCGCCCTTTCTTTGCGTGAAGGAAAGAGCGGTGTCGTTTGTCAAAAGCACGGTGTCCTTTTTGCCGCCCAAGACGGGAAGCTCCACAATATAATCGCCAACGTCGGCTAAATTTACCGATTCATAAAGAGAGAAGCCGTAGTCGAAAAGGGAAGTGTGGTCGTGCCAATCGCTCGGCGCGTTTAAGGTCACCGCAATTAATGAAACACCGTTACGCGTACATGATGAAACAAGGCATCTGCCCGTTTTCTTTGTGTAGCCCGTCTTTACGCCGTTTGCGCCGTCGTATAGCTTCAGCATCTTATTGTGGTTGACAAGTGTGCGCGGTAAGCATTTTTCGCCACCGATTTTGTAGGTTCTTGTCGATACGATTTTTGCAAAAAGCTCGTTTTGCAAGGCGTATTTTGCAAGAAGCGCCAAATCCTGCGCGCTTGAATGGTGGTCCTCGCTATCAAGTCCGTGCGGATTTTCAAAATGAGTGCTGCTTAGGTGTAGCGCACTTGCTTTTTCGTTCATTTTTTCAACGAAATTTTCTACACTGCCGTGGCATATAACCGCGATTGCCACAGCTGAATCGTTTGCGCTCTCAAGCATAAGCGCGTAAAGCAAATCGCGTAAAGAAAGCTCCTCACCGTCGGTAAGATAAATGCTTGAGCCCTCGGTGCCGATCGCTTCCTTTGGTATTTTATATATTTTGTCAAGGTCGCACCCGCTTTCAAGCGCGACTATCGCTGTCATAATTTTAGTTGTGCTTGCCATAGAAAGTGGCAAGGACGCGTTCTTTTCGTAAGCCACCTCACCGCTTTGCGCCTCAATTAAAATTGCACTCTTGGCAGAGAGCGAAATTGCAAGCGCTGGGTAAGCAAAAATCGAAAATAACGATATAAATAATAGTAAAAAACTGATTTTTCTGCACATAAAAGCTCCTTTTTTACTATTGTGCGCAAAAAAATCATTCAAAATCAAGCCAAAATATAGAATTTTGAGCGATTTTAAATAAGTTAAATTTAGAATATCTTCGTCAGCTTTTTTTGTCCTGGAAGAATTTGTTTTTGATTTTTTCAAAAAACTCGGGTGAGCTTGAAATAAACTCGAAAATATGCGAGGTTAAATCACGGGTAGGGGATTCAAGCGACATTAGCTCCACGTTTCCAAGAGAGCTGATGACAAGAAAGCCCATAGGCGAAACGTTAACGCCTGTGCCACCGCCACCGCCAAAGTTTTTCTTTTGTGCTTCTGATGTGCCGCTTGAGTGCGATTTACCGTAATAGTCAAGGCCACCGCTTGCAACACCGACAGAAATTTTCGATATGGGAATTATTGTTGTCCCGCCTGATACGGAAATAGGGCTTCCCATAACCGTGCCCTCGTTTAATATTGATTTCGCGTTTTCAAGCGCCAATTTTATAATTTCACTTTGCTTGCTTTCTTCCATTTTTTCCTCCCTTGAAGGTTGCCTTAAAAAAGGTATATGTAGAGGCAAAAAGGAAGCTATATAGCGATGCTTTGAGTATAATTTCGCCAAAAACCATGGCAGGAGTGTCTAAATTTGCACATTCAACACGTATATCCGCTTTTTTTGGCTCAACTCCGATTTTTGAATCAAGCACACAGACAAACGCGCCGATTGTACCGTTTATCGCGCCAAAGAGCAGGGGGAACAAAAAGGAGTCCCCCATATCGATAAGCGCGTGGATTTTCAGCTTGCTTATCTTGATTTTTCCGTTTAGCTTGCTATATAAATCAAGAGCTTTGTCCTTGATTTTTGAAAGCTCACCGAATATCGGCAAAAATCCCTTATCTCCCGTTTTCATATCAAGCGGAATATTTTTCTTTATAAAAAGAAAGCGAAATTTAACCTTGACACCGTTTTTATAGGTAATTATAAAATGTACGGGAAGAAAAAGAGAAATTACTAAAATAGATACAAGCGCGCACAAAAAGTATAGCAAGAAAATCCCCCTTATCGTGCAAGGCGCAAAAAGCGCAAAATTAGCACGTCAATATTGTAATTATGTAGGGGATTTAGACGCTTTTGTGGGAAAAATTAGTTAAAAAACAGACACGTGAAGCGGTTTTTTATTAATTTTCGCTGATTTCAAGCTGCTCAAGTGTTTCGCCGCCCGCTTCATCGCTTGCTTTGTCTGATGCAAGCTCACCGTTTGGAATAAGCTGCTCCAAAAGCTCCTTGTTTTGGTTTGTTTCCATTGCGGGAATTTCAATATCAAGAGGGATGATTTCGCCCTCAGGTGCCGCGCGAGGAATATCAACAAACGGAAGCTGCTCAAGCGATTCAATGCCGAAGCATCTTAAAAACGTTGGCGTGGTTCTGTAAATGTGAGGTCTGCCCGGTACGTCAAGACGTCCGCACGCCTCGATAAGATTCTTTTCGCAAAGGGAAGCAACGACGTACGCGCTGTCAACCTTTCTTACCGTGTCGATAAACGCACGTGTTACGGGCTCGTTATATGCAACTATTGCAAGCACCTCAAGTGAGGAATTTGAAAGGTTGCCGCCCTTTTTGATGCCGAGCGCCTCTTTAATATATGGAATATATTGCTCCCTTGTGCAAAGCTGGCAGGAGTCCTCAAACGTAAGAATCATAAGTCCGCGGCGCGAGTCTGCATTATATTCCTTTGCAAAATCCTGCACCTTTTTTCTGACCTGTGATTCAAAGAGGTCAAGCGTTTCTCCAAGCTTTTCGTAGGAAACGGGATGTCCTGCCGCAAAAAGAATTGCCTCAATTGCGCTTTCAATATTCTTTGTGTCAATGCTTTGTGGCTTATCCATTGTTTTCCTCCTTACCTCTTATTTTGCCTTCATAGAGGTTAATATATACGTTATTTTCAATATTTATTACGCCGTTACTTAATACCTCGTCGGTTTCCTTCAAGGTAATTCTGCCCGCGCGGAGCATTTCAAGAAGTGCCATAAAGGTTGCCACCGCCTCGTGCTTGGTGCGCACACCCTCAAAGCAGTCAATAATATTAACCGTGCCGCCGTTAACGACTAAAATTCTAAGCACGGCAAAAACCTTTTCACCAACGGAAACGGTGCGCGTGGAGATAAGCGGCTTGATTTTCTCGGATGCCACCTCGTCGCTCACCTCAATATTGCTCATTACGCTCATAAGCGCTTGAGAGAGCAGGTTTACGTTATGGTCGGCAACGTAGGTGCGGTCAGGCGAGATTTCGTCTGTGTCCTTTTCGTATCGTCCGCTAAACTGTGTGTAAAGACCGCTCAGCTTGCCCGATGCTTCCTTTGCGCGCTTGTATTCCAAAAGTGCGCGCGCAAGCTCCTCAGCAGGGTCCTCGCCGTCATCCTCGTTCATCCTTGGCAGCAGAGTACGGCTCTTAATCAGCATAAGCTGTGACGCCATAACGATAAATTCAGAGGAAAGCTCGATATCAAGCTTTTGCATTGTCTGAATGTATTCCATATATTGGTCGCATATTACGGAAATTTTAATATCCTCAATGCTCATTTTGTTCTTTGAAATCAAGCTGAGAAGTAGGTCAAGCGGACCTTCAAATAGCTCAATTTTATAAATAATCTGTTCCATTTTAACCCCTAAAGAAGATGAAGTTAATTAAGCCCGCGAAGCAATCGTTTAAGACAAAGTTAGATGCCATTAAAAGTGCATCGGAGATGTAGCCGAAGAAGTAGTAGTCAACAAGAAGCACAATCATAAAGCCGAGTGAAAAATGGCTCTCGTAGCGCATCATACTCTTGTACGCGTGTCTTGGGATAAACACGGAGAGAAGACGGAAGCCGTCAAGCGGCGGCAACGGAATCATGTTGAAAATTGCCATATTCGCGTTTATAAGACAGAAGGACTGAATTAACGTGGTTACTATACCGTACGTCCAAACAAGAGCCGGCTGAGAGTTGAAAAACTGAATAACCTGCGGCATTGCAAACGGAATAAGCAAGAAGCATCCCAAAAATGCAAAGATGAGGTTTGCCACGGGGCCTGCCAAAATGGCAAGGAAACGCTTCAATCTTGGGTTGTTTTGCCCCTTCATATTAACGGAAACAGGGTAAGCCCATCCGAAGCGGAAGAGAAGAAGCGACAAAAAGCCAATGGGGTCAGTATGTGTAAGTGGGTCAAGTGTCAGCTTTTTTGATGCGCGCGGACCCTTGTCACCAAAGGCGGTTGCAACAAGTGCCTGCGCAAAGCCGTGAACCAAAACGGCAACTATAACACCGGGCAAGCGCAAAAGGATATCGATAAAATAGCCGAAAAATCCTCTGAAAACGCTTACCAAAAATTCTATTACAGAGCTATCTAACATAAATTCTCCTAATTAGCAGAGTTAATGATTGCATCCCAAACGTCACTCTTTCCTTCCTTGCTTTCGCTTGAGAAAAGGATAATTTGTGTGCCCGGGCGCAAAATTGGGTTTGAAACGAGCGACTTTACAGCTTTTTCGCGCTCGGTTTTATTAAGCTTGTCTGTTTTCGTTGCGATAATAACGTATGGCATATCAGTTTCGTTTAAGAAGCTTACCATATCGCAGTCGTCCTTTGTAAGACCCACGCGCGAGTCAACGAGCTGACAAACAAGCGTAATTAAGTCAAGGTTTGGGTTGGCGGTAAAGTAGCCGTCAACAAGCATTGACCACTTTTTCTTGTCCTCAAGCGTACGCTTAGCGTAGCCGTAGCCGGGGAGGTCAACCAAATATAGCTTTGAGTCAACGTCGTAGAAGTTGACGGTTATCGTTTTTCCCGGGCTTGAGGACACCCTTGCCATTGATTTTCTGTTAAGAAGCGTGTTTATAAGTGAGCTTTTGCCAACGTTACTTCTGCCCGAAAACGCAATTTGGGGAAGGGGAGAGCGCACAAATTGCGAGGGATGTCCCGCGCTGATTTTAAGTGAAACGTTATTTACGTTTATCTTCATTTTTCTTGCCTCCCTTGCATTGCTTTGAATATACCTTGGCGCTTGGATTTACAATTGCGATAATCTCGTTTTCGCTCGTCAAGGCATTTTCCAAAACCTCGAAAACGGTAGATGCGGTGATAAATGTGAGGTTAGCGCGCACCTCAGGGTCAATATCGGCTAAGTCCTTTTCATTCTTTTTTGGAATAATTACGGTCTTAACGCCTGCACGGTAAGCGGCAAGAGTCTTTTCCTTAAGGCCGCCAATAGGCAACACCTTACCGCGAAGGGTGATTTCACCCGTCATTGCAATATCGCGCTTAACCGCCTTGCCCGAGAGCATGCTGACAAGCGCCGTTGTCACGGTAACGCCCGCGCTTGGGCCATCCTTTGGAACTGCCCCCTCGGGAACGTGAATATGTATATCGCTGTTTTTGTAAAAATCGGGATTAATGCCAAGCGCGGCGGAGTTTTCGCGAATGAAGCTGATGGCAATCTCGCACGATTCCTTCATAACCTCGCCGAGCTTACCCGTTAATTGAAGCTTGCCCGTGCCGTTCATAACCGACGCCTCAACCTTAAGTAGGTCGCCGCCGAGAGCGGTGTATGCCAAGCCGTTAACTACGCCAACCTCGTTTGCCTCGTCGATTTTTTCGTTCTCAAATTTTAGCGTGCCAAGGTAAGAGGGAAGGTTTTCGTAAGTTATCGAAACGGTATTTTTTCCGCCCTCGACAATTTCCTTAGATGCTTTGCGCATAAGGGATGCAAGCTCTCTTTCGAGGTTTCTTACGCCCGCCTCGGCAGTATAAGAGTCAATAACGCCGAAAATTGCCTCGTCGTTAATTTTAAAGGTGCGCTTTGACATTCCGTGGCGCTTGAGCTGCTTTGGAATTAAGTGGTTTTTCGCAATTTGGAGCTTTTCGTTTCTTGTGTAAGAGGAAAGCTCGATAATCTCCATACGGTCGATAAGCGGGGCGGGGATGGAGTCAAGTGAGTTTGCCGTAGCAATAAACATACAGCTCGAAAGGTCAACGTCCATCTCAACAAAATGGTCGCGGAAGGTCTTGTTTTGCTCGCCGTCAAGCACCTCAAGCATAGCTGAGGCAGGGTCGCCCCTCATATCGGACGACATCTTGTCAATTTCGTCAAGCACCATCAAGGGATTTGACGTTTTTGCTTCGCAAAGCGCGTTTATAATTCTGCCCGGCATAGCCGCAACGTAGGTCTTTCTGTGGCCGCGGATTTCCGCCTCATCGCGCACGCCACCCAAGGAAACGCGCACGTATTTGCGCTTGAGCGCCTTAGCAACGGACGCGCAAAGAGAGGTCTTACCAACACCCGGTGGGCCAACAAGACAGATGATTTGATTTTTAATATCGGGGTTTAATTCCTTAACCGCGATAAATTCAAGAATTCTTTCCTTTACCTTTGAAAGGCCGTAGTGGTCACGCTCCAAGATTTTGCGCGCGTTTACAACGCTTGTTTCGTCCTTGGAGTATTTTCCAAACGGGATTTCAAGGCAGGTTTCTATGTATGTGCGAAGCACCGCGCTCTCAGGTGAGCCGAATGCTGCCTTGTTGAACTTTGAAAGCTCCTTTAAAAGCTTTTCCTCAACGTTTTTAGGGAAGTGCCTTGCCATAATAAGGTCGTAAAGCTCCTCGCTTTCGCTTTGCGCCTCGTTTCCAAGCTCCGCTTGAATTGTTTTTAATTGCTCGCGAAGGTAGTATTCGCGTTGGTTTTCGTCAATTCTTGCGCTTGTTTTTCTCTTGATTTTGTTTTCAAGCTTAACAATCTTAATTTCTCTGTCCATAAGCTTCATTGCAAGCTCGGCGCGCTTGTACTTGTCGTATTCGTGAAGAAGCGCGTATTTGTCGGAATTGCGCGTTAAAATGAGTGCGCCGCAAAGGTCACTGAGAAGCTCAATATCGTCAATGCGGTTAAACTCGGTAAGCAAATCCTTCGACGGAGAGGAGAAAAGTGAAATTGTTTCCTTCGCCTTTAATTGAAGTGCGCGCGCGTAAGCCGCAAGCTGCGCCTCGCTCTCGTTTTCGTATTCGATTGTTTTTACGGTGATGTCGGCTGAAAATCTGCCGCCTTCTGCGAAAATGCCCGTATGCTCCGCACGGCAAACGCCCTCAAGTGAAGCAAACGCCTCACCGTCACCCTTTTTGGTAATTTGCTTTACCCTTGCAACCGTGCCTTGGGAGTAAAGTGACTCCGCGCTCGGCTTTTCGTTGAACGGATTTTTCTCCGTTGCAAGATAAACGGGGGATGATGTTTTCTGTGCATATTCAACCGTACGAAGAAGCGTAGGATTTGAAATATTTACTGAAATTGAAATTTGCGGAAATGCAAAAACTGAGCCCGTTAAAGGGATTAATGGTAGTGTAAAGCTTTCGCATTTTACTGTTGTTTTAATAGCCATTTTTGTTCCTTTCCTTGGTTAGATGCGATGTGAATTTAATGTAATGCCGATGTGCATACACTTAGGCATAGTATATTAGAATATATTATAGCACAAGCAAAACGAAATTTCCACTATTATTTTATAATATTATAAAATTTATTGACTTGGACGCTTTTTTGTTGTAAAATATAGGTGTTGGCGGTGGAAAAATCATCTTCCGCCGAAATTCTTTCAAAAAGAGGAGGGGAAGAAATGGCATTTGACGCTTCGATGTTAATTTGTCTTGCAAGAGAAATAGACGCGCTTCGTGAGTCAAGGATTGAAAAGATTTATCAGCCGAGCGGCGATGAGATAGTTATTATGCTTCACTCCGCGAAGGAAAGGTCGAAAATTTTAATTAATGCCGGCTCAAACTACCCAAGAATATGTATAACCGAGGGCAGCTTTGAAAATCCGCAAAAGGCGCCGAACTTCTGTATGCTTCTTCGCAAGCATTTGCAGGCAGGCAAGCTGATTTCTTCAAAAACCTTCGGCTTTGAGCGCGCAATTGATATTGAATTTGAAGCATACGACGAAATGGGCTTCAAATCGAAAAAGCATTTGATTGCCGAGATAATGGGCAAATATTCAAACATTATCTTGACGGACAGTGAATATAAAATCACGGCGGTACTAAAGCCCGTTGATTTTTCGATAAGCATGCAAAGACAGCTCCTTGTTGGTATGAAATACGAGCTGCCGCCAAAGCAGGATAAGCTGCCGACGGAAAAGGTGAGCGAGGCGGATTTTTACGCCGCTTATGAGCGCGCATCAAGGGAAATGAAAATAGAGCGCTTTATTGTTTCAAGCTTCACAGGAATTGCGCCGTCAACCGCAAGGGCAATCGCCTACGAGCTTGCAGGTGACATTGACGCGCCCCTAAAAAGTGTTGAAAAAACGACACTGGGTCGGGTATTTTTCAAAATTATCGGCGACGTATTAAACGGTGACGCCTCTGCCTATATGCTTTTAACCCCAAGCGGTGAGCCGCAGGAGTTTTCATATATTCCGCTTAATTATTTCGGCAGTGACTACAAAACCGTGAAGGTTGATTCCTTCTCGCGCTTGGTTGACGAGTTCTACGGCAAGAAGGGCACAAACGAGCGAATTAGGCAAAAATCGGGCGATATTTTGCGCTTGCTTACCAATGCCGAAGCAAGAATTCTTAAAAAAATCGAGGTGCAAAGCTCTGAGCTTGCCGAGTGCGACGCCTTGGACGAGTACAGACAAATGGCGGACCTCATCACCGCTAACCTATATATGATAAAGAAGGGTGCGCCGTACGCCGAGGTGGTAAATTACTACGACGAGAATATGTCAATGGTGAAAATTCCGCTTGATACGATGATTTCACCCTCGCAAAACGCGCAAAAATACTACAAAAAATACACGAAGCTCAAAAAAGCGAAGGACGAGCTTGCCCGTCAAATCGAGCTTGCCCGCACCGAGATTAAATATATCGAAACTGTTTTCGACTCCCTTTCAAAGGCGGAGCTTGAGAGTGACCTTAACCAAATAAGAAACGAGCTATATTTCAGCGGCTACGCGTCGAGAATGAAAAATTACAGCGTGCAAAAGCTTCAAGCGCCTAAGGTTTTAAAATTCAAAACGAGCGGCGGCTATACCGTTTTGTGCGGCAAAAACAACACGCAAAACGATTATATTACGACAAAGCTTGCAGAGAAGGGGGATTGGTGGTTCCACGCCAAGGGTGCACCCGGCTCACACGTGCTTATGCAATGTGCAGGGCTTGACGAGCCACCCGCACAGGATTTCACCGAGGCGTGCGAGATTGCCGCTTTCTACTCAAAAGCACAGGGCGGCAGCGTCGAGGTTGACTACACCCTTGCCAAGCACGTAAAGAAGCCAAACGGCTCAAAGCCCGGCTTTGTAATTTACCACGTGAATTGGAGTGCCTTGGTTACTCCAAACGAGGAAAAAATCAAAAAAATGATGCAAAAACAGTAAAAAACAGACACTCCCCCGCACATTTTACTTAAAAGTATGACTTTTTGGGAGTGGAATTTAGGAGAAAATATGTTAGACTTTGCAAAGGATAAAGCATTTTGGGAAAGAGTGCGCACAAGCGAGGAGTTTGAGTGGCACATCAAAGAAATAAAGGAAGTTTATAACGAGGCATTTAAGGTCGAGCCGCGCGCACATAGCGCAGAGGACATTTTAGGAAACGACGACAAGGGGCTTTGGCGCTTGCAGTTTGACCATCTTCAGTCCTCGTGCATGCTTTCACTTATTTATCCCGATAACGAGGAATACTATAACAACCTTATAAAGTCGGTTTGGGCGTACTTGGATGATTACACCTGGGCACCGCTCGGACATTATACGGAGTATTATTACGGCAGAACGCCAAAGGATTTTGACTTCGGCCTTATCGATATTTTTGCCGCATCCGCCTCGTTTGCCCTTGCGGAAATTAAAAATCTTTTTAAGGATAGATTTCCAAAGCTGCTTACCGACAGAATTACTTACGAAATCAGACGAAGAACCATTGAGCCGTTCCTTTCACGTAAATTCTTTTGGGAAAAGCACGACAACAACTGGACGGCGGTTTGCGCAGGTGCGGTTGGCGGTGTCTTGATTTATGAGGACCCCGAGCTTTTCTTTGAGTGTCAGGCGCGCTTGCACGCGGCTATGGAATGCTACCTTGCAAGCTACAAGGATGACGGAATGTGCGTTGAGGGCGTTGGCTATTGGGCGTTTGGCTTCGGCTTCTTCTCAAGCTACGCGCTTCTTGAAAGAGAAGTGACAAACGGCGAGGTTGATTGGTTTAGCCGTCCAAAGGTTAAGGAAATTGCCAAATTTTTGCAAAAAACCTTCCTTCAAAGAGATATTGTCGTTACCTACGGCGATTGCAGCGTAACACAAAATTATGCAACGGGTCTGCCGGGCCTTCTTCGCTCGGTTTACGGCGATGAGATTGAAAGACTTCCAAAATCTCTTGGCGTTGTTGCAAAAAACAACACACACCTGAATTTCCTTTTGCGCGCCGTTTTGTATCATAACGAGGACAATTTCTCCGAAACCGTTTCATGCGACGTTACCTACACCGCGCCGAATTCGTGCTACATAATCAAGCGCACCAAGGGCTTTGGCTTTAGCGCAAAGGGCGGCAACAACGGAGAAAGCCACAACCATATTGACGTTGGCAATTTCATAATTGCAAGAAACAACAAGCAAATCATTTGCGACGTCGGTGCAGGCCCTTACGAGGACGGCTACCACACCGACCGCCGCTATACCTTCTTCCACCCAAGCGCCGAGGCGCATAATATCCCGATTTTAGATGGTGTAAGCGAGGACGGAATAAGACGCGACGACGTAATAATTCACTACGATAGCGAAAAAAGCTGTGCATATATGGATATAAAGGAAGCATACGGCGTTGATTTTATCAAAAAAGCCGAGCGCAAATTCTACTTTGAGGATGAAAAAATCACACTTTGCGATAATTTTGAGTTTACAAAGGACGTACAGATAACGGAGCATTTTGTTTCACTTATCGAGCCGAGAATTGACGGAAGCGACCTATATATCGAGGACGTAAAGCTCACCGCCGCTTGCGCAACAAAGCCAACCGTAACCAAAAAAGAGGTTAAGGCGCACGTTGGCGGATACGCGCACTTTGTTTACCTTATAGATTACAAGCTTGACTCCCAAAGAACCGATTTTGCCCTTTCCTTTGAAGTGACAAAATAATAAAAAATGCCTTCTAACCAAAGAAGGCATTTTTGTTTGTAAAGCTATTTCTTTAATTTAATCAGCGCCATAATTATCTGTGCCACCTGCGCGCGAGTTAAGGGTGAGTTTGGCGAAATTTTGCCCTCGTCCTTTTTGATTACGCCTATGGCGCAAAGCGCGTCAATATCGTCCCTTGCCCAATCGGGAATTTCGTCACTGTCGAGGAAAACGGTCAGGGACGTGTCTGTTTTTCTGTTAATTACGTTGTTTATGATAACCGCGCCCTCGGCAAGCGTTATCGAGTCCTTGGGGCGTATATGCACGCCGTCAGCTTCGCGCGTGCCCTCTATAATTCCAAGTGAAAACGCACTTTCAAGGTAGCCCTTGTATTTCGGCGTTATCTCGCTATCGTCGGCAAAGCGCGTTTTTTCCACGCTCGGTGCATCCTTTGAAACAAGCGTGCGCATCACAAGATAAATAAACTCCTCGCGCGTTATCTCCTTGTCGGGGCTGAAGGAATGAGTGTTGTCCACACTCGCTGTCGGCTCCATCATTCCGCTTTCGCAAACGGAAATCACCGCGCAAAGGTCGGTTGGCGAAACATCGTTAAATACAAACGAGGATTTTTTGCGCTCAATTTTTATTTCCACCTCGCACTCACTTGAATAATTGCCGTGACTGTCGCGCACACGGTAGGAAAACGAGTCGCGCCCTCTTTTATTTTCGTAGGGCGTGTAGATATAGTCGCCCGTTTTTGCATTTGTTAGGGAAACAAGACCCTTTTTCGGTTGCTTCGTTATTTCAAAAATCAATTCCTCACCCTCAGGGTCGGATGCCAAAAGCGTGCCCGAGCAGGCGATGTTTTTAATCGTCGAAGCCGAAACGATAATTCCGCCACCCGCAGTTGGCGATAGATTTTTTTCCTTTATTGAAATGAGCGCACACTCAATTTCATATTCCTGATCGTTTGGCTTAAACTTAAAGCTTGCGCTTGGACTTTCGCTCTTGGAAACTAAGCGCAGTGAGTCAAAATCCTCGCGGTAAATCACTTGATTTTCAACGACGTAAAGGTTGTCAAGCATCAAGTAGCCCGAATTTTTGTCGGGAAGTGAGGTGATTTTTATTGAGCTGACGTGGCAAAGGAGCGGCGCGTCAAAATCGTCAACCTCAAAGCTAAGCTCGCCCTCCTTGGCAACCTCGCTCTTTATCATTGTGCTTCCCTCGGCAATAACGTCAATCGCAGGAGAAATTTTCTCACTTGCGAAAGCAGCCGAGGTGAAAAGTAAGATAATAACGGTAAAAAAGAAAAAAATTTTCTTCATAAAACCTCCTAAATTTTTTCTAAATATGTTAATTTGTTGAAATAACCAAGCGCTTTTGCCAAGTTCTGACGCCATCTCCCGAAAATACCGCTTGAACGAAAAATATTACTGCGCATATAATGATAAAGTAATTAAAATATTTCATTTTCAAGCAAAGAAAGGAGAACTATATGGAATTTATGAAAATTACAGACAGCTCGATAAAAATCAGCTTAGGGGCGAAGGAAGCCGCAGAATATAATATCACAGAGGGTACAGTTGCTGACACAAAAGAGATAAAGCAAGCATTTTCCAAGCTTCTTGACAAGGCAAAGCGCGAGCTTGGAATTAAGCTTCCTCAAGGGCAGCTTCTTGCCGAGGTCTTTTCCTCACGCGACGGCGGCTTTGAAATCTTCGTCAGCTACTTAAACGGAGAAAAGGAAGCAGGGGCAACCTCGGGTGCTGTTTGTGCGCCAAATTCGGTTGCAGCGGCGCAAAGGTCTGCTTTCCTTGTTTCCTCGCCCGATTTGTTAATCTATCTAAAGAAGCATCTTGACAAGACGGCACACGAATACGAGATTTATTTTCACGAAAATACGAAAAAATACTATCTTATTTTGAGAAATTTCAAAAAGAGCGATATTGCACTATCTTACCTTGGCGAGCTTGCAACACCCGTGCGCCAAAGCATAATAAGGTACATACAAAGCTACGCCACAAAAATCGCACCGTAGCTACGCGCCTTCAAGGGCACTCAGATACTCAAAAATCAATTTTGAAAGATGAACGGTGCTGTTTTGCGCCTCGTCATAGGTGTTTGCGTAAGTGCCAAGCTCAAATTCAAGCGCAAACGGGGAAACACCTTGCCCAAGAGGGAAGCGCGCAATTTTGCTTTCACACACAAAATTTTTGCTTTTTTCACCCGAAAATTTTGCAAAATCAAGCGCAAAGGATAAGCTTTGGGCAAACGCCTCGGTCAATTTTTCACCGCTTGTGCCGCTGACTATGCGGATTTGCGCGCATGATTTGCCGTCAATTCCGACAGTTTCACGGTCAATTGACATATCGTCGTTTATGTAAATACCGCGCGAAAGCGAGAAAACGTAGGAAATGCTTGGGTAGCGCGAAAGTGTTTCGTTTAGTGATTTTTCGTACTCGTCGAGCGTGCCGAAAACGCTGCCCTTGGCGTATTCCTCATTTAAATAAAGCGTCTTTATTCCAAGCGCGTTTAATTCATTCGTTAAGACCTTTGCAAGTGCGGAAATATTTTCATTTTCTTTGTAAAAATCACTGTCCGCGGTGTAATATTCGCCGTTTGAATAAGCTTCCCTTGGGGAAAGATGAGTTATTAAAACAAGCGGCGCCTCCCCACCGTATTTTTTTCGTATTTCCGATATTGAAATTAGGTGTGGCGCATCTAAATTTAATTCAATTTCCGTTTCGTTTTTCACCCCGTATTCCAAGGTTGTTTCTTTGATTTTGTAAGCACCCGCGGGCACTTTTGTATTCGCGCCTGTGTCCGTGCCGCCTTGAGTGATGCCTCCGCCGCCTTGCGCGCCGCCACCCCCGTTTGGTGTGCCTGTTCCGTTTCCACCGTTTGGTGTGCCAGAGCCGTTTGGGTTTTCGGTAACGTCCGTTGTGTCATTTGGCGAAAAAATACCGCCGAGCGCGCCTTGGTCAATGAAGCTTTTTATCTGCGGCAAAAGAAAAATCACACACAAAATCGCACCGAGTGCCAAGATAAGCAAAAAAAGCCGAAAAGCCGCGCGCTTTAATTTCACAGCACCCTTGCGCCTGTGCCTTTCAAGATACGCCTCCTCGCTTTTAACTAAAATTAAATCCTTGCTTTCCATTTCATCCTCGCTTCCTTTTTTTAAATATTATGTGAGGAATTAAGAAAATATGTCTTACATCCGCTTCAGTGATCGCTTGATAATGCAAGTGATATTCCGTCTGCGATTATTTCACAAATCGGCTCAATTTCAAGGTCGATTGTGTACGGGGTGTAGAGCTTTTCGCCGCCGAATGAGATTACCGTCGGCACACCGAGAGATATTACTGGCACGCCAAGCGTTTTTTCGGAAATTGCGTGCATTTTCGGCATTGAGGCGGTTGCTTTTTTCTTTGTGCCGCTTGCAGGGGTAATTCCCGTATTGCTGATTTGCACGGTGGCAAGGATGCGCTCGGGATGTGTCGTCATTAGCGAGTCGGCAACGATAACCGCGTCAAGCTCCTTGATTTTTATAAGCCCTTTTATATGGTCGCACGCCTCAATTCCGCCAAAGGACAAAACACCCGGGGAAATTACAAATAGCGCAGGGGATTTGTCACTTTCCTTTATCGGCGGCAGCTTGTCGGAAATTCCAACGCCTATTCTGTCCGCGCTGATTTCACGGTTGCCAAGCCCAACGAAAAGAAAGCTCCTCGGCTTTTTCTCAAGCTCCTTTAAAATTTCGCAAAGGGAGTAGGCAACCGCACGCGAGAGCTTGTCGCGCAAAAACTCCCCACCGCGGTATAGCTCCCCTTGGCATACGGTTAGGTAAGTGCCGAGGTCGCGCCCCGTTTCCTTTATCGCCGCCTTGCTTGAAATCACCGTTTTGACAATATCAATCCCCTCGTAATTTAATACGCTTGTTGAAATTCCACCGCTCTTGTCGGCTTCCTTTACACATTCACACGCGAGTATCGGTTTTTTGTCAAAAATCATTTTTCTCCTCAAATATTCCTTGATAATTTTAATTTTATATGATAAAATAATATGTAAGAATTGACTAAATTCAAAATTTAATGACAAAATGCTTTATGCATAAGGAGAATTATGAAGGACAAGAGCGAAATTAAAATTTTCATTCTTCATTTAATGGACAGAATCGGCTACGCGGTAAACTGTAACGACATTTGCTCCATTCTTTCCCAAGAGAGTATTGCGGGCTACTTCGAGTGTGGCGACTGCTTTACGGAGCTTATCGAGGCAGGACACTTGGTTGACTCCGGCACACCTGACGAAAGGGGAGAGGTGACTTACACGGTTTCCGATTCGGGCAAGCAAATTGAAAGGGCACTCAGTGACCAAATTTCAAGCTCGATTAAGGAAGCAAGCTACCGTAGCGCGATAAGATATCTTTCATTTGAAAAGCGCGGCGCAATAATTAATTGCCATAAAACGCCTATCGACGGCATAAGATTCAGTGTGCATTGTGAAATTGTTGAAAAGGGCAGACGCGTGCTTGAAATTAACATCGACGTTGATAGCGAAAAGGAAGCGGACACAATGCTTCTTAACTTCCGCCGCCGTCCCGAGGTTGTTTTCCAAGGCACAATGGCTCTGGTTTCAGGTGAGCGCAACTATATTTTTGAAAGATAACCGCTCAAAAATTAAAAATTCACAAAAATTTAGCAAATTTTGTTAAAATGCACAAAAAATACCCATATGAATAAAATATTTTATCAATTTTGACAAAATAGCCCTTGACAAAATGTAATATTATTGTTATAATGATAATATCATATGGATAAACTGCGGAAATGAGGCACTATGGAAGAAAATTTAGAGCTGATTTTGAAGGCGCGAGGGGGCGATAGCCACGCGTTTTCTAAGCTTGCGAGAATTTATAAGCCACTGCTTAGTAGTCTTTCCCAAAAGTATTCTTCTATGTGCGTTGAATGCGGTGAGATAGTTGACGATTTCACACAAGAAGCGCAAATTGCACTTTTCGATGCGGTAAAAACCTATGATAAAGACACCTCGTCCTTTACCTTCGGCGCGTACGCTAAGGCGTGCGTGAGAAATCGCCTTATTTCTCTTGTTAGAAAAATCAAGGCAGGGAAGCGAAAAAGGGGTGAGCTTAAAATTCCTGTCAGCACACCGTCACCTGATGACGTGTATATGACAAAGGAGCTTGGCACAAAGCTAATGGCACTTGCAGAAAATTCTCTATCTCCATACGAAAAAAAGGTATTTGCCCTTTATATCGACGGAAAAAGGGCGAGTGAAATTTCAAAGCATGTCGGTAAGAGCGAAAAGTCCGTGAATAATGCAATTTTCAGGATAAGGGCGAAGCTTAAAGGAATTATTGGTTGAATACTTTGCGAAAGCTTTGTATATTATTTTTTTAGAGGAGAGAAAACATGTTTGAGGACAAGACACTGGTATGCAAGGATTGCGGAAATGAATTCATTTTCACAGCCGG